>JAESUG010000057.1 GCA_016763185.1 Robiginitomaculum sp. | reverse complement strand
TATACCGTAAACCTATCTGGTGCAATCTGAAGCTTAGCTGAACGAACGGTTCACAAGGCAATAAAATTTGGAACATCCTATGAGCGCCAAACAATCCGCGATCGATCTTAAACATTTACACCAATACACTTGTGGTGACGTGCAAATGGAGCGCGAGATTTATTCTTTGTTTCGGGAGCAAGTCCGAGTTTGGTTGAAATTATTGATAGCGGATGGCGATACCGAAGGTTGGGCCGCAGCGGCGCATTCACTAAAGGGCAGTGCGCGAGGGATCGGAGCCCATCAATTAGCTGCAGCTTGCGAGGCAGCAGAGGCGGTGATCCGCGCCGGCACGCCGGCCAGATCCGTGGCTGCGGCGCAGGTGCGAGAACAAGTCAACGCGGTGATCCATTTTATCGACAAACGCGAATACAAATTACAAATTCAAGATTTGCGCAAATGATCCCAAGCCTCCAATTCATATGCGATGCATTGTTCAATCATCGTGCGCCATACGGGTTCGGCAATGCTCGTCGATAGGCCGTATCGTGCCGCACTGGTTAATACCTTGCGGACAACATCTTCTACTCTGGCTTGATCGCGCACCACCGCGCGGCTGCCTTTAATCCGAGCTGCAGCGTCCATATAATCTTGGCGCTCTTTGATGATTTTAACCAAGACGCGGTCAAGTCGGTCAATCTCATACCGAACTTCGGACATTTTGGTACATTCTTCGCCGGTATGATGGCGCGGGTCTGATGAATAGGTTGTCATGTTAAAGCCGTTGTTGAAACTTGAGCGCGAACCTATACAACTGACCTTGTCTGACAAGGGGCAAACCATCTTGTGTGTTTGATGGTGCGACTTTTACTTGAAATCATCTGGTTGATATTTTAGATATCCGCTCGGCCAAGCTTCCTTGTCACAACCCCTAAATCAACTGCAACGCCTTAAAACTCGTCGTCGAGCTTTTACCGACAATAATATGATCGTGTACCGTTACCGATAACGCTTTTCCGGATTCGACGATTTTTCGAGTCATTTCGATATCGGCCTTTGATGGCGTCGGGTCACCGCTGGGGTGATTGTGTACCAAAATCACCGAGGATGCGCCCAATTCCAGCGCCCGGCGCATGACTTCTCGTGGGTATACTGGGGCATGATCGACGGTGCCTTGGCTTTGTTGCTCGTCGGCAATCAACCGGTTTTTCTTGTCCAAAAATAACACCCGGAATTGCTCGCGGGTTTCATGAGATAATAATGCCCGGCAGTAATCATTCAGCGCGCTCCACGAGGAGATAACTTCGCGTTGATGCAGGCCAATTCGTTGGGTGCGCAAGCTGGCGGCTTGGATAACCTTTAAGTCACGAGCAACGGCAGCGCTTACCCCGGTGACTTCTTGCAATCGTTCGGCTTCAGCACCTATTACGCTAGAAAAATCACCAAAGGTTTCAATCAAAGTTTTGGCCAATCCTTTGACATCGCGGCGTGGGATACTGCGAAATAGTAATAGTTCCAACAATTCATAATCCGCCAAAGCATCAGCGCCAGCGTCGGTGAAGCGCGTGCGAAGGCGTTCGCGATGTCCATGAAAATGCGGCTTAACCGTTGGTGGTTTCGTCATTCCACCGCGGCGGGATTATGCAAGCCAGTTGGTGATAAGGTGAATATCTCCACGCCGGTGGCGGTGACACCCATTGAGTGTTCGAACTGTGCCGATAATGATTTGTCACGGGTGACGGCAGTCCAACCATCAGCAAGGATTTTAACTGCGGGCTTGCCTAGGTTTAACATCGGCTCAATCGTAAAAAACATACCTTCTTTTAGTTCTGCTCCGGTTCCACGCGTGCCGTAATGCAGTACATTGGGGTTATCATGAAACACGCGACCCAATCCATGTCCGCAAAAATCACGAACCACGCCACAGCGCTGTTCTTCGGCGTATTCTTGGATCGCAGCCCCAATATCACCCAAAGTCGCACCGGGTTTTACACACTTTATGCCCCGTTGCAGGGCTTCATAGGTAACGTCAATTAACCGCTGGGCATTGCGTTTGACATTGCCGACAGTGAACATCCGCGAGGTATCACCGTGCCAGCCATCAACAATAACTGTCACATCAATATTGATAATATCACCATCCTTTAAGGTTTTTGCCGATGGAATGCCGTGGCAAACCACATGGTTCGACGAGATGCACAAGGTTTTGGGATAGCCGCGATAAAACAAACAGGCCGGGATTGCGCCATGATCTAAAATAAACTCGCGAGCCAGTTGGTCCAAATCATCCGTCACCACACCGGGGGCCACATATTTTACCAACATATCAAGACAGGCCGCCGCGATTGCACCAGCGGCGCGCATGCCGACAAAGTCTTCGGGTTTGTGGATACGGATGGTGTCGCTACGGCCCGTTGGGGCAAGGTCTGCTTGGGTGTACATAATGGTTGGTTTACTCGCTTAAGGCTGCTGCTATTTTGTCGGATACTCGATAATGATCGGTTAATTCCTTACTCATACGCGCTGGGCGGCCATTGTCCAGATTGATACAGATCAATTTCCATTTGGCTCGAAAGATCGTAACGCCGTTATCAACGCGCCGGATTTGGTATTGGCGTTGGGCGCGCAATCGACCATCGGACGCGGTAATCCATACGGCCACATCCAACTTATCCCCGAAATATGCCGATTGCAAATAGTCGGCCTCGGCTCGGATCACGGCCATGCCGCGCCGCGCCAACACGCAAATTGCAGGGTCTAACCCAAAATGATCCCAATGGGCCCAAGCCGTAGCATCCAGCCAAGTATTGTACACCGCATTGTTGACGTGGCCAAAGCCATCAATGTGTTCTGGTTTGGCTTGTACCCGATGAATAAACGCATCAGGTAAGTCCCATTTCGATTGTTCGTTCATGCAAGTTCCACCGGTATCGGGTTCGTTATCGCAATGCCATCCGGTGAAATTTGGCAAGTCATGGCCAGTATTTCAACCCCATCCTGTTTGGCTTGGCTTAAGGCGGCGGCATAGACCGGGTCAATATCAGCAGCCGGGGTGAAGGTTTGACAATCGCTACGTTGCACCACAAACAACTGAACGGCCCGTGCGCCGGCGGCCACTTGTGCGGATAACTCGCCTAAGTGCTTGGTTCCGCGTGTGGTGACGCTGTCCGGAAATTCAGCCAAACCTTTGGAGCGTGATAAGGTGACGCTTTTTACCTCGACATAACACGAAGGCTTACCCTCGGCCTCCAATAGTAAATCAATTCGGCTGTTCTCTCCGTATTTTATCTCGCGATGGATGGATGTATAGCCGCTTAAAGGCGCGATGCGACCATCGGTAATCGCAGCTTCGGCTAGTTTATTTGCCAAATGGGTATTCACCCCAACCCACGCACCATCAACTTGCACCAGTTCCAGTGTCATTTGTAATTTGCGCTTTGGGTTCTGACTGTCGGATAGGCAAACCAAATTGCCGGGCGCAACCAGCCCCAACATCGAACCCGGATTGGCACAATGCGCGGTTAAGGTTTCACCATCATCCAGACGCACGTCGGCCAAAAAACGTTTATAGCGCTGGATTAATGTTCCAGATAATAGGGGCGGATCAAACTTCATCGGCGTTTTCGGGTAACATTGCAGGAAAGACAATCACGGGATCATTCGCGGTCCATGGTTGATATTTGTGCATGACTTGGGCAAATACGTCGGTGTTAAGATAACCATCAAGCCAGTTTATAACCGTCTTGGGCACTGTTTTATCGAACCAAGCGCGATCAACACCAGCAAATTGACGTACAAATGGAAATATGCCGATATCGGCCAAGGAAGGTGCATCGCCAAACAAAAAGGGTGTGCTGGTAAGATGACGGTCTAATTTGTGCAAGAATTGCAAACCGGCATCCTGGTGCGCATCAACTTCTTGTGGTGAATAGCGGCTACCATATTTATACCGATCCAGATGATGTTTGAACTGGGTATCCGCTTCCTCGATCAATGCCATCATGATTTCCTTGCGGGTCCCCATAGGCGATAATAATTTTTTGGGATCATTTTGTGCCAACGCCCATTGCATGATTTGCAGGCTTTCTTCAATTACCTGGCCATTGGCCAACGCCAATACCGGCACCGTGGCCTTAGGGCTAATCGCCAACATTGCATCCGGTTTTTGTTTCAACGAAACCTCACGTAGAACCACTGACTGTTCCGCCGCCAACAACGCCAATCGCGCCCGCATTGCATAGGGACAACGGCGAAATGAATACAGGACAGGTAAGAGCATAGGCGAGTTCAAGACAGGTTTCCTCCATTTGAAAAACAGGTATAACAAACCTCATCAGATCGCCAAGGTGCATGTTTTACAGATTTTGTACATTTTTTCGTTTGCATCTTAAAAATTCTATGTATCTTGCGCCAACAAGTCAGGCACCATGCGGGCGTGGCGGAATCGGTAGACGCACAGGACTTAAAATCCTGAGATCGCAAGATCGTGGGGGTTCAAGTCCCCCCGCCCGCACCATTTTGTAACCTATTGATTTTTATGCTGTTTTTGGTTCTAACTCTGCTTAGGTGTCATTATATTCTGTTTTCTATAGAAAATAGCGCCAGAAGTATGATTTGCATCGTACTATCAACATATGCTATACTGTAGTAAATATCTGGAGCAATGCTTATGTTACGAAAAACAATTACCCTTTCTGAACCTATGGAAGAATGGATCAAATCACAAATTGCCTCAGGTCGTTATGCTAGTGATAGTGAGTATTTTCGCGATCTTATTCGTAAAGATCAAGATAAAAGAGCCGCTGAGCATCAATTAAGAGCTATGATCCAAGATGGCTTAGATAGTGGCATTAGTGATAAAACAATGCTTGAGATTAAAGCCGAATTACACCGAGAATTATTGGATAAATGAAATACAAATTATCTCTTAGGGCAGAAGACGATATTCGAGAGATGTTTCGCTATGGCCTACAAGAATATGGAATAGCGAAAGCTGATGAATATTTTGATGAACTTCATACCAGATTTGATTTATTAAGTGAGCACCCAAGCTGGGGAGCTAACTATGGCCATATCACGCCAAATCTCAAAAGATATGAGCATAAGGCTCACTCAATTTATTACACTAATATTGATGAGTATATTCTGATTGTTAGAGTTCTTGGAAACAAACAAGACCCGGCGAGGCATGTTTGATTAATTTTTTAATGTCGCTTGCCACTCCTCTAATTCCTGCCAAAATTGGTTCGAGGTATCCGTGTCTAGGCGCACCATTTAAAAATGTTCGAACACATATGGTAATACCCCCGATATTTAAGGGTGCTCATAAGTAGAATTTTCTCGTACTTTAACGAAGGAGATTTTATTATGAAGAAATCGAGATATTCAGATAGC
>JAESUG010000056.1 GCA_016763185.1 Robiginitomaculum sp. | reverse complement strand
GTTTAAGGTTTTACCAAACCTGCGATATCCGTATTTTGCATATTTTGCTGGGAATAATCCCAGCTCGTTCTTGCTTTGTTTTTGTTTTTACGAAACAACAAGGCATGACAGATTCTATCCCCTCTATCTCCGAACTGGCTCGGCCCAAGCCGCCAATGGGGGCAACCGATTATTTGGAAAACCTAAACCCAGCCCAACGCGAAGCGGTGGAAGCTCTGGACGGTCCTGTTTTGGTGCTGGCCGGGGCCGGAACCGGCAAGACGCGGGTGCTGACCACGCGTTTTGCGCATTTATTGGCGATGGGCAAAGCTAGGCCATGGGAAATATTAACCGTAACTTTCACCAATAAAGCCGCCCGCGAAATGCGCTTACGGGTGAGTACATTGGTCGGCGATGGTGTCGATGGAGTTCCTTGGCTCGGCACGTTTCACTCAATTTCGGCCAAAATATTACGGAGCCATGCCGAACTGGTCGGTTTAAAGTCCAGCTTTACGATATTGGACACGGACGACCAGATCCGCTTGTTAAAACAGGTGATCATGGCTCAGGATATTGACATAAAGCGTTGGACCCCGCGTTTTATGGCACATTTGATTGACGGTTGGAAAAACCGGGGGCTTGGCCCGGATAAAATCAGTGACAGCGATGGCTGGGCGTTTGCCAATGGGAAAGGCGCTGCGGTCTACAAAATATACCAACAACGGCTGCGGACCTTAAACGCCGTCGATTTTGGTGATTTATTGCTGCACACATTGACGATTTTCCTAAACCACGAAGATGTATTGGCTAGGTATCACCGTAAATTTCGCTATTTGCTGGTGGACGAGTACCAAGATACCAATGTTTGCCAATATCTATGGCTGCGATTACTGGCTCGTGGTTCGAACAATTTATGTGTGGTGGGTGATGACGACCAGTCGATTTACGGTTGGCGCGGGGCCGAGGTCGATAATATCTTGCGTTTTGAAACCGACTTCCCCGGTGCAAAAGTGGTGCGCTTGGAGCAGAATTACCGTTCCACCAATCATATTCTGGCTGCCGCCGCAAAATTGATTTCCGCCAATGAGGACCGGTTAGGAAAAACCTTGTGGACCAACCAAACCGATGGTGAAAAAGTCAAAGTATTCGGGGTTTGGGACGGCGAGGCTGAAGCTAGAGCCGCAGTGGAGGAAATTGAGAACTGGGTGTCAAAACACCATCATTACGCTGATTGCGCCGTGTTGGTGCGCGCCTCCAGACAAATGCGTAGCTTTGAAGAACGCTTTATCGCGCTGGGCCTGCCGTACCGCGTCGTTGGCGGGCCTAGGTTTTTTGAGCGAGCCGAGGTGCGCGATGCCCATGCTTATATGCGCTGTGTGCAATCAGATACCGATGATTTGGCGTTCGAGCGCATTGCCAATACACCCAAACGCGGCATTGGTGCCGCGTCCATGCAAAAACTGCAACAGGCGGCGCGTGGCCTAGACATGTCGTTGATGGCAACGGCGCGGCACTTGGTTGAAACCGATGAAATTGGCGGGCGAGCGCGCACAGGATTGCGGGCCTTGCTAAAGGATGTTGAGCATTGGCGGCACATGGGGCAAACCACCGAACATCCGCAACTTACCGAATTGGTGTTGGATGAAAGCGGCTATACGGCGATGTGGCAAGCCGATAAAAGCCCACAAGCAGAAGGCCGTCTGGAAAACCTAAAAGAACTAGTGCAAGCCATGGGCGAGTTCGATGATTTGCAAGGCTATTTGGAGCATGTAGCCTTGGTGTCGGAGCGCGAAACTGGGCGTTCGGACGACGAGATCAGCTTGATGACCTTGCACGCCGCCAAAGGGTTGGAGTTCCCATTGGTGATTTTGCCCGGTTGGGAGGAGAGCGTGTTTCCCTCGCAAATGGCATTGGATGGCAACGGCACCCGCGCCTTAGAAGAAGAACGCCGATTGGCCTATGTTGGGTTAACGCGGGCTGAACAACAGGCAATTATTTATTTTGCCGCCAACCGACAAATTTATGGCCGTTGGCAAGCGGTATTGCCGTCGCGCTTTGTCGATGAATTACCGCCCGAACACGTGGAAGCTCGCGCCGAAACCGGATATTATGGCCCGCAAAGTAGCAGCGAGGCGAATACGGCGCCCAGCAGTTATGACAGCCCAGGTTGGCGACGTTTACAAAACGCCAAGGCGCGACCACCGGCCATTGAGGGCACAGCACGGGCGATATCTAAAACCAGCGGCGGTGGCTTCGACAGTGGCGAGCGTATTTTTCATGATAAATTTGGCTATGGGCGGATTACCGGTATTGATGGCGACAAAGCCGAAGTGCTATTTGAAAAAGCGGGCCGAAAAAAACTAATGATCCAGTTTTTAAAAAAAGCTGACTCCGTCTAAAGAAAATTGCGCAACCAGATGAAAGAATACAGGAATTGACAGATTTATGGCAAATTAAAATTATCGGTACCAAGTCACAATTAGAAGAGATCGAGGCGGGTTTAGAGACCTATATTATTGCGCCATTATCTTTGTCTTTGTTTGAGGATACGCTACCGGCTTGGCGGTTGGAAATTGTGGTTGATCAGGAGCCTGACAATGGCTTTATTTCAGGGTTGGGGGCGGGGGTTGCGGTTGAAATTATCAAATTACCAGTCAAAAACTGGGTATTAGAGTCTTTACGTTTTCTAACGCCAGTACTGGCCGGGCGGTTTTATATTCATGGCTCCCATGACCAGCCTAAAATAACCGATGACGCGATCTCTATTTGCATTCCAGCGGGTTTAGCTTTTGGAACCGGCCATCACGAAACCACCAAAGGCTGTTTGTTAGAATTTGATCAAATCTTAGGTGAGGGGGCTAAGTTCCAACAAATATTAGATTTGGGCACCGGCGCTGGCATATTGGCAATTGCTGCCGCCAAAGCACAAAACGCACCGGTATTGGCCACGGACATTGATGGCGAAGCCATAGATGTGGCCAAGGCTAATATTGTGGAAAATCAGGTGGGAACCCAAGTCGATTTACTTGTCGCGGACGGGGTGAACCATCCGGCGTTACAAGACACACAATTCGATTTAATCTTTGCCAATATTTTGGCCGGGCCATTGATCGAAATGGCGGCGAGCCTTGTCCCGTTATTGGCGAAAAATGGTCAACTCATTCTGGCAGGATTGCTACATGAGCAGGCACAGGCAGTAGGGACTGCCTATGCCGATCAAGGATTAAAAATGGTCCGATCACGCGAATTAGGCGATTGGACCATTTTACGCTATCAAGCTTAGGCAGCGCGTTGATTACGCCGATCGCGGCGGGCCAAACGACGGCTAGCAACATGGGGGCGTTGATTAAACGTGCCTTCTGACAGCACATTATTCTGCGTGTTTAATGGTGTATTTCCATTGGCATTTGCAGAGGCAGGTCGGGAGGTTACTTTGAAGATAGTCATGACGAAGAAGTTCCTTTTTCTTATTTGTTTCGGCACGTGGGATATGATGTATTTCATGCAAAACGATAAGAGCTAAAACATCAAATGAGTTATGCAAATTTGCATAGGCGGTTAACAAGCAGAAGCATTTCAAATATATATTGCGCCAGATAGCGCACCGGCATAGGTTTTAACAATGACCCAGAATTTTGACATCACAGGCGGCCCGCAATATGGCCGTCGCAATGTACCAAAACTGCGAGCCCGCTTGAGCGAGTTGAAACTGGACGGCTTGATCATTCCGCATGAGGATGAATACCAAAACGAATACCTGCCGGCATCGACGGACCGGTTAGGTTGGATGAGCGGCTTTACCGGCTCGGCCGGGGCCGCGATTGTGATGGAGGCCGAGGCGGTGATGCTGGTCGATGGCCGCTATACCTTACAAGTAGCTGACCAAGTGGATGGCACATTGTTCGCTTATGCCGACTTGATGGATCCTGGAATTGCTGGGTGGTTGCAAACCCATACCACGGCTGCGCACCGGATCGGCTATGATCCAAGATTAGTAAGCCCAGATGTGTTGGCCAATTGGCAACAAGCTACCGACAGTACCGGGGCCGAATTGGTGGCACTTAGCGTCAACCCGATTGATGAAATTTGGGCCGAGCGACCCGCCGCGCCCCGTGCCGCCATTCATCCGCACCCGATTGAATTTGCCGGCCAAGCGCATGGCGATAAAATTGCGCAAATCGTCGATGGTTTACGCAGTCAAAACGCCGATACCACCATCATCACATCTCCGGCCAGTATTGCATGGTTGTTCAATATACGTGGTGGCGATGTGGCATGTACGCCTTTGCCTTTATCGAGCGCTATGGTCCACGCCGATGGCACAGCTAGTTTGTTTGTCGATGCCAACAAAATCACTGATGACACTCGCCGCCATCTCGGAAATTCGGTATCGATTGAAACCGAAACTGCGATTGACGCGGCCATTACCGGGCTTTGCGGGCAAACTTTGGCACTGGACCCCAGCACTGCCTCGGCTTGGTATTTCGAAGCTGCGCGCCAAGCGGGGGCCAAATTGGTGCGAGCCGCAGACCCTTGTGCCTTGCCCAAAGCTTGTAAAAATCCGGTTGAAGTTGAAGGGGCACGCATCGCCCACCGCCGTGACGGGTTGGCCTTGTGCAAGTTTTTGCATTGGCTCGACAGCGATGAAGTACAAACTGGCGGCGCAACCGAGATCAGCGCCGCGCAACAGCTTGAAAGCTTTCGCCGCGAATCCGGTGTTTTGCGAGATTTGTCTTTTGAGAGTATTTCTGGCGCGGGTCCCAATGGCGCGATTGTCCATTACCGGGTCAATACCGCCAGCAATTTACCCTTGGAACCGGGGTCATTATTTTTGATTGATAGCGGCGGCCAATACAATGAAGGCACCACCGATGTCACCCGAACCCTAGCCATCGGCCAACCAACGGACGAGATGCGCGACCGGTTTACCCGCGTGCTAAAGGGTCATATCGGTTTGGCCAAAATCCGGTTTCCGGCGGGCACTACCGGCACCCATTTGGATGCACTGGCACGGATGTCATTGTGGGAAGCTGGTTTGGATTATGATCATGGCACCGGTCACGGTGTTGGCTCGTTTTTAGGGGTGCATGAAGGCCCGCACCGCATTGCCAAAGGCTGGAATGCGGTGGCACTGCAAACCGGAATGATTGTTTCCAATGAGCCGGGATTTTACAAAACCGGTGCCTATGGTATTCGCATTGAAAACCTACAAGTGGTCACACCGCTTAGCGAAACTCCCGGTGGTGAACGGCCGATGTTGGGGTTTGAAAGCTTAACCCTTGCGCCGATTGATTTGCGCTTGGTACAGGCCGACTTGCTGAACCGTGACGAGATCAATTGGTTGGACGGGTATCATGCCCAAGTTTACGCCACTCACGCGCCGCATTTGGATGATGAAATGGGTACTTGGTTGCGCCATGCCACCCGTAAAATAGCTTAAGCCGTTTCGCCGTTGAGCCGTGCTTTGGCTCGCTCGGTATCGATTAACGGCAGCAATGCCCCCATGTCTGGGCCATGGGCTTGCCCTGTTAACGCCAAACGTAACGGCATAAACAAGGATTTGCCTTTGCGGTCAGTTTCGTTTTTTAAGGCGGCTGTCAGCTCTTGCCAACCATTTGTAGTGACCAGTAATTCGGCAGCCTTTTGCAAAAACCGGGCATCATCAGTGTCAATCACCGGCACGGTCGGACGAAAGACAATATCATGCCATAGCGTTGCATCAGCAAGCCTGTTCAAATTACCACGTACCGCCATCCAGAACGCTTCACCGCCATCGGCACCCATAGCATCCAATTTGGACTGCACGTCCTTGTAGGAGGCCTCATGCAAGATTTTAGCGTTTAGGGCGCTAAGCTCCGACGGGTCAAATCTGGCCGGCGCACGGGCGATTTTAGAAAAAGCAAATTCGGCAACCAATTGATTGATATCAAGACGCACTTCAACTGGATCGGATGTTCCGATTTTGGCCAGCAATGACAAAATTGCCATTGGGTGTATTTGTTCCTCATCGCGCAACCCGGCGACGGACAATGTGCCCAAGCGTTTTGATAATTTACCGCCATCTTCCCCAACCAGTAATGGATGATGACCCATGTGCGGCGCGGTTGCGCCCAAGGCTTCAAAGATTTCAATCTGGGCTGCCGAATTGGTAACATGGTCTTCGCCGCGCACCACATGGGTGATGTTCATGTCGCGGTCGTCAACCACGCTAGGCAATGTATACAAATAGCTATTGTCGGCCCGGATCAGCACCGGATCGGACAAAGAGGCAGTTTCAATATGTTGCTGGCCGCGAATGACATCTTGCCACACCACGGATTGGCCAGACAGCTTAAAGCGCCAATGCGGTTGCACGCCTTGCGTCTCTAGCTTAGCGCGCTCGGCATCGGTTAAGGCCAATGCCGCACGGTTGTATACCGGTGGTTTGCTTTGGGCTCGTTGTAGTTTGCGCTGGCGGTCCAGCTCCTCTGCGGTTTCGTAACACGGGTATAACAGGCCCTTGGCCCGTAATTGATCGGCGGCGGCATCATAGTCTGCGAAGCGTTCGGATTGTTTCATGGTTTGATCATGAGGCAAGCCCAACCAGGCCATGTCGTCAAAAATACCGGTTTCAAATTCTGCGGTTGAACGGGCGATATCGGTGTCATCAATCCGCAGTAAAAACGAGCCATTCATACTGTTGGCGAACAGCCAGTTCAACAAAGCCGTGCGGATATTTCCCACATGTAGTTTTCCAGTTGGACTGGGGGCAAAACGAACCTTGACGGTCATGGGAACTGGCTCCGGTGTGAAATAGCTAAGGTGCGGCTTTTGCGCGTCTGGTACCTCGTTGTCAACTGAGGCTGTCGTCTTCTTCGGTTTCGCGAACCGGTATGGCATAGATCCCCTTTAACCAACGCCCAAGGTCAATTTGTTGGCATTTCTTGCTGCAAAATGGCTTGGTGGCATCGGCGCTGGGCTTTTTGCACAAGGGGCATTTTGGCTTTGTGCTCATTTCGGTATGATCTCCCAATGTTGGCGTTGTTTCGTATGATGGGCGTCCAGTTCGAACCGTGGGCCAATGCGCTGGACCATGGCTGCTTGCCAGCCAATGCTGTCGGTGGCCAACCAACGGCCAACATCGCCACGGGCCCGTAATACCAATTGCGCTCCCGGTTGGGCGTATCCCTCGTTTTCCAAGCCGCGTAAGGCTTCTAATGCCCGTGTTTCGGCGGTTTTGGTGCCGGTTTTGTCCAACAGTATTTCTGATACCGAGCGCCCGGTTCGTCGCCGTAACAGCTCCAATGTACCAAACCTTGATAACGGTAATACGTCCACTCGTGCCGGGTCGTTGTTGGCCATGTTCTGAACCGCGACCTTTAGGGCTGCTTGCTCGTTTTTTGAACGCATGGGTGCAAAATCAATCACCACAATCCCGCCCAACCCGCGCAATCGCAACTGCCGAAATAGAGTTTGTGCCGCCAGATAGTTAAACTTGCCGCCGGTGAGTTGAGCCGAACCCGTATCGACATCAATCGCAACCAAGGCTCGGGTTTGCTCAATACAGACATCACCGCCGCCCGTTATCGCCACCACCGATTGTAAGGCTTCGTCCATCGCTGCATCAATTTTCTCGCGGCCAGAGCGATCGGTGGGCTGTATGGTTGCCTGTTTGGGTAACGCCATGCGCTGGGGTAAGCTTGGGGTTGCTTTTGATATGGTTTGGTTCATCAAAACCCGTAAATTTGGCCCCTTGCCGGGTAGAGCTTCGCGGGTGACTTCGACCAGGATTTTTGCGCCTTCGTGAATTTGCGTAGGGCGGCCTTTTTTGCCAAACGGTAAAAAGCCCGGCTCACCAACGCCAAGTTCGACAAATGCGGCATTTAATACAGCATCAACGCGGGTGATTTTGGCTTCGTAGCACGCGCCCCGCACCGCACGGGTTGCAGCCTCCGACCAGCGTTCAATGGCAAGCTCTAGACCCAAGCCATTTTCATCGAACAGACAAGCACGTGTTTCGCCAACACTAGCATCAACCAAAACCAAATTAGTCATCGGCCAACACCGGATAACCAACCCCGACCAACAAGCCATAGGTCTCGTGCAAGGGTAAGCCCATTACGTTTGAATACGAACCACTTAACGAGCGCACAAACATTTCAGCCATGCCCTGAATACCATAACCACCAGCTTTGCCCTGCCAGTCATTGCTGGTGATATAGGCGTTGACTTCTTGGCGACTTAGGCGTTTGAATTGCAATCGGGTGCTGACAATGCGGTGGATTTGTTGGCCGTCTTTTAAGGTAAGCGCTACCCCGGTCCAAACTTTGTGAGCCCGTCCAGACAATAGCTCAAGAAATTTTCGAGCTTGGGCCGCATCCTCAGGTTTCCCCAAATTGCGCCGTCCGACACCGACCACCGTATCCGCAGTTAGGGCCAGATCATGATCAGCAAAGCTGTCGGCATTTCGTGCGGCACGTCCTTTGGCCAAACATAACCGTATGGCCAGCTCGCGAGGGGTTTCGTTAGGTGCGGGGGTTTCGTCAATATCAGCCGGTATCACACTTGTCGGGGTTACCCCCATGCGCGCTAACAGCTCCAGCCGTCTTGGGGAACCACTGGCCAATAGCAATTTCATGCTATTTGAAACGATAGGTAATGCGGCCTTTGGATAGATCATATGGGGTCATTTCGACCGTAACCTTGTCACCTGCCAACACTCGAATGCGGTTTTTACGCATTTTACCAGCGGTGTGACCAATGATCTCATGACCATTTTCCAACTTCACTCGAAACGTGGCGTTGGGCAATAGTTCGGTGATCTCTCCATCGAACTCAAGTAATTCTTCTTTAGCCATGCGGCTCCTCAATCGTGTTTGTTTGTACTATCCCTAGCAACCGGCCTTATAGGCGCTGAAATTGCATACGTCACTAGGGTTTATGCAATTCATATAAAACAAATCAAAATTTGTTATTTGTGTTTGAGGCGGGTTGTCTTGTTCTTTCCTCGCCACCTCCCTCCGGCTTGGCTGGAGGGTCCAGCTCTTAGCGCAGTACCAACAGCGTTCCTACAGGTTGATCTATGGACCCTCCGGTCAAGCCGGAGGGAAGCGAAGAGGAGTAGCCGGAGGGAAACGAAGAAGAGTAGAGGCGAAGGGCGTCGAAAAAATGAGCGGCATTTGTACTGCTACTGACGTCTGTACCAGTCCCCAATTCGGGCTTGAATGATGCTAAGGGCGGCGATGGCGGCGGTGTCGGCGCGTAAAATACGGGGGCCAAGGGATACCGGTATGGTGCCGGCGATGGTTTTGATGTGGGCTTGTTCGGTTGGTGAGAACCCGCCTTCGGGGCCGATTAAAATGGTTAGGCTGGATGCGGCGGGCAGGGCGCAGATGGCGGCATGGATGGGGGTGGTGCCAGTGCCGGTGTCAGCGCCACTTTCGTCGCAGAAAATCAAAGTCCGGTTGCTGTCACGGGTTTGCAGCCAATGGGCCAACGGTGTTTCGGCGGCAAGGCTGGGTAGATCCAATCGTTCGGTTTGTTCGGCGGCTTCGCGGATGATGGTTTGTAGGCGTTCAAATCGTGTGGATTTTTGTTGGGTATATTCGGTGCGAACCAGTGCCAAATGGCGCACGCCCAGTTCTGTGGATTTTTCGACGATACATTCCAGTCTAGCCCGTTTGATCGGCGCGAATACCAGCTCAATGTCTGGGCAAATGGTTTGTTCTTTTAGCTGTGCGGTCGTCACCAAAACCACGTGATGACGACCGATATCAGTGATCTGGCCTTGCCATTCACCGTCGCGGCCATTGAATATGCGCACATGGGCACCGATACGTTGGCGCATGACCTTCGTTAGGTATTGCGATTGTTCCCGGTTCAATTGCAATTCGGCCTGCAAAAACAAATCATTTTCAACAAAAAGGCGTGGAATGTGCTGCATGGCTTGACGGTTGCTTATTTTTTGGTTGCAAGTGGGTGCGATGGAAAAACACTCAGATCATATCAAGGATGCCGACACAAGCCATTGGGTGCAAACCCTTGCGCCGGTGTGGGCACGGCCCTTTTTGCAATTGGCACGATATGACCGGCCGATTGGTTTTTGGTTATTGGTTATTCCATGCTGGGCCGGGATGGCCTTGGCCAATTTAGATCAAAGTTGGAACTGGGTAGATTTGTGGTTGGCGATTTTGTTCGGCGTGGGGGCGTTGTTGATGCGCGGGGCGGGGTGTACCTATAATGATATTTTAGACCGTGATTTGGATGCAAAAGTTGCCCGCACCCGCAACCGGCCCTTGGTCATAGGTACCATCACCTTGCGCCAAGCCATCTGGTTTTTGGTGGCGCAGGGTGCATTTGGGTTTGCGGTCTGGTTGTGCTTGCCGGACATGGCGAAATGGGTGGCAATCAGCGCTTTGCCATTGGTGGCATTATATCCGGTAATGAAGCGCATTACCTGGTGGCCGCAAGCCTGGCTAGGGTTGACGTTTAACTGGGGGGCGTTGGTTGGTTTTGTGGCAGTTAGTGGTGAGCTAACCAGTCCAGCATTGTGGTTGTATGCGGGGTTGGCCTGTTGGACTTTGGGTTATGACACCATTTATGCCCATCAAGACCGTGAAGATGATGCGCTGATCGGGGTTAAATCAACGGCTAGATTGTTCGGCAAACACTCGAAATGGGCGATTGCGGTCATCTATTTTATTTGCTTAGGCTTGTTAATGCTAGCCGGTATCACACAGGCGGGCAGCTTGGAGGTTGATTTGCAAAAACAAGCAGATTATGCGGTATTTCTGGCGACGGGCTTATTGACGTTAAATTTGTCAAATCAAGCATTTAACACTGATTTTGATGATGCTGACAAATGCTTGAAGGCATTTCGAAGCAATCAGAGATTTGGTATAGAATACGTGATTTTGTTGGCGCTGGCCCCGTTGCTGATGACATTGTTAATACAGATGCAAGCGTAAGAGGCGCCAATGATAGGTATGAGGGTGCGAAAATCTTCTGCTAAGGGGCAAAGAATCAGCTACACAAGGTAAACCAACAGCCAAGGTGCCCCCCAATGCAGCAATATCTCGATCTTTTGGCCGATGTTGTGAAAAACGGAACTGTCCGGGATGACCGGACCGGCACCGGAACCATCGGCGTATTTGGCCGGCAAATGCGTTTTGATCTAGACAGTGGTTTTCCGGTGCTGACCACCAAGAAACTGCACGTGCGTTCGATCATTATCGAGCTGTTATGGTTTTTGACTGGCGATACCAATATCAAATATTTAACTGAAAACGGCGTGCGGATTTGGGATAAATGGGCCGATGATGACGGTGAACTTGGCCCGGTCTATGGCGAGCAATGGCGCAAATGGGTAAGTTCAGATGGTCGGGTGATTGATCAAATTACCGAGGTTATCGAGCAAATTAAAACCAATCCTAATTCGCGCCGCCACATTGTCACGGCATGGAACCCCGGTGTTTTGGATAAAATGGCATTGCCGCCATGTCATTGCTTGTTTCAGTTTTTTGTGGCCGATGGTAGATTGTCATGCCAGCTCTATCAGCGCTCGGCGGATATTTTCTTAGGGGTTCCGTTTAATATTGCTTCTTATGCGTTGCTAACCATGATGATGGCGCAAGTTACCGGATTGAAACCTGGTGAATTTATCATTAGTTTTGGTGATTTACACCTGTATCTTAATCATCAAGAGCAAGCCAAAATACAACTAACCCGAACACCAGGCGCAGTGCCTAAAATGAAACTGAACTCGAATATTACGGATATTTTTGACTTCACCTATGATGATTTTGAGCTGGTAGGTTATGACCCACAGCCTCACATCAAAGCAGCGGTAGCGGTTTGATTTTCTTGTTTTCGTACCACTAAAGCTACAACCACTGCGCCGACCATTTTACCCAATACCGACATCACCGCGTTGGCGACGGTAAAGAACCCCGCACCAACCAAGAACACCACACTATCAATCGGGGCCGCGATCAGGCTCGACAAAAACACCCGTGTTGAAAGCCGAAACCGCGTAAACGTGAACAACAACCAATCGACCAATTCAGAAATGGCAAACGCCGCGCCCGAAGCCAGCGCCAAACGCGGGCCAGCCAGCACAACGGTAATTGCCAAACCGATCATCATGGCGATGAGGACTTTGTGGCCAACCTCGCGTTGGGCAAAATCGCGAACCACCAACACCAGGCCGGTGACAATTGTGACCGGATTAAACGCCCAGCCGGGGAATAATTCGATATTTGGTGCCCATGTGAACGACCAGTTCACAAATGGAATGAGGGCAACATAAACAATTGTCCATTTGAACGATAATAGTTTGTCGAGATGCTGACCCATGATAGGCTCCTTTTCTTCTGCTCTATTACAACAA
This sequence comes from Robiginitomaculum sp., assembly GCA_016763185.1. Lineage (GTDB taxonomy): Bacteria > Pseudomonadota > Alphaproteobacteria > Caulobacterales > Maricaulaceae > Robiginitomaculum_B. The sequence goes on along the minus strand of JAESUG010000056.1, from coordinate 6,927 downwards.
AATCTTATGTCAAACAAAGTCAAACTTTCCCTTATTGTTGCCGCCGCCGAAAATCATGTCATTGGTTTGGGTGGCGATATTCCGTGGCGATTAGGCTCGGATTTGGCATATTTCAAACGTGTTACTTTGGGTAAGCCGGTGTTAATGGGGCGAAAAACCTGGGAATCACTACCGGTAAAACCATTGCCGGGCCGTCCAAATTTGGTGTTAAGCCGCAATCCGGGCTTTGTTGCGCAAGGTGCCATTATGTTTGATACATTAGCGGAAATGATTGAACATGGCCGGTTATTAGCCGCCAATGTTGGTGAAGCCATGATCATTGGCGGCGAAACCATATATCGCAAAGCATTGCCCATGTGCGACCGGGTCTATCTAACACGAGTGCAAGCCAATCCAGATGGCGATACATTTTTTCCAAAGCTTGATAAGAGCGAATGGCGATTGCGCGAGCAACAACCCTTTATGGCTTCGGAGCGCGATGACTTTGCCTTTGTTACGCAAGTATTTGAGCGGATTGCAGTCGAGGACTGACGAATAGTCATGATAACTGTCACCCCACAACTACCCACTATCTGTCACCCTCCGACTACCCATTACCTGTCACCCCATGACTTGTTCGGGGGGTGACAGGTGGTGGGTGTCGTGGGGTGACAGGCGGGAGAGTGTTGTGGGCTGACAAAGATTGTGTGAACTAAATCGCGGCCAATATATCATCGGCTAGTTTGGCGAATACCGCACCCAAAGGACTGTTTGGGTCGGTGGCGACCGGTTTACCGGCATCGGAGGCCTCGCGTAACATTGGGTCTAGGGGGATTTCGCCCAAAAACGGGGTTTCTAGTTCTTTGGCGGTGCGTTTGGCGCCGCCATGCCCAAAAATATCAATGCGCTCGCCGGTGACCGGGTGAGTATAGCCGGACATGTTTTCAATCACGCCCAGGACCGGTACATTGGCTTTGCGAAACATGCTGACCCCGCGCCGGACATCGGCGAGGGCTACTTCTTGGGGGGTGGCCGCGATCACGGCGCCGGCCAACGTCACGGTTTGCACCAAGGTCAATTGCGCGTCTCCGGTGCCGGGCGGCATGTCGACCACCAACACGTCCAACTCGCCCCAATCGCAATCGGAAAACATTTGTTGCAAGGCGCCAATAATCATCGGCCCGCGCCAGATCACCGCTTGGCCATCGCTTATCATAAAACCCATTGACAGGACTTTGACCCCAAAGGCTTCGAGTGGGATGATTTTATTGTCTTTGTTCAATTTGGGCTTTTGTCCGCTCAGGCCAAACAATATCGGCGCAGAGGGGCCGTAAATATCCGCATCCATCAGTCCGACCCGCTTGCCTTTTTGTGCTAAGGCCACGGCCAGATTTGCGGCAATGGTTGATTTGCCAACACCGCCTTTGCCCGAAGCAACGGCGATGACTGCGCCAACGCCGGCCAAGTCTTTTGGGGTGGGCGGCGGCGGTATGCCATGACGGCCACTCATCGGCGGGCGTTTGTTCGGAGCTGGTGCGCTGGGCGTTTCATTGTGGGCGGTGAGTACGGCAGTAACCGCGTTGATGCCCTGGACGCTACGAACCGCCTTTTCAGCTTCGGCCCGAATGGTTTCCATCGCATCGGCCATTTCGCGGCTGGTTTGGATGGCAAAGCCCACTCGGTCATCTTTGACCGTTAGTCCTTGGACAATTCCAGCATCTAAAATATTACCGCCAGAATCTGGATATTTGACCTTTCGTAACTGTTTTTCGACTTTGAGCGTTAATTTATCTGTCATTTGTCCGATCCTGCTTGCAACTTGTGTCAATATTCGCCACATATCGTGTTAGTATACAACTGATTCAAGCAAAAGAGTGGAAATATATGGCCTGGAATAATCAACAAAATGGTGATGGCGACGGACCGTGGGGGCAAAAACCCGGTTCTGGTGACAAAGGACCGTGGGGTTCTGGCGGTGGTGACGAGCCACCAAATATCGACGAAATGATGCGTAACCTACAAAATCGCTTTGGCGGTGTGTTTGGCGGCGGCGGTGGTGGAAAAGGCAAAGGCGGGGGTCGTCTTGGCGGTTTCGGCATTGGCGTATTTCTGGTATTGGGTGCTTTGTTATGGGTGATTATGCCCGGTTCCGGCTGGTATGTGGCCGAGGCCGATGAAGAGGGCGTGATTTTACGCTTTGGCGCCTACACGCGAACCGAAGCACCGGGATTTCATTTCAAATTACCAATTCCATTTGAAACCGTGCTCAAACCAAAAGTAACAGCGGCGCATCAAATTGATGTGGGCTTTAGCAAAGCCAATGGCACAGAGCGCAGTATTCCCGGTGAAAGCTTGATGCTGACCGGCGATGAAAATATCGTCGAGCTGGGATTTTCGGTATTTTGGCAGATCAAAGAAGCGCAAGCTTATTTGTTCAATATTGAACGGCCAGAATTCACCCTAAAGGCGGTTGCGGAAAGTGCGATGCGCGAGATCGTTGGTAAAAATGATCTACAAGACATTATTACCGGTCGTCGCGGTCAAATCGAAGACGAAGCACGTGATAATATCCAAGCTATTATGGATAGTTACGGTGCCGGTATTTTAGTCACCCAAGTTCAGTTGGCACGTAGCCAAGCGCCGGGCCGGGTCAATGATGCGTTTCGTGACGTGGTAAATGCGGCGCAAGATGCCGAAACCACGGTCAATGTGGCCACAGCATATCGTAATGATGTGGTGCCAAAGGCGCGCGGTGACGCGCAACGATTGCTACAAGAGGCCGAAGCTTATAAAGAGGCCAGAGTAGCTGAAGCCAAGGGTGAGGCAGCTAGATTTACATTGGTTCATCAAGAATACAAATTGGCACCACAAGTAACCCGCCAACGAATGTATTTGGAAACCATGGAGCAAGTGTTGGAAAATTCTGAAAAAATCTTACTTGATCCGAGCAGCACCGGCGGTGTCGTACCTTATTTACCGCTCAATGAATTAACCAGTAGAGCCAGAGGGCAATAATCATGAAACGTTTAACTTTACCTTTGGTAATTCTGCTGATTTTTGGCATGGTTATGTTGATCAGAACCGTGACGTTTACTGTCGATCAACGTGAACAAGCCTTGGTATTGCGATTTGGTCAAATTGTTGAGGTCAAACACGCATGGGGCGGCGACGACAAGCCGGGCTTAAAATTCAAATATCCGTGGGATAATGTGGTCCTTTTTGACCGCAGGAACTTGATGCTGGATGTACCGGCGAAACAGATATTGGCGGCTGATCAAGAGTGGTTGGTGGTCGATGTGTTCGCCAGATACCGTATTGCCGACCCTTTGTTGTTCTTTCAACGGGTAACGACGGTTCGCGGTGCTGAATTGCGGATGACCCCATTTTTAGAAGCTTCGGTAAAAAGCGTATTGGGCGGCAGTAATAGTGCCGAGATCGTTTCCGGCCATCGTGTCGAAATGATGGAAGCCATTCGCGACCAATTAGAGGCCCAAACCAGGGGTGCGAATTTGGGCGTCGAAATCATTGACGTAAAAATTCGCCATGCGGATCTACCGGCGGAAAATGCCGATAAAGTATTTCGGCGGATGGAAACCGAACGGCAACAAGAAGCCTCGAAAATCCGAGCTGAAGGTGAAGAGCGCGCTCTAAAATTACGCGCCGAAGCCGATCGTGAAGTTCGGGTGATCTTGGCCAATGCCAAAGAAGAAAGCTCGCGTATTCGCGGTGCTGGCGATGCGGAGCGAAACGAAATCTATGCGGTTGCGTATAACGCTGATCCAGAGTTCTTCGCGTTTTATCGTTCAATGGAGGCGTATGAGAAGGCGTTAGCCAATGGCAAAACCAGCATGGTGTTGTCACCTAATTCCGAGTTCTTCCGTTATTTCGGTAATCAACAAGGCAAATAGTCTACACTAACCAACAATAAAAACCGCCCAAGCTGATGAGCCTTGGGCGGTTTTATTTTGTGCCAATGGCACAGGCGCAGGCGAATTACGGGGGGGGCACCTTCTTTGGGTTTCGCCCGCGCTTATTTGGTTAGTTCTTTTTCTTTTCCATTCTCTTTTTCATTTTTTTCACTTGGGTACTTACTTTAATTTTCACCTTGTTGATTTTAATCGCTCGAGCCGCGAACTCTTCATTGGTGACGCGGGCATCGCCGTCTTCGTCCAGCGCTTGAAATCGGTCGACCATGCGGTTGCGCTGTTTGGCTAGCCACAAATCTTGATATTCATCCAAGCTTAGCGAGCCATCTCGATTGCTGTCATATTTGGCTAGTTCTGCGGCTTTTCCCGCTTTGATCTCATCGGTGGAATACTCAGCATCATCATTGGTGTCCCACGCTTCGTCCATCATGAACCTGTTGATTGAAATTCCGGCACCGGTACCAAATGAAACCTGACCTGAGAATAATCTGCCATTGCCGCCATCAAACCAGCTTGTCTTGCCATGCGTGCCATCATCAAGGCGAACAATCATGTTATGGACACTTTTTGCACCATCTAGTTGCATCATAGTTGTTTTATCACAATCCCCGTTCTTGGTGATTGTGCCACCGCTGATGATGATTTCACATCTTTTCTCTTTGACGACTTTTTTTTCTTTGGCCAACGCGGGGCTAGCGATTAGGGCGGCGATAACTGACAGGGATGCCAGTGGGATTTTAATAGACATATTGATGTACTCCTCAAAATTTCGAATAAGCAAGCTTAGCTGTGAATTTTGATAAATCTCGGTAAAAACTGTCGCAGATGCCATAAAAACTGTCGCAAAATGTAACCAAAACCGGTTCTGGTGATGACTATGGACAGTTTTTCATGTTCGCTTGCTTTGGTTTTCTAGTATAAACACCGCATGAACCATGAACCGCACATTTTGGTAGTCGATGATCATCGTGATATTCGCGACCTGTTGGCGCGGTATTTGGGCCGTCACGGGTTTCGGGTGACCGTTGCCGAAAATGGCGTTTCAATGATGGTTAAAATCCGCAACCAAGCGATTGATCTAATCGTTTTGGATATCATGATGCCGGGCGAAGACGGCTTAACCTTGTGTCGGCGCAATCGCGAGAATAATGGCCCGCCGGTGATTTTGCTGACTGCAATGGCCGAAGAAACTGACCGGATTGTCGGTCTGGAGGTCGGAGCCGATGACTATTTGGTCAAACCGTTCAACCCGCGCGAGTTATTGGCCCGCATCCGGGCCGTACTGCGCCGCGTGGGAGTAAATGGACAGCACAACGAAGCCCATGATAATGCCGCCGGTTGGCGCTTTGATTGTTGGGAGCTGCGGGCAAAGGGACGTAGCCTGATCAGCACGGATGGCCGCTCTGCTACTTTATCCACCGGCGAGTATAAAATATTACGGGCAATGGTGAGCAGAGCCAATACGGTATTGAGCCGCGATCAATTGTTGGATTTGTGCCATGGACGGTTGGCAAAATCTTTTGATCGAGCCATTGATAATCAAATATCGCGGTTGCGCCGCAAAATTGAACGTGAACCCAATAATCCAGTACTGATTCAAACCATTTGGGGCGATGGCTATAAGTTGGCCGCCAAGGTGGAGGTGCTATGACCCGACTGTTTCCACAAAGCCTGGCCGGAAGGTTGATCTTCTGGTTGCTGGCATCGTTATTGCTGGTCCAATTGGGTTTTACCTTTGTGCAAGAACAACAACGAAAATTCGCAGTACGCGAAGTCATTGCCAAAAGCGCTGAAACCCGTGCCATCGTGTTGGCACGAGTGCTGGAAAATGTCGAACCAACGCAATGGACGATAATGATGAAAGCTGCGGCAGCAAATGATATGGCATTTCAAGTCGGTGGTGAGCGCACGTTTGGTTTTACCATTCCACATAAAATGCGCATTCTACATAAAGCGCGGGTGATTGAGCGTCATCCACCTAACTTCTTTGCTTCAAACTCTGATCAAGGAACCACAACGCAGGTATGGATAAAACCAGATGCGGAAAGTAAAGAAACAGGGCGCTCGCCTGCATTTGATATCCAATCAAAAAAGCGCGTCATTAGAACCAGTGGTCGAAGTGTTGACAAAATGATAGGTAGGCTATCTGTTATTGTTGATGGCCAGACGCGCAATAGATTTCGCGAAGCCAGCACGGGTCTTTCTGTCCAATTAGACGATGGACGCTGGTTAAATGCAAAAGTTGCGGGGCTGGAGTCTCCCCCGTTTTCATGGGAAAATTGGGCGCCATTGTTCGTGACCGGATTGTTATTGGCAATTGTGGTGATCAGCGTTGTGCACTTGGAAACCCGACCCCTAAAGGCGCTGGCCCGTGCGGCGGATCAATTGGGGCGCGGCGAGAAACTAGCGCCGCTACATGAAACCGGACCAAAAGAAACCCGGGCTGCCTTGCGTGCCTTTAACCAGATGGGCGACAAAATCAGCCGGTTTGTTGGCGATCGCACTCAAATGTTGGCCGCTATGTCTCATGATTTGCGCACGCCGCTAACCTCGATGCGCCTTCGGATCGAAGATGTTGAGGATGAAGATTTGCGCGAAAAATTGGTGGCCAGCATTGATGAAATGAAACATATGAGCGAGGCAGTATTGGCCTTCGCCCGGGCCGATGCTGCGGATGAGCCGACCGCGCTTACCGATTTAGGGCAATTGGCTGGGTGTGTTGTGAGCGAATACAAGGAAATGGATCAACCGGTAACCTTAGGCCCAATATCGGATATTCAAATTCACATCAGACCATTGGCCATGAAACGAGCTTTACGAAATTTGATCGAAAATGCAGTACGCTACGGCCATAATGCCAAGGTCAATCTTGTCACGCGCGACGGGCAAGCCATTTTCGAAATTAACGATGAAGGCCCCGGCATAGCTGAAGCCGACATGGAACGAGTGTTCGAGCCGTTTACCAGATTAGAGACCTCCCGCAACCGCGAAACCGGCGGCGCCGGCCTCGGCTTGGCCATCG
>JAESUG010000006.1 GCA_016763185.1 Robiginitomaculum sp. | reverse complement strand
GCACCGGTTTTTGGATAAGTTGATGGGTAGCAAAGACGACCCAAAAAGTGGGCACCGGTTTTTGGATACGTTGATGGAGAGCAAAGACGACCCAAAAAGTGGGTACCGGTTTTTGGATACGTTGATGCAGAGCAAAGAAAGCTATACTCAAAATACCGATGAATTCGGTATTTTGAGTATATTGCAAATATTTTGGTGAAATACGTCACGGCACTCATTTTCTTAAACTTGTCCCTAGCATATCGCTCACTGGATGAATGTATAGCTTCAGCATGTGCGAGCGGATCTGACCATCACATTTTATTGATATCTGGTATTTCATATTGTTTTTCGATAAAACTTGTCTATACAGAGATTATGTAGCAACGCCAATCCCTTGGTTAACCAAACGAGAGAGTCTTATGAAACAATTTTTTATCACAGTCGCCGGTGTCGTGGTTGGATTTTTCTTACTCTTTTTTATCACTTTGTTTTTAATCATTGCTATCGGGGTGGCCGCAGCGCTTTCCTCGAACGACAAAAATGCCAAGTCGCAGGGTAATTCCCAAGTTTTACGGATTGATTTGCGTTCCGGCATGACGGATCAACCACAAGTCGGCCTGTTCCAAGAAACCCCGTCCTTGTTGGGTTTGGTCGATACACTTGCGACGGCCCAGCGTGATGAACGGGTCAAAGGATTGTTCATCCGCGCCAATCCATATGGCATGGGTCCGGTACAAGCCGAACAAATTCGCACCGCCATCCAGCAATTTCGCGGGGCCGGCAAGTTTGTCATCGCCCATGCCCAAGGGTTTGAAGGCACATCGGTAACTTCGTATCTCTCAGTCAGTGCCGTCGATGAGCTCTGGCTCCAAGGTACTGCGTCGTTTGCCGCCACCGGATTGGCCACCGAAACTGCATTTTATGGCGGAGTTTTTGAAAAACTCAAAGCCAAACCAGAGTTTGAACAGTTTTACGAATATAAAAGCGCGGCCAATAGCTATACCCAAAAAACCTTTACCGAGGCGCATCGCACCGCGACACTTTCGTGGATTACTTCCATATTTGATAGCGCAATGGACCAGATCGCCGAAGATCGCGGCATGACCCGGACCGCCTTACAAGCCCTAACCGACATGGCTCCTTTATCGGCAGAACACGCGGTGGAGTTTGGATTGGCCGACAAATTAGGCCATGTGATCGAAGCCAAAGAAGCCGCATTACTGCGGGCCGGAAATGCTCAAATGGTTGAACTTGACGATTATGTCGGGCCAAGCACGCCTTCGGGTCAATACCCAATGGTTGCTTTGATCGAAGGCGAAGGCGCAATTGTCACCGGCCAAGGCGGTGGCGGCAATCCGTTTGCCGGCAATACTGGTATTTATTCGGACCAAATGGCACAAGCCATTATTGATGCCACTAAGAATGACAAAGTAAAAGCGATTTTGATCCGGGTAAATTCACCCGGCGGTTCGGCAATTGCTTCTGATCAAATTTGGCACGCCATTGAGCGAGCCAAAGCCAAAGACAAAAAAATTATTGTATCCATGGGTCAAGTTGCTGCATCCGGTGGGTATTATCTTGCTGCCGGTGCGGATGCCATTATCGCCTATCCAACCACCATTACCGGTTCCATCGGGGTTTTGGGCGGCAAGATCGTCCTCGACGAAACCTTTGATCTGGTTGGCTATAATGTCGAACAGCTTAGCGTCGGTGGCGAGTACGCCGGTGCCTATTCAGCCACCACTAGTTTTACTGAAAGCCAACGCGCCGCGTTTCGTGCGGGCATGGCTGACACCTATGAAGACTTTACCAGTAAGGTCGCCGCCGGTCGAAATTTACCCATTGAGCGGGTACTGGAAATCGCCAAAGGTCGAGTTTGGACGGGCCGACAGGCTTTGGAACTTGGCCTCGTTGATGAACTGGGTGGTTATGAAACTGCGATAGCAAAAACCAAAGAGCTCATTGGTTTGAGCGACAGCGACCAAATATTGCTAAAAAGATTCCCGGCCCCACAAAGCCAGTTGGAACAATTGTTTGACATATTTGGTATCTCCGCAGAGGCCGTGTCCGTACTGTCCAAATTACACGTCTTAGCCAACACAGACGAAGTCAAAGCCCTGTTAAAAGTACAACAATTATCCGAACACGGCCCCGCAGAGCTAGAAGTAAATTTACCAACCGTCCACTAACGGTTCATCGTCGGCTCCCGGCCTTCCACCCCCTCATTTGTCACCCCCCGACTTGTTCGGGGGGTTCAGCCTTTTAGAAAATATTTCATGTTGCACAAAGAGCTGGACCCCGGATTAAACCCGGGGACTGGTGCTAGAAGATTGTGAACATAATAACACCGGTCCCCGCACTCGATGCGGGGTCCAGTTTTTTTGGGAAAATGAACCCCGAACTACATCCACAAACCAGTGGCGTGTTCGCCTGCCTCTACCAAACCAAACCAGACGCGCCATAGCGAGCTTTGGTGTTTTGGGCGGCCAAATCACGGGCCAATTGTTCAGTATTTAGCGTACCGGTTTCATCTAATGCACTGGCGTGAATACCGGTGGCGACAAACAAGCTGTCAATGCCGGCGGACTCGGCACCGGCAATATCGGTGCCAATGCCATCGCCAATGGCCAACACTCTTGTCTTATCAACAGCTTTGCCAGTTAACTCGGTGATCGCCGCAAAACATAAATCATAAATCGGTTGATGCGGCTTGCCAGCATACTGCACCTCGCCGCCCAATTGCGCGTACATTTGCGCCAATGCGCCACCACACCATACCCGCTGATTGCCGATCATCACTTCGATATCTGGATTGGCGCAAACCATCGGCAGGCCCAAGGCCAAGGCTTGTGCCAATAATTCCTGATAGTCATCCGGTGTCTCATCGCGGTCATAGACCAAACCCGTACAGGAAATAAATTTGGCATCCTCTATTGCCACCGCATCCAGGCCCAAACCGTCATACAACGGTAAATCGCGGGCTGGGCCAAGAATATAAACCGGCCCCGGTGCTCGCGCTTGTAATGCTGCACGGGTGGCATCGCCGGAGGTAATGATCGCATCAAAGCAGTTTAACCCGACACCAACATGCTCAAATTGCGCTGGTATTTGGCTGGACGGGCGCGGTGAATTGGTGATCAACACCACGGGGCCTTGTTTGGCTCGAAACTCGACCAACGCAGCGACACTGGTGGTAAACGGTTGGTGCCCATTATGGATCACCCCCCATACATCACAAAGCAATGCGTCATATTGGCTGGCAATTTGGCGCAAACCGGTAATGCGCTCCGGCAGGGGCTTCATACCCGCACCAGCTTGAAATTTTTACGAGCCAAGCGCGGTAAAATTTGCATATTTGATAGCTCACCTGCCCCAATACGCTCCAAAAACCCATCGGCAGCTTGGCGTTTCGCCCCAGACAGTGTGGCCAAATGATCCAACACCCGTTGCAACATCCACAAGCAATATGGAAACACGGCGCGGTCCTCTTCTATGCCGCCAATCCGGTATTTGTGAAAGCCAACGGCGCGGGGTAATTCGGTGGTACCCGGATTGTCCTGCACCCATTTTTGGGTTTCGGCCAAGGTACTCACCAAAATCGGCAAATGCTCGCCCGCAAATAGTTGCAATATGGGGATCAACGTTTCCGGTATCTGGTCATCCGGCAAAAAATCACCGCTCAATGGATGTTGCGGCGCGTGGGTATTTCGACACCAGGCCGTCACCCTTGGTGCCAATTTTTCCATGAGCGCACCGGAAGCTGGGTCGCGATAATTATGGGCATACAGCGGCCCCAACAAACCAAAATCACCGATGCTAGGGCGGCTACCCAACAAAAAATCATGTGCCGCTAAATGGATATCAAACGCTCGCAAGAACGCTTCATAGGTTTTTTCAATGGCCGGAGCGGTCGCCGGGGTAATCCCCAAAAACGGCAAAGAGCCTTTGAATTTTTCGGCCCGCTGTTTGCCAATGTCATACCGTTCGGCCTTGGGCAATTTGGGCACTGCCGTATTGCCAAACTCCTGATACACAAAATCCTCATTATACTGCCACCGGTAATGCATGGCAGCGATCAACAACCATTCATCGCCAAACAATTCTAGGATCAATGCCGCCAGTTTTTGCACGGCTCCAGCCGGATACACCGAAGGCCCAGCTTCGGCATTTTCGACAAAGTCAATCATGTCCGAAGTATCCTGCACCGTTTCATCATCAGGCGTGATCAAAACTGGGATCACCGGCCAACCCACACGGGGCATGATTTGGGCTTTGTACACCTCAGCGGTGGATAACACTTCTGCATACGCCACATTTTTCCAGCGCAAATACCCACGTATTTTGCCAGAATAGAGCGATAATGGCGCGCCGATAAGTTGGTACGGCATGTCCCTTTACGCCGCCTTTGCTGTGCCGAAGCGTCCGTAAAATGTCTCGCCGTTTTTGGCCATGTCCCGAAGCAGCTCCGGCACCAGATAAGCACTCCCAGTTTCCGCCGCCAGTTCATCAGCGCGGGCGACAAATACGGCCGCACCCATGGTGTCAATATACGACAACACCCCACCGGTATAAGGCGCAAAGCCCCAACCTAAGATCGAGCCAACATCGGCCTCGCGGGGGTCTTGGACAATGCCTTCTTCCATACAACGCGCCGCCTCTAATGCCATCGCAACCAGCAATCGGTCTTTGATATAAGCCGGTGACACTTGTGGCTCGGCCAAACCGGATTTTGGGGCAAATTCCGACAATCCCGGCCATAGTCGTTTGGAGCCGTCCGGTTGATAGTCGTAAAAACCTTTGCTGTTTTTGCGGCCCTTGCGGTCGTGATTTTCGATCATCGAGCGGATAATGGGCGCGGTGGGGCCTTTGATCGCATCCGCCCCTAGGTCTTCCTCGGTTTGTTTTAATATTTTATAGCCCAGATCAATCGCCACTTCGTCTTGTAAGCTAAGCGGGCCAACCGGCATTCCGGCCATTCGCGCCGCGTTTTCAATCAAGGCTGGTTTTACCCCTTCGGACAACAACCCCATGCCTTGTTCAATATAACGCATCACACAGCGATTGGCATAAAAGCCACGGGTATCAGAAACCACAATCGGGGTTTTTTTAATCCGAGTGACAAAATCCAACGCGCGGCTAATGGCATAATCGGAAGTTTTTTCACCGACGATCAGCTCGACCAACATCATTTTATGAACTGGCGAGAAGAAATGAATACCAATAAAGTTTTCCGGGCGCTGGCTAGCTTCGGCCAAACCGGTGATCGGCAAGGTCGATGTGTTCGAGCCAAAAATGGCGGTTTTCGGCAATACTTCTTCGGCCATTTTGGTGATTTTGGCTTTTAATTCCCGGCTTTCAAATACCGCCTCGACCACCAGATCAACATCCCCCATCACGCCATAATCGGTGGTGGCGGTAATGCGGTTTAAAATACTGTCGGCTTTTTCTTGGGTCATCTTGCCCCATCCAACCCGCTTGGCCACTTCGGTGGCGGTAAATTCCTTGCCCTTGTCAGCCGCCGCTTGATCAACGTCAATGATGGCCACATCAATACCCGACATCGCCGACACATAAGCAACACCGGCCCCCATAAACCCAGCGCCGATAACCGCAATTTTGTCGATCGTGCCTTTGCTTTGACCCGCCGGTCTGGCCTCACCTTTGTCCAGGCTTTGTTTCGATAAAAAGATCGAACGGATCATATTACGACTTTCGGGGCGCATCATCAATTTGGTGAAATACCGACATTCAATGCGAAGCCCGGCATCAATATCAACCTGTAACCCTTCATAGACACTGGCCAAAATATAGCGCTGGGCCGGGTAATTGCCATAGGTGTTTTTACGAAGCATTGGCGAGGCGGCCCCAAAGGTTTGATAGCCAGCCGGATGATAGGGGCCACCGCCGGGAATGCGGTATTTGTCCTGATCCCATGGTTGTTTGGCCTCTGGGTTGGCTTTGACCCAGGCTTTGGCTTTTTCAATTAATTCTGCCGCCGGGCATGTGTCGTGCAACAAACCCAGTGTGTGCGCTTTTTCGACATTGATCATCTTGCCTTGCAGCATCAGATCAAACGCGTTCATCGCACCTATTAAGCGCGGCATGCGCTGGGTGCCACCGCCGCCGGGCAATACGCCAACCATGGCTTCGGGTAAGCCTAGTTTCAGCTTTGGGTTATCATTGGAGGCAATCCGGTAATGACAGGCCAAGGTAATTTCAAAACCACCCCCAAGGGCCAAACCGTTTATCGCTGCCGCCACGGGCTTGCCACAGGTTTCTAGTTTACGGAAAATCTCGTTAATCTGGAACAATTCCTTGTACAAAAACGCCGCACGCTCATTTCGATCTAATTTTTCCACCTCGGAAAAAATAGCGCCCAAACCGGACAAATCGGCACCGGCACAAAACGCATTTGGCTGGCCCGTGATCACGGCACCGGTGATCGCAGCATTGGATGCTATTTCGTCTGTCCACTCGCTAATTTCCTGCAAGGCTTCGGTAGACAACAAGTTCATGGTGACATTCGGACTGTCGAACGTGATCAGCGCAATACCGTCTTTGTCGATCTCAAGAGTAAAATGTTTCATTGGTTTGTTCCTGTTATTTTTAATTTAGAATTGCGAAGGCCGCTCGCCCTCACCTATTACACTCTTTCGATAATGGTTGCGGTGCCCATGCCACCACCGACACAAAGCGTAACCAAAGCCGTGGATTTTCCGGTGCGTTCTAATTCGTCCAACACAGTGCCCAAAACCATTGCACCGGTGGCGCCCAAGGGATGGCCCATCGCGATTGCGCCGCCGCAGACATTCATTTTAGCGTGGTCGATATTGAACGCTTGCATATGGCGCAATACAACGGAAGCGAAAGCTTCGTTCAGCTCAAAGAGATCAATATCTTCAATGCTCATGCCAGCTTTTTTCAGTACTTTTTCGGTTACTGCTACGGGACCGGTGAGCATGATGGTGGGCTCCGAGCCAATACTGGCCATTGCCCGAATACGGGCGCGTGGTTTCAAGCCAGTTCGTATGCCTGCCTCTTTGGAGCCAACCAAGACGGCGGCGGCCCCATCGACAATCCCGGAAGAATTGCCGCCGGTGTGAACAAAGTTGATCGCTTCAACTTCGGGGTATTTTTGGATGGCGACGTTCTCGAAACCAACAAAGTCCGACAAACCTTTAAACGCCGAGTTTAATCCGCCAAGGCTTTGCATATCCGTACCGGGACGCATGTGTTCGTCATGATCCAAAATCATTAACCCAAGCTGATCTTTTACCGGCACTACCGATTTGGCAAACCGGCCTTCTTTCCAGCTTTGCGCCGAGCGCTTTTGGCTCTCCACCGCATAGGCATCGACATCATCACGGGAAAATCCGTAAATCGTGGCAATCATATCTGCGCCAATGCCTTGGGGGACAATCATATGGTCAAACGAAATGGACGGATCAACACCCATCGCGCCGCCGTCCGATCCCATCGGCACCCGGCTCATGCTCTCAACACCGCCGCCAATGGCCATGTCCGCTTCGCCGCACATTACTTTGGCGGCGGCAACATTGACCGCTTCCAACCCAGAGGCGCAAAACCGATTGATCTGATAGCCAGCCGTGGTCTCGGCATACCCCGCCTCAATCACCGCGGTGCGTGCGATATTTGCGCCTTCTTCGCCAATGGGGGTGACGCATCCCATGATCACATCATCAACCAAGCTGGTATCCAACTCGTTCCGGTCTCGAATGGCTTGTAATTGCTGGCTGGCCAGCGCCAAAGCTGTGATCTCGTTTAGCGAGCCCTTTTTCTTTTTGCCGCGCGGGGTTCGTATCGCGTCATAAATATAAGCTTCAGTCATTGGAAAGGTCTCCGGTTCTTGTTTGATAATTATAAAATGCCGTTGGCGCATACATCAGTTATAAAGTCCTTGCGATCACCAGCTTCATGATCTCGTTGGTGCCGCCGTAAATCCGGTGCACTCTGGCATCCGCCCACAGCCGCGCAATTGGGTATTCGTTCATATAACCATAGCCGCCAAACAATTGCAGACACTCGTCAATCACTTGGTTCGCGGTGTCGGATACCCAATATTTAGCCATGCTCGCCGTGGCCGTATCGAGCTCGCCCTTGAGCAATTTTGCCGCGCAATCATAGACAAATGCCTTGGCGATCGTGGCTTTGGTTTTGCATTCGGCCAATTTGAACTGGGTATTTTGAAACGCGATTAACGGCTTGCCAAAGGCATTTCGTTCTTTGACGTAAGAAATGGTCTCGCGTAGGGCGTATTCCATCATCGCCACACCGCTCACCGCGACGTTCAGGCGCTCTTGCGGTAATTGCTGCATGAGCTGGACAAAACCTTGGCCTTCTTCGCTGCCCAACATGCTGTCGGCAGGCAATTGTACATCTTCAAAGAACAGCTCGGAAGTATCTTGGGCATGCTGGCCGATTTTATCGAGATTGCGGCCGCGCTCAAACCCGTCCAAACCATCGGTTTCAACCACCATTAACGATACACCCTTGGCCCCGTCTTCCTCGCCCGTTTTGGCGACGACGACAATTAAATTGGCAGTGCCACCATTGGTGATGAAGGTTTTTGAGCCATTGAGCACATAGCCATTGCCGGATTTACGGGCTCGGGTTTTCACCCCTTGCAGATCGGAGCCGGTACCCGGTTCGGTCATCGCAATCGCGGCAACCAGCTCGCCACTGGCCAGACGCGGCAACCATTTTTGTTTTTGCTCATCGGTGCCGTAATGCAGGATATACGGGGCGACAATCGCATTGTGTAGCGATATCCCAAACCCCTCGACCTTGGCCCGCACCAGTTCTTCCATGACGATCATCTCATGACGATAGTCACCATTGCCACCGCCGTATTCTTCGGGCATGGAGACGCATAACATGCCCATTTTTCCGGCCATATTCCACGCCTCGCGATCCACAATCCCGGCTTCGCGCCAGCGTTCGGCATGAGGGGTGCATTCGCGAGAATAAAACTCAAATGCCGCTTCGCGAAAAATATTGATATCTTCTTCGGCGTACCAACTTGGATTGGGGAAGTTGAGAGCTTGCTCCATGATTAAAACCCGTCAGCACTCATTGTCATCAATGGTTCAGCCCCAGATTTAATCTTGGCCAAATGCCCGCCAATTTCTGGCAGTACCCGCGCCAAGAAGAACCTACCGGTCAGCAATTTATTGGCATAAAACGGGTCATCACTGTCCGCTTTGGCCAAGGCTGCTTTGGCCATTTTCGCCCACATATAAGCAAAACAAGTCAAGCCCACCAATTGCAAGAAATCATGAGAACCAGCCCCGGCATTGTCAAAATTACTAAGGCCATTTTCCATCAACCACGTCGTTGCTTCATTCAAGTTTTCGCGGCCAGTTTTTAAGCCATCCAAAAATGGTTCCAGTTCGGCATCGCCCTGATTGTCAGCCATAAATGCGTCCAGCTCTGCAATAAACGAGAACAATGGCCGCCCGCCATGCATGGCCAATTTGCGGCCGACCAAGTCTAGCGCTTGCACTCCGTTGGCACCTTCATAGATCATGGCAATTCGAGCATCGCGCACAAATTGGGACATGCCACTTTCTTCAATATAACCATGGCCACCAAAAATTTGCTGACCATTGGTGGCACCTTTATAGCCGCCTTCGGTGATATAAGCTTTGACCACTGGGGTCAGTAACGCCATATAATCACCGGCTTTTTCGCGGGTTGCATCATCATCGGATACGTCCTCAAGGGTGCCGTGCAGCGCCATCCAGTATAAAAACGCCCGCGCGCCCTCGGCAAAAGCTTTTTGTTCCAATAACATTCGGCGCACATCAGGATGCACAATCAACGGATCGGCCGGACCATCAGGATTTTTCGGGCCGGTGAGCGAACGTCCTTGCAAGCGCTCTTTGGCGTAGGCCAACGAGTTTTGATACGCGGCCTCGGCCTGACACAGGCCTTGCATGCCGGTGCCCAAACGCGCCGCGTTCATCATCACGAACATCAACCGCAAGCCTTTGTTTGCTTCGCCGATCAAATAGCCAGTAGCCTCATCAAAATTAAGGGTGCAGGTCGAGTTGCCGTGAATACCCATTTTGTGCTCAATCGAGCTACAAATCATCGAATTGCGCTCGCCCAAACTGCCGTCATCATTGACCATCACTTTGGGTACAATGAACAAGGATATTCCCTTGGTGCCTTCGGGTGCGCCTTCGATGCGGGCCAATACCATGTGAATAATATTATCGGTTAGATCATGCTCGCCAGAGGAAATGAATATTTTCTCGCCGGTGATTTTATACGAACCATCAGCCTGTGGCACCGCTTTCGATTTGAGCAGGCCTAAGTCGGTCCCGCAATGGGATTCGGTCAAATTCATCGTCCCACCCCACTCACATGAGGTCATTTTGTGCAGGTATTTTTCTTTTTGCTCCGGCGTACCACCGGCGAGTATTGCCTCAACCGCCCCACGGGTCAGGCCCGGATACATGGCAAACGACATATTTGCCGAGCTGATCATTTCTGAAACCGCAATGCCGAGCACACTGGGTAAGTTCTGGCCACCATATTCTGTTTCAGCCGTTAGCAATGGCCAGCCATTTTCGACAAATTGATCAAAAGCTTGTTTGAACCCCGGCGGGGTGGTGACCGAACCATCGGCATTGCGGGTACAGCCGTGGGTGTCGCCAACCATGTTTAGCGGCTGTAATACCCCTTCGGCAAATTTAGCGGCCTCCTCCAAAATGGCATCGGCCAGATCTTGTGGCGCTTCTTCAAATCTTGGCAATGCGCTATATTGTGAAATTTCAAGGACTTCGTTGAGCAGAAATTTCATGTCGCGAACTGGTGGTGAATATACGGGCATTTTAGCCTCCCCTAATGGTTAATGTTCTAATCTGGCTAGGGCCAAAGCTTCAAAAGCTCTGGCGCTTTGTTTAATTTCCTCCGATGGCTCGCGGTTAATCATTTTGGCCTCCAACCACGCGCAACCGGCCTCTAGCTCGGCAATCGACAACTCAATGTCAGAACGCTGTTGTTTGAGCGTGTTAATCTGATTGCGAAACCGTTGTAATGAAACGCTTAAATGAACCGTTCCTCCAGCATCTAGGGTTTTCAATTCCATCATTTCACGAATTTCTTCGAGGGTGAAACCAACCCGCTTGCCACGCAAAATCAACCGTAGTCTTGCCCGATCTGCGCCTGAATAAATCCGCATTTGCCCGGAACGCTTTGGGTTAAGCAATCCTTTGTCTTCATAAAAGCGTAACGTCCGCGCCGTGACACCAAACTCAGATGCCAACTCGCTGATTGAATAGTTTCGTATTTTGGCATCCCATTGATCCATGGGATGAAAGCTACATCCCCCTTACGTCAACGTCAATGGTAAAAACTGGCAAACCCGGTTGCGCCGGTGCTGGTTTTTCTTCGTGATTATTGGCGTGGGAGCGCTGAGGTTAGACAGAGATTTGTGACCCCGCACCCGCAAGCCGTCGGAGGGGGTGCTTTTTAAGCAAGAACCCGGCATACTCGATAGTAGGCTGATACAGCAATCCTATTCCCACACCCCGGTCCCTTCTTGTCCTCCCTCTTGATGGAGGTACAGACGTGACGCAGCCGTCGAGCGGTTGCTTTTCAAGCAAAAAGAAACCCGCCTTAGTGCTTCACGTCCCGCCATACGGCGCGATAGGAGCCGTACAGCAATAATGACAACAAGAACAAATAGATCATCACCATTAAACCGGTCCCCTTACGTTGTTCCATTTTTGGGTCAGCGGCCCAGGTTAGGAACTCGGTAACGTCGCGGGACATTTGCTCGACGCTGGCCGTCGTGCCATCGGTATATTCAACCAAGCCATCAATGAAGGGCGCGCCCATTGCCATTTGATTGCCGCCGGTAAAATACGGATTATAACTCATCCCTGCCGATAATTGAACACCCTCAGGTGCGTCTTTATAGCCGGTAAGCAATGAATATAAATAGTTTGAGCCATTGTACCTAGCCCGCGTGATCAATGATAAATCTGGTGGAAATGCCCCACTATTTGCCGCCATTGCTGCCATTTCATTGGCAAAGGGTGCTGGGATTTTATCCGCTGAAGTTCCCGGGCGCTCGAACATATCGCCGCTACTATCCGGGCCCGCCGTGACGGTGAACTGTTTGGCAATGGCCTTGACCACTGGATTATCATTTGAGTTGGGATAGGCCGGGTCATAAAACGGCGCGCCTTTGTCGCCTAAATTGTAAAAGGCAATATACTTGGCCGAGTGACAAGCGGCACAAACCTCTTGAAACACCTGAAAACCTCGTTGTGCGGAGGCCTTGTCATAGGTGCCGAACACCCCTTCGAACTTCCAGTTCTGTTTTCGTGCTTCTTTGCCGCCGCCCGCAGCAAACGCTAACCCGGCGCTCAACGAAGCCAATAGAGCCAAACTTGCAATGCGCTTTAACATATCAAGCACCTCCCTTGGTGTCGCCTAACACAGAGGCTTCGATGCTGAGCGGCCTCGGTTTTGGTTTTTCAACCAAGCCTAAAATCGGCAAAATAACGATGAAAAACGCGAAATAATACAAGGTCAAAATCCGTGAAAACCACACAAATGTAAAGCCAACTGCATTGCCTGCTTCGTTAACACCAGTGGCAAATACCAGATCTGATGGCAATTTCGCACCGCACCAGCCTAAGCCTAAACAAGTTAGCACAAACACAAAGAAAAACAGTTTGGCCAACGGGCGATAGCGCATCGAGCGCACTTTGGAGGTATCCAGCCACGGCAGTACAAACAAAATACCAATGGCGGCAAACATGGTGATCACGCCCATCAATTTATCGGGCACAGCGCGCAGCATGGCGTAAAACGGCAAATAATACCATTCAGGAACAATATGGGCCGGGGTCGACAATGGATTGGCCGGGATTAAATTATCCGGATGGCCCAAGCTGTCTGGCATGAAAAACAAGAACCAAGCGAATATCATGAAAAACACCGCAATCGCAAACGCGTCTTTGATGGTGTAATAGGGGTGAAAATCAAGGGTATCGGCCTTGGTTTTAATCGAAATGCCGGTTGGGTTATTATTGGAAGGGATATGTAAGGCCCAAATATGTAACGCCACCATCGCCACGATTAAAAACGGCAATAGATAATGCAAAGAGAAAAACCGGTTTAACGTCGGTCCATCAACTGAAAACCCGCCCCACAACCATTGGGTCACCGACTGCCCTGCGGCCTCTGGTGGAATGGCGCTAAACAAATTGGTGATCACAATCGCGCCCCAGATTGACATTTGTCCCCATGGAAGCACATAGCCCATAAAGCCCGCCGCCATCATCAGCAGATAAATCACCATGCCGACAATCCAGATCATTTCGCGCGGGTTTTTGTATGACCCATAATACATGCCACGAAACATGTGAATATAAACGGCCAAGAACATCAATGATGCCCCAATCGCGTGCATGGGCTGTAACAACCAACCAAAGTTTACATTGCGGTTGATGTGCTGAATGCTGTCAAACGCATGTTCGGGATGTGGCACATAGTGCATGGCCAAAATAATACCGGTGATCAATTGGCTAACCAACATCACCGCCAAAATTGCGCCAAATGTCCACCAATAGTTCAAATTGCGTGGGCTTGGGAAAATGAGTGTATCAACGCCCAGCCGAATAATTGGCAGCCTAGCGTCTAGCCATTTTTCAATACCGGTTTTTGGATCGTAATTTGATGAACCACTCATGTCAGCGCCTCCTTGCCGATCTCAACTACTGTATCGCTCACATACCAATACGGTGGAATTTCGAGATTTGTGGGCGCTGGACCTTTGCGGATCCGGCCAGAATTATCATAATGTGAGCCGTGACAAGGACAGAACCAGCCTTTGTATTCACCGCCACGGTCATCATTGGGATCAAACAACGGCACGCAACCCAAATGGGTACACACACCCACGGTTACCAAATATTGTGGCTTGAGCTGGCCATCCGGTCCGGGCACCAAGCGCTCATTATCGGTTTGCTTGTCTTTTAGCTCGTCCAGATTAACCGCATTTGCTTCAGTGATCTCGGCTGGGGTGCGATGGCGAACAAACACGGGCTTACCTCGCCATTTGGCGATGATCTGTGCGCCTTCTTCGATATTGGAAATATCCATCTCGATGGTCGCTAACGACATGGTATCCGCCGATGGGTTCATCTGATCAATCATTGGCCAAGCGACAAAGCCGACACCAACAATGGTGGCGGCACCCGTAGCAATATGAATAAAATCACGGCGCGTTGGCGTAGCGTCGCCAGCACCATTTGTTTCCGCACCGTTTGTTTTCGCAGATGTATTCACGTTAAAGCCCCTTATCGTGCCTAAAATACTGTGTGCCCAAAATACTGTGTGCCCAAAATACTGTGCCAGAGGTGATAAAAAAAACACGTTGCATTGATATGGCACTATCAACAACATCGCTCAGGCAAATCACTTCAGCGGAACCTACCCTGCTTTTTGGTGAAGGTGAAGCGCTCTATTGACGCTGGCTGCCCCTGCCCCTGCTTATTCTCAAAAGGGATAAAATGCCCGTCACATTTATTCAACCCAAACTGATAATTTTTTGTGTTTTTTATCTAAAATCTCATAAAACCATCAAAGAAAAGCCAAACCCCGGCCCGGATAGGCATCTATTTGGTTCAAAATTTCGAATAAAACGAATCGCATCGGGAAAAATCATACATCAATCTCGACCAAAACTGATTTCCTAGCTATATATGGCCTTTGCCGCACAAGGACAATTTGATGCCGGACTTACACCAACAAAAACAACAAGCCAGTTCTTGGTTTTCACAATTACAAGCTCAGATCTGCCAAGCTTTTGAAACCTTGGAACGCGACGCTCCGGATGAGCTATATCCAGGTGCGCCAGGTTGTTTCGAAAAAACGCCCTGGCGACGAGGCGATGGAAAAATTGACGAAGGCGGCGGCACCGCGGCCCTGATGCGGGGCCGGTTATTTGAAAAAGTTGGGGTGCATGTCTCGCAAGTTTACGGCGAGTTCTCGCCAGACTTTCGCGATCAAATCCCCGGCGCTGCCGAAGACCCCAGGTTTTGGGCAGCCGGTATTTCGCTGATTGCCCATATGCACAATCCACGCATTCCGGCGGTGCATATGAACACCCGCTATATTGTCACCACCCGCGATTGGTTTGGCGGCGGTGCAGATCTAACCCCGCTATTGGACGAACAGCGCAACATGGATGCACCGGACACCGTGGCGTTTCATAGCGCACTGCAACAAGTGTGCGATCGCCACGACCCAGAATATTACGAGAAATTTCGCGCCTGGTGCGATCGCTATTTTTATCTGCCGCACCGCGAGGAACCGCGCGGCACCGGCGGTATTTTTTACGACCGACTAAACACCAGTGATTTTGAGGCCGATTTTGCATTTACCCGCGATGTCGGCACTTGCTTTTTGGATATGTACCCGAAACTGGTCAAAACTCGTATGCATGAGCCGTGGAGCGCTCCTGAGCGCGAAGAACAGTTGGTGCGCCGTGGCCGCTATGTGGAGTTCAACTTGCTTTATGACAAAGGTACAACCTTTGGCCTTAAAACCGGCGGCAATGTCACCACCATTTTGTCCTCCATGCCGCCTGTGGTAAAATGGCCCTAAATTGTTGGTAATTTATAATCTTTGAACGTTTTGCGCAGCTCAAGTTTCGAAATTTTCCCCGTCGGCCCATGTGGAATAGCCTCAACAAACACCACATCATCCGGCATCCACCAACGAGCAATTTTGCCGGTTAAAAACTCGTAAAAGCTTTCCGGTGTCGCCTCCATGCCCGGCTTTAACTGGACAATCAGCAACGGCCGCTCATCCCATTTCGGGTGTGGCAGGCCGATCACCGCGCACTCGGCCGCTGCTGGATGGCCAAGGGCGGCGTTCTCCAGATCAATCGACGAAATCCACTCGCCCCCAGACTTGATAACATCTTTGGAACGATCGGTGATTTGCATATAACCCAATGGGTCGATGGTTGCCACATCACCGGTGTTAAACCAACCGTCCTCGTCCAAAATTGAACCGTTTTCGGCACCAAAATAGGCATTGGAAACCGCTGGGCCGCGCACCAATAAATGACCAGATGAGCGACCATCCTTGGGCAGTTCATTATGCGCGTCATCAACAATTCGCATCTCAACAATATACGGCGGAACCCCCTGTTTTAGGCGATAAGAAAGCTGTTCTTCATAGGGCAGATCTTCGATCTCCGGCTGGACCCGTGCTGCCGTGCCTAAGGGCGAAGTTTCGGTCATCCCCCATGCATGGATGACGGTCACACCGTATTCCTTGTCAAAGGTTTCCATAATCGCCCGTGGACAGGCCGAGCCACCGATCAATACTTCGTTCAAATAGGGAAGCTTTTTACCGGTTTCTTCGAGATAGTTTAGCAACATCAACCAAATGGTCGGCACCGCCGCCGACACGGTGCATTTCTCACTGTCCAAAAGCTGATAAATACTGGCACCATCCATCATTGGCCCCGGCATCACCAAATTCATTCCCACCATTGGCGCGGTAAATGTCAGCGCCCAAGCATTGGCATGAAACATCGGCACCACCATCAAACACGTATCCGTGCCACTGACACCCATCATGTTCGGCATCGCACACGTCATCGCCATCAAAGTGTTCGAGCGATGGCTGTACAACACCCCTTTGGGATTGCCGGTGGTGCCCGACGTATAACAAAGGCCACAAGCGGTGTTTTCGTCAAAGCCACCCCAGACCACATCATCATCACCTTCGGCCAACAAGTCTTCAAAACAAACCGCATTGGGCAGCGTGGTTTGTGGCATCTGGTCACGGGAGCACATCAACACATAAGTTTGCACACTGCTCAGCTCGGCCTGCACCGCTTCCAACAAAGGCACAAAGCTAAGATCGAGAAAAAACATCCGATCGCCAGCATGATTGATGATGTATTTTAACTGGTTCGGGTGCAGACGCGGGTTTAGCGTATGGCAGATCGCACCAAACCCCATCAATCCATACCAAGTTTCCATATGGCGGGCATTATTCCATGCCATCGTCCCGACCCGATCGCCTAGTTTGATCCCGCGTTTGATCAATGCCGATGATAACCGCCGCGAGCGATCATAAATTTCGCCATAACTGGTCCGCGTAATCGAGCCATCAAGCTGGCGCGAAACCACAAACCGGTCCGGATGATTGACCTTAGCATGGGTTAGTATTTTATCGCAGGTCAACTGCCAATTTTGCATCATGCCTAGCATGAGTATCCTCCAGGATTTATTTTATGGGTATAATCGCCCAGTTTTCCACTTTGAAATACCGTCTTTGCGCGTAAACTGCAAACGATCATGCAGTCGAAACGGTCGATCGCGCCAAAATTCGATTTGCACCGGCTGTACCCGAAACCCAGACCAATGCTGGGGCCGTGGAATAGGACCGGTCCCAAATTTGGCTAATTTCGCTGCAATGCGTTGCTCAAACACAAACCGGCTCGGCAAGGCCCGTGATTGCTCGGACGCATGCGCACCAATGCGGGCGGTTCTGGCCCGGCTGGCAAAATAGGCATCGGCTTCCTCGGCGCTGACCAGGGTCACCGGCCCACGCAAACGAACTTGGCGACGAACACTTTTCCAGTGAAACACCAAAGCGGCTTGTGGGTTGGCCAATAGCTGTTCGCCCTTGGCACTTTGTACATTGGTGTAGAACACAAATCCGGTTTCGCTAAACTCTTTTAACAACACCGCTCTTGCATCGGGTAGGCCATTGGCATCAACAGTGGCCAAGGTCATCGCATTGGCATCATTTGGCTCATTGGCCTTGGCCAGCTCGAACCAGTCGGCAAACAACGAAATTGGATCCTCACGACGAAACATGTCTACCGGCTCATCGGCGGCGGGTTCATGATAATCGTCCCTTAAGTTGGATGGATTTTCGTTCTCATCATTCATACTCTTTGTTTACTCCCTAGATACGGGTTTTGCCTAGTGTTTGTTGATGAATGATTCGTACGCAATTTTAGGCATCAAACCCGGCGCCGATAAATCAGTGATCCAAAAGGCCTATCGCACCCTCGCCAAATCCGCACATCCGGACCATAGCGGCGGTAATGTTGGGCAGTTCCACCAAATTCGCCAAGCCTATGAAGCCTTAACACAAACAGGGCGCGCACCCCAGCCGCGCAAACCCCAGCCGAGCCGTGCGTTGTTTTTTGGGCTATGGAGCCGCATAACCCAATCCACACCAACCAAACGCCCACGTCGCGGTAAAAATATCACCACACGCCTACCCATCCAAATCGGCGATTTATGCAAAGGCGGCGTGCGGCGACTGACCTTGCCCAATGGCAAAGCGTTGGATTTACACATCCCCAAAGGCCATGACCCAGCCAAAGCGCTACGCATAGAAGCTCTCGGCGATGCTGGCATTGCTGGCGGCGCGCCTGGAGATGTCTTGGTGAGCTTGGACGTAAAACATGATGAGCATTTCTCTTTGCAGGGCCGCGACATGCATACGAATACGGTATTGCAATTGCCGCATTTACGCCATGGCGGTCCGCACAGAATGACAACGCCTAGCGGTTCAATTGCCTTTCAAATACCGGCGCTGTCCAATCCCGGCCTTGTTTTGCGCTTGGCTGGCAAAGGCTTGCCGGCAAACTGCTCAGGGCCAGCAGGCGACTTGTATATAGTGCTGCAAGCCGCGCCCAGTCATAATTTTACCCAATCTGTTGAGCAATTTGCCCGCACGTTCTGCATGGCGCGACATGGCTAGGCACTTGAGCTTCCACTGGTTCTGCGCTTTAACGAGCTATGAGTTATAATACGTTTGGACATTTCTTTCGATTTACCAGCTGGGGCGAGAGCCACGGGCCAGCCATTGGCTGTGTGGTCGATGGTTGTCCGCCGGGATTACAGATGAGCGAAGCGTTCATCCAACCGTTTTTGGATGCGAGGCGACCCGGCACCTCCAAACATGTCACCCAACGCCAAGAACCAGACCAAGTTCGGATTGTCTCTGGCGTCTATGAGGGGCTGACCACTGGCCATCCGATCAGCTTGATCATCGACAACAAGGACGCCCGTTCCAAAGATTACAGCAAAATCGAAAACAGCTATCGGCCCGGCCATGCAGATTATACCTATGATGCCAAATATGGCTTTCGCGATGTACGCGGCGGCGGACGCTCCTCGGCCCGCGAAACCGCCATGCGGGTGGCGGCCGGTGCCATTGCCCGCCAAATCTTGGGCGAAAACATTCGCATTGCAGCGGCAGTGGTACAAATTGGCAATGTAGCGGTGGATCGAACAAATTGGGACTGGGCCGAGCGCGATAACAATGATCTGTTTTGCCCCTGCGCAAAAACTGCAAAGCTCTGGGACCAATTGCTGAACAAAACCCGCAAAGACGGTAATTCTGTTGGCGCAATTGTCGAAATTGTCGCCTCTGGCCTGCCCGCCGGGTGGGGTGCGCCGGTTTATGCCAAACTAGACGCGATGATCGCCGGCGCTTTGATGTCTATTCCTGCGGCCAAGGGGGTTGAAATTGG
>JAESUG010000055.1 GCA_016763185.1 Robiginitomaculum sp. | reverse complement strand
GAGCCAGTCAATGGTTTGCCACGCATCAGGCGCAAGAGAAATAAGCAACCGCAAGACTATATAAAGCGACGTGCTATGCACCAAATTTGAACCGAACAAAGGCGCATTGCACATCGGTTTCATGCCGCCTTGCGCTTACTGTCGTCTCCCTTCGGCGTGCTCGCCTGTTTCTTTTCTTCTTTTTTTCTCTTCTCGTTTCCTTCCGGCTTGACCGGTGGGCCCAGTTCTTTGCACGCCATAATGCAACGGCTCGTTAGGTTGCTCCATGGACCCTCCGGTCAAGCCGAAGGGAAACGAAGGGGAGGGACATTGCAGCGAAGCAAAGACAGGGACAAGCAACAGGCGATCCTCTATTTCCATTCACCAACCGTGAGATTAAAATCTAACCCTCATGGGCGATTCGGTCTCCCAGAATAAAAATCAACCAAGGGGAAACTTATGAAAAAACTAATTGCAGAAATGATCGGTACCGGGACATTGGTATTTTTTGGTTGTGGTGCCGCCGTGTTGGGGGATTTTGGTCAGGTGGGGATTGCTACTGCTTTTGGGTTGGCGATTGTGGCGATGGCGTATGGGATCGGTCCGATATCGGGGTGCCATATCAATCCGGCGGTGTCGTTGGGCGCGTTTATTGCCGGACGGATGAACGCTGTTGACATGGTCAAATATTGGGTGGCGCAGTTTGTTGGTGCCGCGATTGGCGCGGCGATTTTGTACAGTATTGCCTCTGGGAAATTGGACGGTTCTGGGGCTGGCGGTATGGGTACCAATGGTTGGGGCGTAGGCTATTTGGGCGAATTTTCCATGCACTCGGCCTTGTTGTTTGAAGTGGTGGCCACCTTTTTGTTCGTGGTGGTGATTTTGGGTGCAACCCAAGCCAGCCTCAATGCCGCCAATGCGGCCTTGGCCGGTGTGGCCATTGGTTTGACTTTGTGGGTGATCCATCTGGTCGGCATTCAAGTCACCGGTGTTTCGGTCAATCCAGCGCGTAGCTTTGGCCCGGCCCTATTCCATGCGGCAGCGATGGGCCAACTTTGGCTGTTTTTCGTAGCTCCGGCAATAGGCGCGGCACTGGCTGGCTTGGTGTTTCGGTTCGGATTTCTTGAAAATCGCGACTAGAAAATAAGCTGTTTTTCGGGAAACTTATGGAAGTTTCAGGGCAATAAGTTTCCCGGTATTATCAAATTTGGGTGCCAAGCCGCTTTGTTCCATTAACTCAGTCAGCAAAGTTGCTGGGTCGTCCAATTGTTCGTGGGCGATTTTTTGTAACCCTAAGATGATGGATTGCGGTGCGCCCAAGATACGCATCGTATCAAAATAGAGATCGGTAGAATATCCTGTTTCATCACCGGCATGGGTAGGCATTGCATTCCAAAAATCAAACAAAGAGTGATCCTGTAATGCGCCATCTGTAATCTGGGCCATAATATCACCACAGGCATAGGGGACTTCAAACTTGCCTTGCGCGGAGGCATTCGACAATTTTCCGGTTTGTAAATAGGCCGTACATTGGGCGTATTTTCGGCTATAATCGCTTACAATATAAGCCTCATCCACCAAATTTTGGTGGGTT
The DNA here is from genome assembly GCA_016763185.1 of Robiginitomaculum sp. Lineage (GTDB taxonomy): Bacteria > Pseudomonadota > Alphaproteobacteria > Caulobacterales > Maricaulaceae > Robiginitomaculum_B. The sequence goes on along the minus strand of JAESUG010000055.1, from coordinate 3,284 downwards.
AAGACATGATTGGCCAGTGCATTGGCTCCGCCTTCTGAAATCCAAGCGTGATGGCTAGGACTGGGGTGTAAGCCGCCAATGCCCTGAAACAGATGAGCTGCTTCATGGGCGAAAAACCAATGGGTTGCGTGTAACGTGCCTTTGTCCTCGGTGCGTAAAGCTGACCCGGACATATCCAATGTTAACATGCTGCCAAAGACGCCGCCTTTGTTTGAAAAACCTTGACCCTGATACCCACGAAAAGAAAATAATACGGTCGATTTTTGTGCCAAGCTTGCACCCCATAATTCCCTGAACCCGTCAAAAATAAGGGTTAGATCATCGTCAAAACGCTCCCGTAACCAATTCGGCAAACCTGGGTCAATCACGCCGGTGAAATCTTTACCTTCGGTGATTTTAGCATTGCCTACATAAATATACCCGCCGCCGCCAGTGCTGATGTCCAAGGCTTCACCGGTTACGATTTCCCCATTTTCAATCATGGGTGCAGCAGATAATATCCGTACCGCCAATTGACCTTGTTGGCCTTGCCAATTGTAAATATCACCTTGTAATTCTTCTATTGCCGCGCGGTCTGTTACCGAAAGTGCTTCAAACTGACCGGCATAAATCGCAACTCCGCCGTCACTAAATGGGATAAACGGGCTGTAATCTTGGTAGATTCTGCCGGTATAGGGTTTGAATTCAAAAGATACATTTGTGGTTGGATTTTCAAATAAAAAAGCGTCAAACCCGTTTATCCGCTCAAAGCTGGCATTGGGGTCAAGGCTTTTCCAGCTCTGCGTCCGATAATCATTACGTGAGCGCGATAATATCATCGCCGTTTGCGGCTCGGCAAAGACATAATGAGCCAACCAAAGGCCGTTATCTTGTTTTTCTACGGTAACGGTAAGCGCGCTACCTTCAATGAAACTATAGTCGCGGGTGCTGGTCGGTGTGCAAGAAATTAATCCTATAAAAATAACAACTATAAAAAAAATTCGCATAGTATCTCCTCCAGCCCATGAATTATGCCGAACAATTATTTGCTTGGCAAATTAAGATTGGTTCATGCGTTTTTAAGAGGCTGATATCGCAGAAAAGAGATATCTAACCTAAGGCTTGATGATGTATCAACAAATGGTTTGTTGTCGGGTTGTCCTAATTTTTCACATCTACCCCTTTCCCTCATGCCAAGTTTAGGGTACATCGCGCTCGCAAGAGAAGAAGGAGCAACTGATGCAGATCAGAGAAGGAATAACCTTTGACGATGTCCTCTTGCAGCCCGCCAGTTCCAAGGTGTTGCCTGCGGATGCCGATCTATCGACCCAACTTACCCGAACCATCCAGTTAAAGGCGCCGTTGGTGTCGGCGGCCATGGACACGGTAACCGAGGCGCGGTTGGCGATTGCCATGGCGCAAACCGGCGGTATTGGTATCATTCATCGCAATATGGACATAGCGGCCCAAACCGATGAAGTTCGCAAAGTAAAGCGTTATGAAAGCGGCATGGTCATCAATCCAGTGACCATCCATCCAACTGCGACCTTGGGCGAATTAAAGGCACTTACCACCCAATACCAGATATCCGGCATTCCGGTGATTGATCCTGACACTCAAAAACTGGTCGGGATCATCACCAATCGCGATGTGCGCTTTGCCGAGGACATGAACGAAACAGTGGCTAATTTAATGACCCGCGAGTTGGTCACCGTGCGCGAGGGGGCTTCGCCCTTGGCCGCCAAAGCTTTGTTGCACAAACACCGGATTGAGCGGTTGTTGGTGGTGGACGATGCAGGCCATTGTACCGGCCTCATCACCGTCACCGATTTTGAAAAAGCCACCGCCCATCCAAACGCCGCCAAAGACAGTCATGGCCGGTTGCTGGTCGGCGCCGCCAGCACGGTGGGTGATGCCGGGTTCGAGCGGGGGCTGGCCTTGATCGAGGCCGGGGTGGATACGGTGGTTATCGACACCGCCCACGGGGCCAGCCAATCGGTGCTAGAGCAAGTCACCCGATTGCGCCGCGAAACCAACAAGGCACAAATCATTGCCGGAAATGTCGCCACCTATGACGCGACACGGGCGTTGATTGATGCCGGTGCCGATGCGGTCAAAGTCGGCATTGGACCGGGTTCGATTTGCACCACGCGCATCATTGCCGGGGTAGGGGTGCCGCAATTAACCGCGATCATCGATGCGGTAAAAGCCGCCAAAGACAGCGCCACACCGATCATTGCCGATGGCGGCGTAAAGTATTCCGGTGACATGGCCAAGGCGCTCGCCGCCGGGGCCAGTACCGTGATGATGGGTTCGATGTTGGCCGGCACCGATGAAACTCCGGGCGAAGTGTTTTTGTACAAAGGGCGCTCTTATAAGTCCTATCGTGGCATGGGCTCCTTGGGCGCAATGAGCCAAGGCTCGGCCGATCGCTATTTCCAAAAAGAAGTCAGCGCGATGAAACTGGTCCCCGAAGGCATTGAGGGCCAAATCCCGTTCAAAGGACCGGCGGCGCCGATTTTGCACCAAATGCTGGGTGGATTACGTGCCGCCATGGGCTATACCGGTGCGGCCACGTTGCCCGAATTTGTCGAGCGGGCCATTTTTATCAAAATCACCGGTGCTGGTTTACGCGAAAGTCACGTCCATGATGTGACCATGATCCGCGAAGCCCCCAATTATTCAAGCCCAGAAGGGTAAGCAAAGATGCAAGCTGGAGCTCGCGCCGCCGCCGCCATTGCGGTTTTAACCGATATGGACGAGACCAAACGTCCGGTGAAACTGGCCCTGCAAACATGGGGCCGCACCGCGCGCTATGCTGGCGCCCGGGACCGCGCCGCCGTGTCCGGTCTGGTATTGGATACGTTACGCCACCGGCTAGAGCTGGCCGAGGCGATGGGCGACACCGCACGGGGGTTGGTGATCGGAACTTTGGGCCGGATTTGGGGACAAAGCGTGGAGGCAATCAATAGCGATTTTGCTGCTAGCGATCACGCGCCAGCGGCATTAAGCGCCGAGGAGCAAGCCGGATTATTGGCCGATACCAGCAGCGCTGCCGCGCACGTGCAGGCCAATGTACCCGCATGGATTTGGCCGTTTTTTGAACAGGCATTTGGGGAGAATGCATTGGCCGAAGCGCGGGGGCTAAATACCCGTGCGCCGGTGGATTTACGCCTGAATACCCTAAAGCGCCCAGCGGCGGACGGCTTAAAATCGGTGGCCGGAATTGGCGCCGAGACGATTGCGTTTTTGCCGAGCGCGGCGCGAATACCGCCGCCGAGTGCTGATACCCGTAGCCCGCATGT
>JAESUG010000054.1 GCA_016763185.1 Robiginitomaculum sp. | reverse complement strand
TGCGCTAGATACCGCCTCACCGTCGAAGAGTTTCTAGGTTGGCAACAATCCATCGACCAATACGGGTTGGCTGGTTTACGCGCCACCAGAGTACAAGAATACCGGTAATACGGCCATCCGCTAAAGACGGCAATTGGCCGGTTTAGCAATCTCTTTCCTCCACCCCGGTCCCCGGCCCCCGCGCCGGGGTCCAGTTCTTTGTGGCTCATGAACTTTTTCCCAAAAAGCTGGACCCCGGCTCAAGGCCGGGGACCGAAATGGAGTGTCCAACCCCCTTTTCTTTTATCCTCCCCTTGATGGGGGTGGTGGTGGCGCAGCCGTCGGCAGCGGGTGCACAGGCCAATCTGCGCTTCAAATATGAATTTACATAGCGGTGTGCGCCGGTATGTTGGGCGTGAGGGGTGCTGGTATGGAATTGCAAGAGTTTCTAAATCGCCGAGAGGCCGAGCGTAGTTGGTGTTACGCAAACGGGTTTGGCAATGGTGATCCCAACACCAATGGCGAATATTTGTGCTTTGATTATTTTCTAAAAACTGGAGTAAGCTTGGCCCTTGATGTGGGAGCCAATCGGGGTATTTTTTCGGCGCGGGCTTTGCAAAGTCAGCCTGATTTGCATTTATTGGCATTTGAGCCTAATCCGCAGGTTCTATCACAACTGCAAGAAAACATCGCTGTTGGAACCCGTGCTTGTATTCACCAGATGGCGTTACACGATGCAGGTGATGCCGAGCTTTCATTTTATGTCCATCCCGTTCACCACGAAACCTCATCCCTTTCGCGGCGGCGCTTAATGACCAGCCAATTTCAAGCTGATATGCACGAAATATCAGTACCGGTAAGAAAGTTAAGCGCGGTATTGGCTGAAACCGGTTGCGATTATAGCAATGTGTTTTTGAAAATAGATACGGAGGGCCACGAAGCCGCAGTGATGCGTGGTGCCGAACAGATGTTGGACAAGAGCGTTTGCGTTGCCATTTTATTTGAATACTCATTTGCCTGGGCCGAAGCCAATGAGCGTATTGAAGATACTTTTCAATTTCTAAATGGCTTGGGTTATGATTTTTACCGTGTGTTGCCGGTTGGGTTAGAGCATTTGCGCTTTATCACCCGCGATATGGCTCAAGTTCAATATTGCAATTATCTGGCCATTAAAGGCCACGCCATGTCCGATGCGACGCGGTTACAGGTGCCTTCGCCCTATGGGGCCAATCAATTGGTCTTGCTGTAAATCGGCCTCAAATCTTGTTTCATCCGTTTGCAAAGGGTTAACGGCGTACGGGTTTGTTTACGTATCCGTTGCTTTTTTATGTAATTTCAACCGCCTTAGCGCCGTATCTTAAGCTCTCGTTTACGAGAAAGTGGGAAAAAGTTGCCTAGTCGTCAACTATTGTGGTTGGCCAAGTGCAGGGTTTTCAATTGGATCAATTTTTTCAAGCTTTATCTCGTTTAGGTCCGATGCGTCTGGCGGCAATGTTGGGTATTACGGCGGGCATTACAATTGCATTGGTGATGTTGAGCTCAGGGATCGGCCAAGTAGACAAGGGTTTGTTGTATAGTGAATTGAATTTGAAAGAAGCCGGTGAAATTTCCGCGCGTCTGGATCAGATGGGCATCAAATATGACTTAAGAAATGGTGGCAGTGCGATCTTTGTCGAGCGCGGAAAGATTGAAACCGCCAAACTGACATTGGCTGGGGAAAATTTACCTAGCTCCGGCAGTGTTGGTTATGATATATTTGATCAAACGAGCTCGATGGGCCAAACCACTTTTATTCAGAACACCAACAGATTGCGGGCCTTACAAGGAGAGCTGGAGCGGACCATCAGCACCATTGCCGGGATTGATGCGGCCCGGGTGTTATTGGCTTTGCCAGAGCGTCAGTTGTTCCAAACAGAAACCGAAAAAGCCACCGCCTCAATAACAATTAAGGTGCGCGGCGGCGCAATTGGCAGCCAACAAATCAATGCCATCCGTCATTTGGTTGCCGCCGCAGTGCCAAAGCTTGCCGTGCAAAATGTTACCATTGTTGACGATACAGGGCGTGTATTGGCGGGCGGCGATGACACCGCCGAAAATGGTGGAAGAAATGGCGCCGACCAACGGGCCAATGTTGAAGAGACATTAAGCCGAAAGATCAGACAGGTGTTGGCAACGATCGTGGGCACGAACGGGGTCGAAGTACAGATAAATGCTGAGCTTGATTTAAACCGTATTACCGAAACATCGGTCATTTACGATCCCGATGGACAAGTGGTGGTATCGAGCGACACATCAGAGCAAATCTCAGATGAAAAAGATCAACAACAAAACGGTGCGGTGACCATCGGTCAAAATATACCTGGAGCGCCGGATGATGCCTTCGAGCCAGGGTCTTCGGCGACCACATCTTCCACCACCGAAACCATTAATTTTAGCAATTCAAAAACCGAAACCACCCGTATCTATCAGTCAGGCGCCGTCACCCGATTATCAATTGCGGTGAATGTGGATGGTCAAACCGAAACCGATGCCGAGGGTAATATATCATGGACACCCCGTTCGGCAGAGGAAATGCTACAAATTGAAAACCTGGTGAAATCTGCCGTTGGGTTTAATGTAGCCCGCAATGATCAATTGGAGGTTACCAATATACGATTTATGAAGCCGACCCCATTGACGATTGACGGCGCTGCGCAAAGTGCTGGGTTCGACAAAAATGATATTATGCGAATGATCGAGCTTGGCATTTTAGCGATCGTATCGGTGGTGGTAGTTTTCTTCTTAGGCCGTCCTTTGCTCAGCACCTTGGCAAGTGGTGGTTCAATGGGCGGCGGTGGTGCCCTGCCGGCATTGGCCGGTGCTGGTGGTGGTGCCCTGGGGGCATGCCGCAATTGCCCGGAATGGGCCAAAATCATACACCGACAAATATGATGGCATTGCCAGCGCCGGATCCTGGGGCTCACTTTGAAGATGAAGGTATTGATGTCTCAAAAATCGAGGGGCAGGTCAAAGCTTCATCGGTGAAAAAAGTTGCCGGTATTGTTGATGCTCATCCTGAAGAATCTATGTCCATTCTTCGTGGCTGGCTGCACGAGGCATAATCATGGCTCGTGCTCCTGTCGCAAAAACGATCATTGATGACGCCGATAAATTATCCGGTTCGGAGAAGGCTGCGGTTATCTTGCTAGCGTTGGGCGAAGAAAACCACAGACTTTGGGAAATGATGGATGATGAGGAGATCAAAGAGGTTTCCCAAGCCATGTCCAATTTGGGTTCGGTGACGGCGTCGGCGGTTGAAAAACTCATCATTGATTTTGTTAGCCAAATGTCGTCGACTGGTTCTATTTTAGGTTCGTTTGACGCCACGCAACGCTTGTTGAACACGTTTCTTTCCGATGACAAAGTTGAAGGTGTCATGGAAGAAATCCGCGGCCCTGCCGGGCGGACAATTTGGGACAAATTGGGCAATGTCAACGAAGCGGTGTTGGCCAATTATCTCAAAAATGAATATCCGCAAACCGTGGCCGTGGTGCTGTCCAAAGTAAAATCAGATCATGCGGCGCGGGTGTTAAGTGCGTTACCTGAGGAGTTCTCGCTAGAAGTGGTGATGCGGATGCTGCGGATGGAACCGGTACAGCGCGAAATATTGGTCGAAATTGAAACGACCCTGCGCCGCGAGTTTATGTCAAACTTGGCGCGCACCAACAAACGAGACAGCCATGAACTTATGGCGGATATTTTCAACAATTTCGACCGTCAAACCGAGAATAGGTTTCTAGCATCACTTGAAGAACGAAATCGTGATGCTTCCGAGCGTATTCGCTCACTGATGTTCGTGTTTGAGGACTTACAAAAGCTGGATCCCGGTGGCGTGCAAACTTTGCTGCGGGCAACGGACAAAGGCAAACTTGCAATGGGACTAAAGGGTGCGTCGGAGACCTTACGCGATCTTTTCTTCTCCAATATGTCAGAGCGGGCTGCGAAAATTCTTCGAGAGGATATGGAAGCCATGGGGCCGGTGCGTCTCAAAGACGTGGAAACCGCGCAACAAGAAATGGTCAACATGGCCAAGGATCTGGCGGCAAAAGGCGAAATTATACTAGGCGATGGTAGCGCCGACGACGAGTTGATATATTGATGATGAATGATGTAATTACAAAAAAATTCGATTTTGATACGGTCTTTGCCGCCAATGGTGACATTATTGAGACCGGTGGGGCATGGCGTGAAACCGTGTCCAAAGCCGACGTGGACAAAAAAACCGCCGCCGCCTTTGAGCGTGGTCGACAGGATGAAATGATCCAAGCGCAAAGAGCTACCGGACAAGCGATCGCTGAGCTTGCCACACAAATCACCGATCTGCATTTGCAATTGGCAGAAATAGCCAACCAAACTCGCATGGAAGCCACCCAGTTGGCGTTGGTTGTGGCTCGCAAGATTGCCGGGACAGCATTAAGTCATTTCGAGTTGGCTCATGTCAGCGAACTTATCGAGCAAACACTGCACGATGTAAAAGGTGCGCCTCGTGTCAAAATCGCTGTTTCGCAAAGTCTGGCAACCGTGTTGGAAGACAAATTACTTGGTATTGCTGAAAACACTGAGTTTAAAGGTGTTCTGGAAATCACTGGCGAACCAGATGTCACCACCGGCTCGGTTGTCTTCGAATGGGCAGAAGGTGCGGTAAGCTTCCATGTGGAAGAGATTGAAAACCGAATAGAGCAAGAAGTTTCGAAATGGTTGGCTGCGACCCGAACCCCAGAGCCGGTTTCGACCCAACCTGAAGAAACCCAATCCGAAGAAACCCAATTTGAAGAAACCCAATTCGAAGAAAAAGGAGAGACAAATGTCTGACGAAAGCAAGGGTTTGGAATTACCTGAATTTGAAAAACCGGATGAACTTGAGGGCAATGATGCAAGTATCACTGCGCCCAAGGCCGAAATTGCGTCTGCCGCCGAACCCGGCTCGATAGAAAGCAAAGTCGCAGCTGATCTTGAACCGGTATTTGATATACCGGTGAATATTTCGGCGGTGCTTGGGAAAACCCAATTGAATGTCAATCAACTATTGAAATTGGCACCGGGGTCAATGTTGGAACTTGATCGCAAAGTAGGCGAGGCGATTGATATTTATGTCAATTCACGGCTGGTTGCGCGCGGTGAAGTGGTTGTTGCCGACGAACGTTTAGGCGTCACCATGACCGAGATCATCAAAGCTGATGATCTGGGCCATTAGAGTTAAAAAAAAGGACTACTCCCATGCGAATATTGATCGTCGGAAGTTTAAGCGGCCAATTATCAGAGGCCACAAAAATGGCCATGGACAAAGGTGCCAAAGTGGCTCATGTCGACGATGATGTCGCCGCGTTAAAAGCATTACGAGCCGGGCAGGGTGCGGACTTATTGTTGGTGGATATTGCGGTGGATATCGCACAATTGCTCCAAGATTTGCTGGCCGAGCACATCCATCTGCCGATTGTCGCGTGTGGTATATCTGCAACCCCGACCGAGGCGGCGGCGGCCATTCGTGCTGGCGCTAGGGAGTTCATTCCATTGCCCCCGGATGCCGAGCTGATTGCAGCGGTGTTGGCGGCGATTGCGGATGATGACAAATCAATGATGGCCCGAGATCCTGCTATGCGCAGTGTGGTTGCATTTGCCGAGAAAGTTGCTTCGGCCAATGCATCAATATTGATCACTGGCGAAAGTGGTTCCGGCAAAGAGGTAATGGCGCGCTATGTCCATGCCAAATCAAACCGAGCCAACAAGCCGTTTATTTCAATCAATTGCGCGGCGATTCCGGATAATTTACTTGAATCAGAACTGTTTGGTCACGAAAAAGGCGCGTTCACGGGCGCCATCGCCCGCCGAATTGGTAAATTTGAGGAGGCCCATGGCGGGACGCTTTTGCTCGATGAAATTTCAGAAATGGACAGCCGCCTACAAGCCAAATTATTACGAGCCATCCAAGAGCGCGAGATTGACCGGGTTGGTGGATCGGCGCCGGTCAAAGTGGATATTCGTATTGTGGCCACTTCTAACCGTGATTTGGTGCAAGCAGTTCGTGACGGCGAGTTTCGCGAAGACCTGTTGTTTCGTTTAAACGTGGTCAATTTGGTATTGCCATCATTGCGCGATCGCCCCGCGGATATCATTCCGTTGGCTGAGCATTTCATCACCAAATATTCGAGCGCAAATAATGTAGCCAACCGCCCTTTATCTGAGGCCGCACGCCATTGCATTTTGAACCGGCAATGGCCAGGCAATGTGCGTGAGCTGGAAAATGCCATGCACCGGGCGGTATTATTGGCCACCAGCGACATCATTGATGCCGAGGCGTTACGCGCCCCCGATGGTTCCAAATTATCCGACCAAGCAGGGTCGAATGGGCCTATCCGTTCATCTTATGACGGCGGGTTGGCCCAAGCCATCTCCCATGTTGGTCAAACCGTCGCCACTGTCGAGCAAGGGCTGATTTTGGATACATTGTCTCATTGTTTGGGCAATCGTACCCATGCCGCCAATATTTTGGGCATATCCATTCGAACCTTGCGCAACAAGTTAAAGCTGTATGCCCAAAGCGGCGTCGAAGTACCCATGCCCGGCGAAAATCGTCATTTAGGCGCTGCGTAGAGGATAGGGTCACATGGCCGAGGCAGCGAATAAAAGCCAAACAAAAGCAGGCGGGTTAAGTTGGCGCTCAGTCATGCGCAGCGAAATTGCGTTTGCGGTTGGGATTATCAGCATTTTAATGATGTTGATCTTGCCGATGCCCAAATGGTTGTTGGATATTGCCTTGGCGGTTTCTATCTCGTTTTCAATTTTGGTATTGTTGACGGCACTGTTCATTAAAAAGCCGCTTGAATTTAGTGCGTTTCCGACAGTTTTACTGGTGGCCACCATGTTACGGCTTGGGTTAAACATGGCCTCGACCCGGTTGATTTTGTCCGATGGTGCCGATGGAGTTGACGCGGCTGGGGAAGTTATTCGCGCCTTTGGCGCATTGATTACCCAAGGCAATTACGTGATCGGGATCATCGTTTTTATCATTTTGGTGATTGTAAATTTTGTGGTCATTACCAAAGGTTCGGGGCGGATTGCCGAGGTTGCGGCCCGGTTTTCTCTTGATGCCATGCCGGGCAAGCAAATGGCGATTGATGCAGATTTATCAGCCGGTCTGCTCAATGAAGATGAGGCGCGCAAGAAACGTAGCGATTTAGAATCCGAGTCTAATTTCTTTGGCGCCATGGACGGTGCCTCGAAATTTGTGCGCGGCGATGCCATGGCTGGTTTGTTGATCACTGCGATCAATATTATTGGTGGAATGATCATTGGGGTTGGGCAACAAGGCATGGCGTTTGGTGATGCCGCCGCCAATTATACCATGTTGACCATTGGGGACGGCCTGGTTTCACAAATACCGGCTTTGGTCATTTCAATTGCTGCGGGTTTATTGGTGTCAAAAGCCGGTGTTGAAGGTGCCGCCGACAAAGCCCTGATCGGCCAATTATCGGGCTATCCGCAAGCGCTAGCTTTGGTTGCCACGATTGCGACAATTGCGGCTTTGCTTCCGGGCATGCCGTTTTTGCCATTTGCATTGATGGGCGTGGCGGCGGGTTCTGCCTCATGGTTTGTCTATAAACGCTCGCTAACCGAAAACACTGAGACCGTCGCCGCTGCCATTGATGCTGAAAAACCAGACCCCGATGCCGAAGCGCCCATTAAAGATACCTTGCATATTGATGAGCTAAAAATTGAGCTTGGTTATGAGTTGTTGGCGCTGATCAACGAGATGGATGGCCGTAAACTAACCGATCAGATTAAAGCATTGCGCCGACAAATGGCGGTCGAGATGGGATTTGTTACGCCGCCCGTACGGATTTTGGACAATCTGCAATTAGACGCCGACGCGTACACCATTCGGGTCAAAGAAATGGAGGCCGGTGTAGGTAAATTAAAATTAGGGCATTTGTTGGTGATGGACCCTAGCGGTCAACAAATTGATCTGCCGGGCGAGCATGTCAAAGAGCCAACCTTTGGTTTGCCGGCGACTTGGATTGAAGATTCTTTACGCGAAGAAGCCGTGTTTCGCGGGCTAACCGTGGTCGACCCGGCTACGGTGTTGGCCACCCATTTAACCGAAATATTGCGCGATAATATGCCAGAATTATTGTCGTTTGCCGAAACCGATAAACTGTTAGAAGGCCTAGAAAAAGACGTTCGCAAACTGGTCGACGATATTTGCCCCAGCCAGATCTCGCGTTCCGGCGTGCAACATGTATTGCAAAACCTGCTCAAAGAACGGGTGTCCATTCGCGATTTGCCAACTATTTTAGAAGGCATTGCCGAAGCTTCGGCCAATACCAACAATCCCGGTGCCATTACCGAACATGTGCGCTCTCGTCTGGCGCGGCAATTGTGCCATGCTTCGCGCACCGAGGACGGTGTGTTTCCAATTTTAACCCTGTCGCCGGTCTGGGAACAAGCATTTGCCGAAAGCTTGATCGGCGAAGGCGACAGCCGACAATTGGCATTGCCGCCTTCGAAACTGCACGAATTTGTCAATGCAGTTCGCAGTAGTTTTGAAGAGGCAGCAAGCTCTGGGGTCACACCGGTCTTACTAACCTCGCCGGCGATCCGCCCGTATGTGCGCTCGATCATCGAGCGTTTTCGTGGGCAAACCACGGTCATGTCGCAAAATGAAGTACATCCGGCGGCGCGTTTGAAAGTTATGGGACAGGTGTAACCGGCCCGGGGCTTGCACCAACCCTTATGTATTGTTCCGTTTTGGAACATGGGGTCGGTCATGGAGACTTTGAACAATATTTTGATTTTGGCTTTTGGGCCGGGCGATATATTCATTTTTTTGATGGTTAGCGCCTTTGTTGGTTTGATGACCGGTCGTTTTTCTAGAATTTGGTTGGCGGTTTTGCTGGCGGCTCTCTTGGATAGTATTATGCCCGGCGTTATCGAAATGCTGGATGGGGCTGATTTGGCATACGCTCACGCCGAGATCATCGGACGAATTGTCGAAGATCGCGGCGTTGGCCTATTGGCCCGGGCCTTGGGTTATTTTGTTACGGTAACGGGCATTATTTTACTAAAAAAGGGTTTGGGTAACTAGGCTCCAGCCTTGCGTATTACTACGCCCTTTTTTGGTTCACGCCTTTGCGTATTTACGCTCCCTTTTTTGGCCCAAGGCCTCTTTTGGACCCCGGCGCGGGGGCCGGGGACCGTGACGCTGGAGGTAAGGGTACAAACTGAGGCAAGCTTGAATTTGGTTCTGGGCCTGCAGAATGATAGATTTTCATTTGGTAGAGGTAATGGGTTCTGGGACTGGCTAAAACGGGTTGGCGCGTTGGCGGGTGCTGCGCCATTTTGGTAGCCAAAAAAAGCGATTTTTTCGCCAATAAATATGAATAAAATCCAGGTATCGCCATTTATCGCCAATGCTAGCCGAGGATAACACGGGGCCATTCCGATGGCACAAGGGGGTGCTATACTTACCGCTTAAAACTTGCAGCTTGGCTGTTGGTTTGGCTCTTTGACAGCGTAAAGCACTTGAAATATCAACAAAACATCGATGTGTAACCAAATTCGTTTGGCCACCTCCGGTGTAACAACAAGCGATGTCAATCCAAAATTATGCGTTGGATAATTGTTTAGATCGAGCCAAAAGATTTTTTTTGAACCCAAAATTAGCTGTTTTGTTGGTATTCCAGCTTATTTTGCGGCCCGAACTCCGGCGATTTCATCGAGCTCGGCTTGTTCGACTTTGGCCTGCATTTCGGCCAAGCGTTGCAAGCGACGATCTTCCATCAACTCGAACTTCTTTAGCTCGCGAAACGCGTCTTCGAGCAACACCCGAAGCGAAGCGGTTTGTGCGTCGATCTCAACCATGGACACCTGCAAGTTCTCTTTGCGGATAATCACGGCTTGGGCATATGAACCATAGGCCAAATACCCTTCCTTGGTGGCATCGGCGGCAACTTGTTCTTCGGGTACGGAACGCTCCAGCTCAGCCGAGCGGCCTTCAAGATGCGCTCGCGCATCGTCCAACATCGCCATTTGGCGCTGTAATTCTTCTACCTTAAATCTGGCTAGTTTAACTAAGGATGCAAAACTTCTCATAATTTTCTCCGTCACCCGTTTGTGGGTTTGTTGCTATTGGTTGTCAAAATTTCGCTAAGACGCGAAAAACTCGTAATGGTATCGGTTACTTCATCCGCCGTTTGGCTCAAAAAAGCTTCCAATGGTTCGTGTAAGGCAATTGCGGTATCGACATCTGGGTTTGAGCCTTTGGCATACGCGCCCAAACGGATCAGTTCTTCCATATTGGAATAATCAGTCATCGCTTTGCGGGCTTGTTTGATCTGCTCCATCTCACCAGGCTCACAACAATTGGGCATGGTCCGCGAAACAGATTTCAAAATATTGATCGCCGGAAAGCGGCCCCGTTCAGCAATATCGCGTTCCATCACAATATGACCATCTAAAATCCCGCGTGCCGCATCGGCTATTGGTTCATTATGGTCGTCGCCATCCACTAAAATCGTAAAAATGCCAGTGATTGCCCCGCCATTTGATGATTTGCTATCGCCGGGGCCGGCCCGTTCCAACAATTTGGGCAGCTCGTTAAACACACTGGGCGTGTACCCGCGCGTGGTTGGCGGCTCGCCAGCGGCCAGGCCAATTTCCCGTTGCGCCATGGCAAAGCGGGTAATGCTGTCCATCAAACAAAGCACGTGATTGCCTTGATCGCGAAAATACTCGGCCAAGGTCATGGTCAACTGGGCGGCTTGACGGCGGGCAAGAGCGGGCTCGTCAGAGGTTGCCACCACCACAATGGCGCGCTTTAGGCCCTCGGCACCTAATACGTCGTCGATAAACTCTTTGACCTCGCGGCCCCGTTCGCCAATGAGACCGATAATGATCACATCACATTCGGCATTGCGCGCCAACATTGACATTAAGACCGATTTACCAACGCCGGACCCGGCAAACACGCCCAAACGTTGGCCTTTGCAAATTTGGGTAAAGACATTGAGCGCCCGAACGCCCAGATCAATCCGGCTACCCACCCGGTCGCGGGCATGGGCTTTTGGCGGTAGTCCACGTAAGGGGTAGGCCTGTTGGCCCTGCACGAGCGGACCTTTGTCGTCCATGGGCTCGCCAAACGCATTGACCACGCGCCCTAGCCATTGGTTCGTTGGGCGTAAATGATTGGGTTGTGAGTTGATATTGATCTTTGCGCCGGCATGAACCCCATCAAGCGCTGCAAACGGCATTAATAAAGCGCGCTCGCGGTCAAAACCGATCACTTCGCAATGAATAGAGTTGGACCGGGTTTCAATGCTGGCATTGGCACCCAACACCAAAGCGTTGATCGGGCCAACCGCTTCCACCAACACGCCGTTGATCGCAGAGACGCGCCCGGAAAACCGCCGCGGTTCTAAATCGTTAATTTTAGCAGCAAGCGCATGCATGAAAGATTATTCCCGTTAACCAATGAAAAATTTCATCCCCGAATAAATGACAATATAGCTGATTTGAGTTTCGAGCCGGTAAAGATTGCAGGTTCAATTTTCAATGAAAGTACGATTTTTTACCCAAATCCTAACCAGAACTTACCCAGAGCAGTGAAAACTGGGGCATAAGGTTTTGGTTTGTTTAACTTTGGTTAACGGGATTCACATAGCGTCAACAGCGAGTTAACAATGTATGCACCTGCGAGACACAAGTGATTCGCAGGCTATCCAAGGAGGAGGGGCGTATGCGGGTCTTATTGATCGAAGATGATCGTGCAACAGCACAATCAATTGAACTAATGTTGAAGTCAGAAGGGTTCAATATTTATACCACCGATCTCGGCGAAGAAGGGGTCGATCTAGGAAAGCTGTATGATTATGATATCATCCTGCTCGATCTAAATCTTCCAGACATGCCGGGTTTTGATGTTCTAAAACAGCTGCGGATTTCGAAAGTCGATACACCGGTGCTGATTTTGTCGGGAACAGCCGATACCGATATCAAAGTTCGTGGGCTAGGGTATGGCGCGGATGATTACCTAACGAAACCATTCCACAAGGACGAACTGGTTGCCCGTATTCATGCGGTGGTCCGGCGCTCCAAAGGGCACTCGCAATCGATCATTGCCACCGGTTCGGTCAAGGTCAATCTCGATGCCAAAACCGTCGATGTGAACAATCAACGGGTTCACTTGACGGGCAAAGAATACCAAATGCTGGAGTTATTGTCCTTGCGCAAAGGCACGACGCTGACCAAAGAAATGTTCCTCAACCATTTATATGGGGGCATGGACGAACCGGAATTAAAAATCATTGACGTGTTCATTTGCAAACTACGCAAAAAGCTAGCCAATGCCACCGGTGGTGACCATTATATCGAAACCGTATGGGGACGGGGCTATGTGCTGCGTAACCCAGCCGAAGAAATGGCAGCGTAACCGCTCAATCAACAACATATCAAAAGATAAGGGGCGGCAGTTGCGGTCCCTTTTTTTTATCTGACCCAAAAATAATAATTACGCTACTTTGGCTACGTCCACCCGTTGTTTGCGACGGTAAAGACCGCGCTTGCCAGCGACCGGCTCAAATTCGTCCGTTAAGCCCAACACAGTCTCCGCAGCACCAAGAAACAAAAATCCATCAGGTGCCATTTTTTGCGCCATCCGGTTCAATATATCGCGTTTGGTTTCCTTATTGAAATAGATCAATACATTGCGACAGAACACCACATCAAAATTACCCACCGAGAGGTAGCTCTCTAGTAAATTGAAAACCCGAAACTTGATATTTTGACGAAGGCTTGGGTCAATCTTCCACATATCGCCTTCTTTTTCGAAATACTTCACCATTAATTGCACGGGCAAACCACGTTGCACTTCAAATTGCGAATAGATCCCAGCCTTGGCTTTGTCGATGATCTTGTCGGAAATGTCGGATGCTAGAATATCCATTTGCATGCCGCGAAGCATGGTACGCTCCTCGCGCAAGACCATCGCTAATGAATACGGCTCCTGACCCGCCGAAGCTGCCGCGCACCAGATCTTTGCTTTGACCCCAGGTCGGCGATTTTCAACAAGGTGCGGAATGACCTCAGCCTTAAACAAATCAAACGGTGTACGGTCCCGAAAGAAAAAAGTCTCATTGGTGGTCATCGCTTCGGTAACGGCCCAGTTCAGCTGTTCATCATTACGGGTTCGCATGGCGCGTACCAACTCTTCGACGGAATTAACACCTTCTTTGCGTGCGATCGGCCCCAAGCGACTGTCGAGCAAATAGCCTTTTTCCGGTGTCAAAACATGCCCCGACTTTTTCATCAATAAATTGGCCAAATATTCGAAATTATCTTGTTGCATTCTAGTTCCCTTGGATAATTTGCAGCACTCTGGTGCCGATTTTGGTCAATGGTAAAACTTCATGAGCTAAGCCAGATTGCACAATGGCACCGGGCATGCCCCAAACGATTGAACTTGCTTCATCTTGCGCCAAAACTCTGGCACCAGCATCAAACATGTCCTGCGTTCCATCATGACCATCGCGTCCCATGCCGGTTAACATGAGCGCCATGGTTCGTTTGCCGTATATCTTCACACCGGACCGAAACATCGGATCGACAGAAGGGCGGCAGAAATTTTCAGGTGGCTTTTGGTCCAAACCAATGACAACACTGCTTCCAGTTTGGCGTACGGTCATGTGACTGCCGCCGGGAGCTAGATAGACACCGTTTGGCTTCACTGGCATGCCATCACGGCCTTCAATCACCAGTTTGCGAGCGGACTTACTTAAATGCTCAGCCAATACGGTGGTGAAGGTTTTCGGCATGTGTTGGGTAATAAAGATAGGGATGCAAAGGTGCGAACCAATAACTGACATCACCTCACGTAACGCTTGTGGACCACCAGTGCTTGATCCAATAAACAACGCTTCTGGCTTGAGGAAATTGCCAGACTTGGCCCGCATAGCGCGTGCTGGTGGGGTAATTGGACGTGTAACCGTACGGCTCGCGGGTGCAGGTCGCCCTAGTGCGCGAATTTTACCAATGAGCGCCGTACGAAATTCCTCGGCATTGGACAAACCCCCAGATTCTGGCTTGGGCGTGTAATCACTGGCCCCTTGGGACAAGGCCCGCATGGTAATCTCGGCATTTCTGTGGGTTAAGGTTGATGCCATAACAACCTTCGATTTAGGTGAGATTTTTAAGATCTGTGGCAATGCAGTAATGCCGTCCATGCGCGGCATTTCTATGTCAAGCACCACCACATCCGGTTGGTGTTCACCAGCCTGTTTAACACCTTGGATGCCGTCCATGGCCTTGGCCACGACTTCAATGTCTGTTTCAACGTCCAACCAACGGGTAATCAACCCGCGCACAACGGCACTGTCGTCAACCAACAAAACCCGAATGGGCTTCATCGCTGTTCTTGAACTTGTATGGGTACGTGTCGGGGGCGCGTGCATTGATTTATACTAAGCCAACTTCGGCGAACTTGGCGTTGATAATGTCGCTATCAAATGGCTTCATGATATACTCATTGGCCCCAGCGCGTAGTGCCTCGGTGATGTGTCCCATATCGTTTTCAGTGGTACAAAAAACGACAATTGGCTGATCTCCACCGCTTTCCAAGCGCAAGGCGCGTAAGAAGTCGATACCGTTCATCACCGGCATATTCCAATCCAGTAAAATAGCATCGGGCATATCAGCACGACACTGGGTCAAGGCTTGGGCGCCGTCCTCGGCTTCGGTACACTTAAACTCCATGTCTTCCAAAATACGGCGAGCCACTTTTCGGATGACACGGCTGTCGTCAACTACAAGGCATTGTTTCATATCTATTTATCCTAAGAATTTGATTTATGCGGCAAGATCAGTTTGTACTTCAATACCCAATAAGCGCTGAATATCTAAAATAATTAACAATTGACCTTCTAAACGGTAAATTCCGCTGGAAACCCTCTGCCATACGGGGTCCATATTACTTGGGATCGGTTCACAATCCCGTTCAGGGAGCTGTAAAACATCACCAACTCTGTCGATAATGAGGCCAAACGCCTCGTTTTCAACTTCAACCCCGATGGCCATAATCGAATTACTGTCTTGTTCCAAAGGCGGCAGATTTAAGCGAGTGCGAACTTCAATGGCGGTAACAATGCGCCCGCGTAAGTTTAGAACACCGCGAATTTCAGGTGGTGCCAGCGGCACTCTGGTGATGGCATGAGGATGAAATACTTCGCGTATATCATCAACGGCAATCCCAAATACCTGCTCGCCGATATACAAAGTTACAAATTCGCAAATCGGGCCGGTATCGCTGTTTTCATCGTGGGCGTCGGTTTGTTCTTCATTGTTCATGCGGCTTCGCCTTCTAATTGTAATACATAGTGGATGGTTGATATCAATGATTCTCGATCTGCCTTTCTAACCACATCAGTAAAGGCAGTGGTGGCACCAATTTTTTCAAGATCGCTTTGCCCCAAAGCTGACAACGCCAAGCGTGGTATTGTGTTCCACCGCAAGTCCTTGGCTAATTTATTGGCAAAATCAACGCCGTTGTCGTCAGGCATTTCTATGTCACTAACGATGATGTCAAAATCAGCTCCAGCCTCGTGAAGTGCCCATGCCTCGGAAGTGCTTTCGATGGCAGTAACGTCATAGCCAGCGGCGCTCAACAAAGGCCGAACCATGTTGCGGAAAAATGCATTGTCATCAACCAGAAGGATACGCTTGGGCGCTTGGGCGGTTTGCGCTTGGTCGTCAACGGCCCGTTCAAACCAATCGTGGAAGCCTTGGGTTAGAAAATAGCCAACATCTAGCACTTCGGTTGCTTGACCCTTTAATACCGCAGAGCCGATGACACCGGGACCATCATCGGTCATTTCAATTTTTAGAACTTCTTCAACAATATCAACGATTTTATCAACGGCTAGCCCAACGGATCGACCATTGTCCGTAAACACCAGAACTGATTGCTGGCCTTCTTCAACAAAATTTAGCCCGCCACTGGCATGAACCAACGGCATTAACGTATTGCGGTATTGAACCATGTGACGGCCACCAGAAATTTCGATACGCTTCGGATCAATTTCTTCGAGGCGGGTGACTAAATTGAGCGGCACAGCCTTCGGTTCCGGACCACCCGCATGAAATAACAACATTGCGGTCTTGTCGGATGCGGTATTATGATTTACTTCGGTTTGTGCTGATTTGAGGCCAGTTTCTTCGCTGGCTTGCACCTCTTTGGCGACGCCATTGGGATCGAGGATCATGATCACCGCTCCATCCCCTAAAATCGTGTTGCCTGAGAAAATTGGAATGTCTTTTAGCCTGTTTGACAATGGTTTGACGACAATTTCCTCGGTATCGAAAATACTGTCGACCAACACACCAAACCTCTGGTCACCGACCAACATGACCACAACAAATGCTGGACCATCATGGGTGATGGTTGGTGTTGCGCCGGTAATTTCTGCAAGATCAATGATCGGTAACAAGGTGTCGCGAAGTCGCAACACTCTGGAGTTATTGATCATTTCAATTCGGTGCTCACCGTTGGGGGTGGTGCGAACCAATTCAACCACTGCCAATTGTGGGATGGCAAACTTTCCGGAGGGACTATCAACGATCAATGCTGAAACGATTGCCAAAGTAAGCGGTATTTTGATTTTAAACGTGGTGCCTTGGCCATCTATTGAATTTAGATCAATATTGCCGCCAATTTGTTCGATATTATTGCGAACTACATCCATACCAACGCCACGACCCGAAAGGGATGTAACCTCTGTTGCGGTTGACAGACCCGCGGCAAAAATCAACCGATGGATCTGATTGTCGGACATCGCATCGGCTTCCGCCTGGCTAATGGTGCCGTTTTTGATTGCTTTGCTGCGAATTTTTGAGGTCGGCAGTCCGGCACCATCATCGCTCACTTCGATAACAATATGCCCGCCTTCGTGATAGGCGGATAGGTTAATCTGCCCGGCTTCTGGCTTGCCAGCTGCCACTCGAATATCGCTAGGCTCTAGCCCATGATCACATGAGTTACGCACCATATGGGTCAACGGATCCCCAATAAGTTCCAACACTTGCCGATCAAGCTCGGTGTTTTCACCCTTTACATTCAGTTGTATTTTTTTGCCAACAGCTTGGGCTGAATCGCGAATAATTCGTGGTAATTTTTTCCAAGCATTGCCAATCGGTTGCATCCGGGTTTTCATGACCCCTTCTTGCAATTCCGCTGTGACACTGGACAAGCGTTGTAATGGAATTTTTAAATCATCACTGTTGGTTTCGCGGGCCGTTTGCAAAAGTTGGTTGCGGGTGAGCACCAACTCGGAAACCATTGTCATTAATTCTTCTAGCGAGTTCACGTCGACCCGAACCGTTTGGATCAATTTAAGTGGCTCAGTATTTTTCTTATTGGCTTCAGCTTCTTTGGCTTGCTTTTCAGCATCTTGTTGTTTGGCCGTTTCTGCTTCAGTGGCCAATTGTTCTAAATCCGGACCGTCGGCGGCCATAAATGCAGCCTCTAAATCGGCCAAAGATACCTCGCCGGGCCGTAATTCGCGGTCAAGGTCTTCATCATAACCAACCGCATCATCAGCTATGCTTTGAACTGGCTCTGCAATAGTTTCTGGTGCTGGTGTTGGGCTAGCCGGCGCAGCTTCTGTTTTGCCTTCGGATGCAGCTTCTAGTTTTGCAATGATCTCGCTGTCAGTGCCTTCGGGTTCGGTTTGGGTTTCGGTTAGATGATCAAGAATTTCTTTGATCCGATCAATAGAGATCAAAATCAATGAGACTGTTTCCGGTGTTGCAACCAGTGCTTTGTCGCGATATTTACCCAATAAGGTTTCACCAGCATGGGCCAGTGCCTCAAGTCTGGGCAGGCCCAAAAATCCGCAAGTACCTTTGATGGTGTGAACCAAACGAAAGATATTATTGAGTGTTTCGTCATCATCAGGTTGTTGTTCAAACTTGACCAGTTCGGCATCAACGACCTCAAGGCTTTCTTGAGTTTCGGCTAAAAAATCGCTTAATAGATCATCCACGGAACAAAACTCCCAGCTATTAGAATCATTGGACCTTGTCAGGGCCGTGTCTCTATCTTTAACGCTAGTGGTTAAGGGGAGACTAAAGTTCTAAAAGAATAAGAGTAATAATACAGCTATACAGCGTTTGCGTGTAGTGTGTTTGCGGGTTCAACACGGGTCAAAGCCACAAATTCAATACTCTCACCCATTGCCCGTGCTTCAGCTCGGCCACCAAGTTCGCGTGCCATCAACCCAGTGTAAAAGGGTTGGATGGAGCGTCCATCAAAGCCGTCTGCCGGCTCAAAGCCTTCTAGGGCATCGGCGGTAGTTGGGAATAAATTGGCTCGGTCACCGGTGGCATTGACCCGAATGCGTGCAGCTGATGCAGCTTCAACGGTAATTTCACCACCGCGCGGCGCAGCTTCAACGGCCAACATTACTAAGTTTAGCAATAGACGGGATGCCGGTTTCGAAAGGCTGGGCGCCACAACTCGCCAGTTAATTGTCGCTTTGGCATTGACGAACATGCCATCGACCAAGCGTTTTAACTCGCGGGTGGCGATCTCGCCTGGTGCTGAGGTTCCAGCGCCAAAGGCCAAGCGGGCAAACTCAAGCTTGGAGGAGGCCTGTGCGGATGAAGCGCGGATTAGCTCTAATGCTTCGTCGCGCATATCTGCTGCCCCTTCGTCATCAAGGACATCCAATGCGGTGCCCAAGGCGCTCACCGGAGAAAGCAGATCATGACAAATGCGCGCACAAAGTAATGATGCAAGATCTGTGGCGCAAAGATTGGCGATGGTGCGGTTGTCAGTCATGTTTTTCTCAATCCAAAGATAATGGTTAAAGGTAAGGCAAACGAAACGATTGCTCAAGCTGCCCGCAGACCCTTACCAACCCGTGAACAGGTCAAAATGAATGCGATCTTCATGGCGTTTTGCACATTGGCATTTGCCATATTTGCGTATGTACGCCAGTTGGTTATAATATCTAGTATATAGTTGAGTTAAATCGCGCATTTGCTCAAGGTTCGTTAACCGGATCAAGTTCAACTCCTATGAGATTGATTTGGGCCAAACAGACATAAGAGAGTAGTAAATAGTATGGGTGAGCGATTATTTTTCGGGGTTTTGTATGTTATTCCAGTTGCGTTATTAGGGCTAGCCTTTGCTAATTTATGGTCCGGATCGCGAGCGGAAGCTATTCCAGTAAGTCTTGAAACTGACCCTTTGGCCGTTGCGGCAACTCCGACTGAGCCCGCGCTACACAGCTTAGCCAATCAAACTTTTTATGCCTTGGCCGAAACCCCTGATCGTAGCCATGTCACGTCGCGCTTACAGAGCGGGGGCACATTGGCAGAGATATTGGATGATGTCGGGGTTAGTCGGGTTGAAGCTGCCTACGCGATTGCGGCATTACGTAAGATATACAAACCTCGCTATCTGCGCGCCGGCCAAGACCTGCACTTAACCCTTGATCCGGTTCGTCCATCGACCAGCGGCACGGCGCGGGTTCATTTGGCTGGCTTGGTGGCCAAGGTTGATGTGGAACGAACCATTATGCTCAATCGCCAAGCGGATGGCAGTTTTGTCGCCCGTGAGTTAATCCGCGAAACCAAACGCCAATTGGTACGGGCCCAAGGCAATATCACTTCTAGTTTGTATCTTAGCGCTTTGGAGGCTGGGGCCAGTGATGTGGCGATCATCGAATTTTCCAGATTATATGCCTATTCGGTTGACTTTCAACGCAGTATTCGTTCCGGAGACGCGTTTGATATGGTGTTTGAGCGCTTTGTAGATGAACGTGGCAACCATGTAAAAACCGGTAATTTAGTCTATGCCCGGCTTCGTCCGCGAGGTCGTGACTTGCAGTTGTTTCGTTTTGAAACCCCGGATGAGGAAATTGGTTATTATAATGAAAAAGGCGAAAGCGCTCGGCGATTTTTAATGCAAACCCCGATTGATGGGGCTCGTATTTCTTCGTCATTTGGCCCGCGCAAGCACCCGGTTTTAGGGTATAACCGCCTGCACCCAGGTACCGATTTTGCAGCTGGAACCGGCACCCCTATTTTTGCAGCAGGTAACGGCGTGGTGGAACGAGCATCGAGATTTGGCAGTTATGGTCATTATGTGCGTATTCGTCATACAAATAATTTCAAAACCGCCTATGCTCATTTATCAAAATATGGTCGCGGGATCAAACAAGGCCACCGGGTCACCCAAGGTCAGATCATTGGTTATGTCGGAGCAACTGGGCGGGTTACAGGCCCGCATTTACATTATGAAGTTGAAAAAAATGGCAAGCGGGTTAACCCGATGACGGTAAAATTACCATCGGGGCGAAAACTGAAATCATCAGAATTGCCGGCTTTTGAACAAGAGCGCTTAACGATTGAGCAATTGATTGAAAATGCTGTTGCAGCAAACGATAAAACAGCACCGATTAAGCTAGCTTCTGATAGTTAAAGGTAATTAGCGAGATACGGCCCGAGATACGGGTAGATCACTTTCTTGGGTCACTAACTCTTGTGTTTCAAATTCAATTTCTTGCGCGTGAACTAGCTCGGGCAACGGCTCTAGCTGTGCCGTGTTGGTCTCTTTTTGTAATGACATTTGAATTTGCAACGAACTAAGACGGCCAGAAAACCTCAAATGCGGGGTGACTGACAAACGCAAAATGGTTCCTAATATCTCACTGGATGGTCTATCTGCTACAATAATCTCAATTTGGCGGATGGGTTGTACCCGCGTAAGTGTACCGTTATGTCGCATCATTCGTCGAATACCTGAATGAATATTGTTGGCAGCATCTAGGTATATCCAAGCGGTTTCTTCGGTCGCGCCAGTCACTGAAATCGTAAGATCTTGATCCAATATTTTAGCAAGATCATCGGCAATTCGTTCTAAAATTCGGGTCATTTGTTGTATGGAGACACGAGGTGGACCGAGCTGTGTCACGCTGCCGGTGCTCCAGGCCATCACGCCTTGTGATCGGGGTTGGGGAAAAACCGTGGCGCTACCGACGCGGTGTAATCGCAATATCACCATGCCTTGGTCATTCTTGTATAAGGTATCGCCTCGGGTGGTATGGATTTGGGTTAAGACCAATACTTCTCCGCCACTTTCATACCGAAATAGTGTGCGAGAACCTGTATTATCCAAAATAAAGGGGGGCAGGCCTTCCATCGATTCAAACCGCATGGCTTGGATTGCAATTTGTCTGGCCCCAAACACCGATCCCATATTGGTTCGTTGGTAAACTTTTTGCCGTGAAGGCTGTGATTCAGTTGGCGCACGTATCATAGGCGCCAAGGTTTGGGGCGCTAAGGCTTGGGCGCTGTCCGAATTCTGCTGTGCCATAGCAACAGGTGCGGCCAAAACGCTCGCCAAAGCGAATAGGGCTAATATGTGCAATAATGGAGTTTGCATAATCAAGCAGTATTCATAACATGAAGGCAGATTTGAGGCCAACGCAGATATAATGTGTTTCTTTCTGGCACAGATTTTGGACTAACTTGAACCTTCTCGTCAAGTGCCTCGTAATTTATTAAGCAAAAACAGTGTGTTATACCATGAGCAATGGTCTAAGCATTGCAGTCATCTAAATATGACTGTACTTCGCCCGATAACACCCATTTTTCGTTCCAACCCAAAGCGCACCCGTGCTGATGGTGAAAACAAAATTGATGCACCGATCAACCATGCCCTTGTTCTGGTCAAAAAACCCGCACGTGCAAGACCTGCCAAGCTCGCTCATGTTGGACCTTGTGGATTTGCGGCGCAGGTGTTTGCTGGCCCCGCGCGCCGAGGCCTAAAAGCTTGTATGTTGGAGCGCAATCGGTATGTGGCGGCCTATCGCCCGCTCACCAACCCAATGCCGCCAAATCAGCAAAAATGGGCATGATCCGTTTTTCGCATTTCTTACTGGCGGTGAGCTTGTTTTTCTTTTTGGTATAGGCTCAAGAAAACTGTTGATGCAAGGCGTAAATCATTATGGATGTTCGAATTTCTTCGCTCAAACTAGGTGCATTCTCGTCAAGGCCAGGTGGGTTCTCGTTAAGGAAGGTACTATCGGGTACACATATTGTAACTAAGTTTGTCCAAGATCATGACAATTGACCTGTATTCGTAGGGTATCTTGATATTGACTCTAGCGCACGGAGGAATATGGATACGCGTTGTTTCGGCTAATGTTTGAACTGGCTGAATTTTGATCGAATATAAAGGGAGTTAAATTTACGCTAAATTTCGCGAAATGCGATTGTATCAATTTGTATGGTGGACATCACCTCAGTGGACATCATATTTGACGTTCAGCAAAGCGTGGCCCGGCAATCATGTATTGATCGAATAGGCAGCTCGCGAAAAGCTTTGGGTTCACAATAATTTTACATGAGCTTTGAACGAAACCAGTCGATAATTGACTGATGCGCGCTTATATCATAATAGCGGCCAAGTTGGATTTGAAACTCGACCAACAAAGTGACGCGAATTCAGTTGTGAAAGTACGAATATCCTTTTATTTGCGGTTGCTCAATGCGGGCGCTTTACCTTAAATCTTAGGCCGCAAAGAATTTTGCGCCAAGCAGACGAAAATTTTAAGTGGAGAACTACAACCAATGTCACTCAATGGTACGAAGCACGCGAACGGTGCAAAACATATCAATGTCGCGATTATCGGCATGGGCAATTGCGCCAGTTCGCTCATCCAAGGCATTTACTATTATGGGCAGAAGAACTCCGACGATGTCGCTGGCCTCATGCATGAGAATTTAGGGGGCTATCATCCACGTGATTTGCGGATAACGGCGGCGTTTGATATTGATCAACGTAAAGTCGGCAAAGATGTTTCCGAAGCCATTTTTGCAAAACCAAATTGCACCAAAATATTCCACGAAGACGTGCCGCATACAGGTGTTAAGGTCCAGATGGGGCGGATCAATGACGGGTATTCCGAACATATGGAAAATTATCCAGATGATCGCACTTTTTTACCATCCAATGAAGTGCAACCAGATAAGGCCGATGTGGTTCGAGTATTAAAAGAAGCCAAAGTTGATGTGATCACCAGCTATTTGCCGGTGGGTAGCCAAAAGGCCACTGAATTTTATGCCGAATGTGCGCTAGATGCGGGTGTGGCTTTCATCAATAATATTCCAGTATTTATCGCAAGCGACCCGGTATGGGCGAAAAAGTTTGTCGATGCGGGCATCCCGATCATTGGTGATGATATCAAGTCGCAATTGGGCGCCACGATTGTGCATCGGGTATTAACGGATTTATTTGCCAAGCGCGGTGTACCGGTTGATCATACCTATCAGCTCAATACCGGTGGCAATACTGACTTTTTGAACATGAAAAATCAGTTGCGGTTAAAGTCAAAGAAAGAATCTAAAACCGAAGCCGTGCAAGCGGTTGCTGCGGAACGGATGGAAGATGACAATATTCACGTCGGACCATCTGATTATGTGGCTTGGCAAAATGACAATAAAGTCGCCTTCATTCGCATGGAGGGCCGGTTGTTCGGCAATGTGCCGATGAACCTTGAACTCAGATTGTCAGTAGAAGATTCGCCAAATTCAGCCGGCGTCGCCATAGATATGATCCGCTGTGCCAAGGTGGCGCTAGACCGTGGTATTGGCGGCCCGTTAGAGGCACCATCATCGTTTTTCTGCAAACATCCCCCCGTCCAATTTAATGACGAAGTGGCCTATCAAAAAACCGAAGACTTCATCTATAACCGATAATCTATCCCATAGGTGAAGGTCCAAGGTGAGGTATAAGGCAAATGAGCCAAATCCCGGACCCTGCACAATATGGCCGGCCCATATCTATTGAGAACTATTCCAATAGATATGTGGTCCATCCCTTATCCAACCTGATTGTCAAAATTGCTATTCCCTTAAAATTAAGCGCCAATGTCGTATCGGTATTGGGGTTAAGTTTTGGGTTATTGGCGGGCTGGTTTTATTTCGGCCAAGGCAATTGGCACTTTGCGTTGCTTGGGTTTGCTTGCATGTTCACTTGGCATGTGTTGGACGGTGCCGATGGGCGCATTGCACGGGCAACCAACTCTACCAGTGCATTGGGGCGGATCATTGACGGCGTTTGCGATCATTTGGTGTTCGCGAGTGTCTATCTGGGTTTTACGTTTTATTTGCTGGAGCTGGGGTCTTCGCAACTGATTTGGATTTTGGCGGTCGGTGCCGCAGCCAGTCATGCATTTCAAGCAGCAGCCTATGAAGAACGGCGGCAACACTATCACCGGCGCAGTCAAGGATTAACTCGTGCACCTATTGCCGAAGGCTTAACACACATCGATGGCAAGAGGTCTGCACTGGCGCGAGGTTATGATGTGGTGCAACGCCTTTCGGCCCGAAAAACATCGGTGCTTGATGAAAAACTAGCCAACCTACACGCGGGCAATACCGCAGCCTTATACCAAGAAACGGTCAACAAAACCGTCCCATTGGTTCGTGCTTGGGCGCTGCTCAATGCTAATAATCGAACCATTATGTTCGCGATTTGCGCCCTTATCGGACAGCCGGCGCTTTATTTTTGGATTGAACTTGTGATCTTAAATTTGGTGTTTTTCGGATTGGTATTGGTAGAGGACCGTACCGAAAATGCACTAGCCCAACAAATAGAACTGCCAGCACGCTAATGGCTGGGGTTGATGACATTCGCGATATTTTGCGTGGTGCCCAAGCCTTGTTATTTGGCTTTGGCGGGCGGATGGTTGCACGGGTTATTCTGGTGTTGGCAGCTGCGCGCTTGTTTGGGGCCGCCGAGCTTGGGGTGTTGGGCCAAACTGCGGCCTATGTGGAAATTATTGCTGCCATCGGGGTGTTGGGCCTAAAGCGTGGCCTGTTGGACATGCTTAGCTTTAACGAAGAACAAAAAATATCCGTAGAGCAACGGGTGCTCGAAGCCTTGGGTGTTACCCTGATGGTGAGCATCGCATTGTCTGCTGGTTTGTTATTGCTATGGCCATTGGTATTGCCGGGTAATGCGAATTTATTGCCCTTATTGTTTTTTGCGATACCGGCCATCGCGTTTACCGAAGTTTCCTTGGCAGCCATCAAGTTTAAACGAGTGATTAAGTGGGATGTCTGGTCACGGGGCTTTACCGAACCTTGGAGTTTTTTGGGCTTGGCGTTGGTGTTGTATTACGGGCTGGGGGTCACCGAGGATGGATTGGTGATTGCCTATGTCGGGTCTGTTTGTATTTCAGCGCTCACCGTTGGGTTCGGTCTGGTTCATACCTATGGAGCACGAGCCTTGTTTACGTCGCGTCCGAGCTTACGAAACATGTTAACTATTCCACGCCAAAGCATTCCGGTTGGCATTACGGACCTTGGTGTGATGATGCTGCGGCGCATTGATATTCTGATCCTCGGTCAGTTTGTACCCAATACTGGGGTTGGTCTTTATTACATGGTTCAGCAGCTTGTCACCGTCCCACAAAAAGTAAATGCGCTGTTCGAACCGATGATTTCGCCGGTGATTGCCCGCTTGCATAACCAGTCACCGAACAATCGTATTCGGGCAAATTTAATCGGAATTTGCCGTTGGGTCTTCATCATTCAATTGGGAATAACCATTCCGATGTTGGTATTTGGTGATCAATTATTGACGTTATTTAATCCAAGTTTTGCAGTGGGTTGGCTGATTTTGGCCATTATTGTGATGGCAGAATTAATTGATGGAACATTTATTACCACTGAAACGCCATTGGTGTTTGCCAATCCTAAAATTCCACCAATTTTGGTTATCATGAGCTTGGGTGTCGAGATGGTTTTAGTTGCGGTATTTTCACAAATGTGGGGCGTTACTGGCGCTGCAATTGGGTTTTTAATCGCTATTATCGTCTTAAGTAGCGGGCGGCTTATCATGTTGGCGAACCGACTACACATACAAGTGATCACCATCAGTTATCTACCGCCGCTTGGGTTTGCACTTGTAATGGTTGCTTTTTTAAGCGGCGCACGGGTTTTGGTTGGCATTGAGCCGGTTTTGTTGATCGCGGCGATTGTCCTGCTTAGCCTGTTTTGCTACATAGCCTTGATCCGAAGATTTGGGCTTACCAAATCTGACCGCGTTTTGTTGCGTGTGTTGCGGCAAAAGAAACAGCGGTCAAGAAAGTTGATAAGCAAAACCGATGACAAATAGTTTTCTCATGCGTGCAAGGCGTGCCACCAAATGCTAGGTCAATTTGGAAAAAAATGGGCAGCATTTATATGCCAGTACGCGGTGCACATTCTGATTGCGGCCGTGGCGCTTACTTTTTATGCCTATACTCATGCCGCCCAAATCTCGGTTTCAACGAGACTAGAGGCATTGATGCCACAAGGTGCGCCAAGTGTGCAAACTTTGAACCATGCGTTGCGAAAAACCGGTAGCTTTGCCTCGATCCAAATTGCCGCACACTCTGACGACCCGGGTGTAACATTGCAGTTCATCAAGGACGCGAAGCAGGAGATCGATCAGTTTGATTGGGTCGAATCAAGTCAGTATTTCGAAGATATTGACGTTCTTGAATCTCATAAATTACTGCTGCTGAGTATGGAGGAATTGTTGCAGTTGGAGGCCGATGTAGATGCGGCTTATCCGAATTTGATGGCGCAGGAAATCTCTAAGGAATTAGGTGCGGATGTCACGGTTACGTTGCGTGATGAAAATCTGGCGGGCGATTCGCGCGCGGTGATTGATGATAACTGGATTGAACAGCTTTCCGGTGAGGTAACGGGCGATCCGCAAACTGAAAGATTATTCGTATCCGAAGATGGTTTGACCGTGGTATTGGTGGTCTGGCCCAAGCCGGGATTAGAAGCGCTAACCGATTCTAAACGAATGGTTGAAGACGCATTTGCCATTGTCGCCAAGCTGGACGCACCTAGCTATGGAAGCCAAATACAAGTAGGCGTCGCGGGCCGGATCGCTAACAAGGTCGCGCAATTTGATGCGATCATTGGTGACTTAAAATTAGGTTTATTGGGTTCAATCACGTTAATTGCGCTGTTGATTGGCCTCTCGTTTCGAAGTTGGATTGCCATCCCCGCGATTTTTATTCCGCTGATCATTGGCATTGTTTGGGCCATGGGCATGACCGCCGTGACCATTGGTGGGTTAAATTTGATCACTATTTTTCTGACACTGATCTTGTTTGGTTTGGGTATCGATTTTGGTATTCACAATTTTAGTCGCTATCGCGAAGAACGAAGGCTTGGCAAAAGCATTGAGCAGGCCACCGAAATTATCATCACCAGCACCGGCGGTGCTTCATTGATCGCGGCGTTGACGACTTCTATTGGGTTTTTCTCGTTGACGTTGACTGATTTTCGGGCGTTCACCGAATTTGGCTTTATTGCCGGTAGTGGAGTTTTGCTGATTTTTGTATCTATGTACTCGGTATTTCCGGCTCTCATGGTCGTGTTGGAGAAACTGGGGGACTGGAGCACAAAAGCCCCCGCCAAGTCATTATTCACCCAGCATAACATGGTGATTAGCGGTAAGAAAAACCACCGCATCATTATTCTTGGCGCGGCTGGTAGCTTGTTAATTTTCGCAGCAGTTTTTGCACCACAAGTGGCATTTGAGCGTAATTTCAAAAACCTGCAAGCTGAGCAACCTCAATCCTTGCAAGTTGCCAACGAGCTGGTGCGCAATGTGTTTCCTGATGGCCATGACCGAGCGATTATTGTGGTGGAAACCTATGATGAGCTGTATGCATTGGATGTTTATTTTAAGAGCTTGATTGAAGCCGATACGCAAACGCCAACCATCAAAAGAGTATCGAGCCTACTGGATTTCGTTCCAAACCAAAAAGACCAAGAAAGCCGACTTGAGGTGATCAAACGATTAGAAAAACGCAATGATACATTGCGCGGGCTAACACCGGAAAAATATGCTTCGGTGGGACGCTATCTGTCCATTGAAGACCTGAACATTACCGATCTACCGCCAGCGCTAAAACGTACCTATTTGGGCACTGGCGTTGAGCCTGGCTATTTAATGTATGTCTATAATTCGGTCTCCATGGACGACAGCGCCGTGGCCCGATTGTTTTATGATGATGCGGCAACGGTAATTGTTGGTGACCGCGAATATGCCAGCGCCTCGGAAAGCTTTATTTTTGTTGAAATGCTAGCCTTGATGAAAGCCGACGCGGTAAAGGCGATTTTATTGGTGATCATCGCAACCGCACTGTTGGTATTTTTGTTCATCCGTAGTGTGTCTGGCGCGTTGGTGGTTTTGATCCCGCCGTTATTAGGTGTGCTGGTGACATTGGGCGTGATGGGCGCGTTTGGACCTCGGCTTTCCATTATGAATATGGTGATTTTGCCATCACTGATCGGCATTTCGGTCGACAATAGTATTCATATTTTTCACCGGTTTCGTACCGCCGGCAAAAATGTCGATATCGCTTATATTATGAACAGTACAGGCCGGGCAGCCGTGATCACAACGCTAACCACATTGCTTGGGTTTGGCGGCATGGTTACGGCCTCGATGGGTGGGTTACGCGGTATGGGCCTATTGGCGATTATTGGATTTACGGCATGTTTGGTTATGACATGGCTGTTATTGCCGGTTCTGCTTGAGCTATACGCGAAATGGAATGACCGAAAGAAGCCCGCATGACGCGAATTACCGACTGTTTAATTGTCGCGGCCGGCAAAGGTACACGATTACAAGGCATCGGCTCGTCCAAGCCATTGGTTAAGTTGGCCGGAATGCCCTTAATTGAACACGCCATGCGCGCGGCTAGCTTGGCGGGTGTCGAAAAGTTTGTCGTGGTGACCGGGTATCAAGCCGAACGGTTGACGGTTTTTTTGAAAGACCTGGCCACGCGAACCGGCTGGAATATTGTGTGCACGTTTAATCCGAAGTTTGAACAACCAAACGGCATTTCCGTATTATGTGGGCAAGCTCATTTACCGGGCGATTTTTATCTGGCGATGTGTGACCATTTCGTCGAACCCGCATTGTATCAAGCCTTGGCCAGTGCCGAGCTGCCAGCCGGTGCGGTTGGTTTGGGTGTTGATCTTCGGCTCGATAATCCAATGGTTGACCTTGATGATGTCACAAAAATTGAGCTAGACGGTGGGCGTATCCGAAATATCGGCAAGGAGCTTACCCGTTATAACGCTTTTGACTGCGGTATTTTCAGAGCCAACACAAATCTGTTCCAAGCCATCCAAACCAGCCAGCAAACCAATAACGACAACAGTATTTCTGGTGGTATGAAAACCCTAGCCGCCGCTAACCAAGCCATCGGCATCGACATCGGTTCTGCCAATTGGATTGATGTTGACAGTGCTGAGATGCACAAATTGGCCGAAAACTGGATTGTAGAACAGTCGGTTTTGTCTAAGTAAAGCTTGGCACTTTCAGAGCAAAGCTAATGAAATCGAAAAGCCTGACATTTTGAAGTTAACGTGACAATGTCAGCCCCAGCGTGTAAAAGCACCAAAAAGGGGAACTGTTATGACCATCATGAAGCATAAAGTATTATCTATTATTGCAAGTCTTGCCCTCGGCACCCTTATGGTTGCTCCTGTGGCTGCGCAAGAGCAAACCTTGATGCTCGGACAGCCAGATATATCTGCGACGCATGTGGCCTTTATCTATGCCGGTGATATCTGGATTGCCGATCCGGATGGTAACAATCCACGTCGTTTAACGTCGCACCCCGCGAATGAAGGCAATATCAAGTTTTCGCCGGACGGGAAACTATTGGCTTTTACGGCAAATTTTGATGGCAATGATGATGTTTATGTGGTGTCGGTTGTTGGTGGCCAACCAAAGCGTCTGACCTTTCACCCAAGCCGAGATCGGGTCACAGGATGGACACCGGATGGAAGCGCGGTGACGTTTTCGTCGAACCGAGAAACTACATTCGGGCGCTCCGGACAGATCTATCATGTGCCGCTAAGTGGTGGTTTGCCGGCCAAGCAGATGGAAGCGCGTTTCTTTAACGGCAGCTGGTCGCCAGATGGGATGAAGCTGGCCTATACACCGAACGGCCCGGCATATAACGGACTTTATGGAGGCTCGTCAGGATGGCGGCAATATCGCGGTGGGGCAACGCCGTCGATCAATATTATGACCACAGCAAACCAGACTTTGGAGTATATTCCAGGGGATCGTGTCAATGATCTAAACCCGATGTGGGTAAACGGAAATATCTGGTTTATTTCCGACAGGGATAATCAATCGCTGAACCTGTTTCGTTATGACCCAGCTACCAAGGCCATCACCCAACACACTCAAGAAGGTCCATGGGATGTGCGCTGGGCCGGCGCTCACGGCACCCATATTGTATTTGAAGCCGGTGGCCGGTTAAAGCGGTTGGATACGACCACAGGCATCGTCAGTAAGATCAACATATCAATCCGCCCCGATCTGGAACAAGTACGACCCAAATGGAAAGACGTAAGCAAACAAGTAGAACGCGTTGGCCTTTCGCCAAGTGGTAAACGTGCGGTGCTGACCGCGCGCGGTGAGGTTTTTACTGTACCTTTGGATGCTGGCTCCACACGCAATCTTACAGGCACAGATGGGGTGCGCGAGTTTGATGCTCTGTGGTCACCAGACGGTGACACCATCGCCTATATCGACGACAAAGATGGTGTGTACAGCCTAGTGATTCGCGATCAGCGCGGCGAAAAAACATCACGCAAGCTGGCGCTTGGCCAAAAAAATGCCAAAGCCTTTTATACGCTTCTGAATTGGGGTGGCGCAGGCAAACATATTGTTTATCAGGATAACCATTTGAACCTGTATGCGATTAAAATCAGCAATGGCACACGGGTCAAAATTGCTACCAACACCTTCCGTGCCGGATTTGCTACAGCGTTATCGCCGGATGGGGCTTGGCTTGCTTATACTTTGGAGCAAGCGAACTTTCTTGCGGATCTGATGGTGTATAACTTCAACAGTGGTCAATCCACCAAGGTCTCTGATGGCATGAGTGATATCGGCTCGCCGACTTTTAGCCCTGACGGTAAAACGCTGTATTTTACCGCATCAACCAATTCTGGCCCAGCGCAAGCCGGGCTTGATATGGCTTCTCAGGAGCGACCCTATCGTGCTGGGATTTATGGGTTGGTGCTGAGCGCCAAAGACAGATCGCCGCTTTTACCTGAAACTGGCGATGAGGAAGCCAAAAAAGAAGAGAAGAGCAAAGAGGATGACAACAAGAAGATTGTTACAAAAATCGACCTTGACGGCGTAGGGGATCGCATTGTTGCACTACCCCTGCCGGAGCGGAATTATGACACGCTAAATGTTTCAGAAAAAGGTGCGTTATATTATATTGAGCGCACCCAACCAGGCATTACCAATGAGCCACAAGGAAGCAATCCACAGGCCGCGAACGAGCTAAAGCGCTTTGATTTTGAGGAATTGGAATCCAAAACAATGGCCAGTGAAATTGCAACCTATGCCATGAGCGCTGACGGCAAGCATTTGATCATCCAAAAAGTGAACAACTCGATTGTCACCGCCGAGGAGGGCAAGGAGCTAAAACCGAAACCCCTCAAGCTTGGTGGTGTACGGGCATTCATTGACCCGCGCCATGAATGGGCGCAAATATTCGAAGAAGTTTGGCGCATGGAGCGCGACTTTTTCTATGACCCGAACCTGCATGGACTAAACTGGCAGGCGGTACATGATCGGTACAAGCCATTGCTCGCTCATGTGGGTCGCCGCGAAGACCTAACTCGGCTGTTGACGGAAATGATCGGCGAAATGCAAGTCGGCCATAACCGTACTGGTGGCGGTGATGTACATAGTGAAAGCCGCACCAATACCGGCCTCTTAGGTGCTAATTTGCGAGTTGAAAACGACCGCTATCGGATCAAGAAAATCTTCACAGGCGAAAGCTGGAATCCCTTCCTTTTAGCACCATTGGCTGCGCCGGGATTGGGGGTTAAGGAAGGCGATTACATTCTCGCGCTGAACGGTCGTACCCTGACCGGCAAAGACAATATCTTTTCCATGTTGGAAGGCAGTGCAGATACACAGCTCAGCTTGCGCATCAGTACCACAGGCGCGGAAGCGGACGCCCGTGATATCATTGTTAAGCCTACCGGGTCAGAACGGCAATTGCGCCACTGGGCATGGGTTGAAGGCAATCGCAAATGGGTGGATGAACAATCTGGCGGCAAGGTGGGCTATGTTTATATTCCCAATACAGCCGGCGGAGGGTTTACCTATTTCAACCGCATGATGTTTGCCCAAAGTGATCGCGAAGCGATGATCTTTGACGAACGTTCCAATGGCGGCGGTCAAGCAGCAAACTATATCATTGACGTGTTGCGCCGCGTTTATCTATCGGGCTGGAAAGACCGAGGCGGTAAAGTTTATAACACACCGGGCGGTGCCGTTTACGGGCCAAAAGTTATGTTGATCGACCAGGATGCCGGTTCGGGCGGGGACTATATGCCTTACGCCTTTCGTCATACTGGAATTGGCAAACTCATCGGCACCCGTACGTGGGGTGGCCTCATTGGTATTTCGGCCAATCCGCGTCTTATTGACGGTGGGTTTTTGACCGTTCCATATTTTCGCTTCTT
>JAESUG010000053.1 GCA_016763185.1 Robiginitomaculum sp. | reverse complement strand
GTGGTTGGTATCTCGAAAATCGCCCGCGTTGTCGAAATTTTTGCCAAACGCCTACAAACCCAAGAAACCATGACCACCCAAATCGCCGACGCCATCGCCAACAGCGTCGGGGCCAGAGGCGTTGCCGTCATGGTTGAAGCCGAACATCAATGCATGAGCACCAGAGGTGTCAACCAGCCGGGTGTCGCCACCCTCACCACCCGCTTTACCGGCGCGTTCAAAGATTGTACTGAAATGCGCGACCGGTTTTTGAGGTTAACGGGGCAGTAAATTCAACATCAATCAACCCAAGGAAAAACCATCATGAGACTTCAATTGCTTAGCTCTAGTCTATTCGCTGGCCTTATGCTTGGTTTTGCGCCAGCATCTGCACAAACGCCACCCACAGAAGTGCTGATCATGCACGAATTAGCGGCCGATGTCTCGGCGACACGGTTGCAGGTAGACGTACAAAAATTGGTTGATTTTGGCACCCGCCATACCTTGTCAGAAACCGCCTCCGAAACCCGTGGTATTGGCGCGGCGCGGCGTTGGATCAAGCGCGAGTTCGAAGCCATCAGCGCTGAATGTGGTGGTTGTTTGGAGGTCATCACCGTTAGCGCTGTCATCCAAGGCGAAACCCGTATTCCGGACCCGGTAAATGTGGTGAGCGTCATTGCCATTCAACGAGGAACTTTGGACCCGGACCGCTATGTATTGATGGCTGGCGATATCGACAGCCGCATTACCGACGCGATGAATTTCACCGATGACAGCCCCGGTGCCAATGACAATGCCACCGGCATGGCTGGCGCATTAGAAGCGGCACGGGTGTTGAGCAAGCACAAATTTGCCGGCTCCATCATTTATGCTGGCTTGGCCGGCGAGGAACAAGGCTTGTTCGGCGGTAAAATATTGGCGGCTCATGCTTTGGCCAATGACTGGCGGATCAAGGCGGTACTGAACAATGATATGATCGGCAATATTACCGGCATTGATGGGGTAACCGACAATGCCACTGCACGGGTGTTTTCCGAAGGCACCCGCGATAATGAAACCGTGCAAGAGGCCCGTATTCGCAGGTTCACTGGCGGCGAGGTCGACTCGCCTTCACGCAATTTGGCCCGATATGTGGATGTGCGTGCAGACCGGTATATCCCAAACTTGGATGTGATGATGGTCTATCGCCTTGACCGCTTTGGACGCGGTGGTCATCACCGGCCATTTAACGAAGTTGGTATTCCTGGGGTTCGCATTATGGAGACCCACGAGCATTATGACCGCCAACACCAAGACCTGCGTACTGAAAATGGTCGGCAATACGGCGATGTGATCGAGGGCGTTAATTTTGACTATGTGCGCAAACTTACCGCGTTAAATGTAGTTAGCTTAGCCGAAATGGCCGACGCACCACCGTTTCCGGCCAATGTCACCATCAAAGGCGCGGTGCAACCTTCCACCGAGCTAAGCTGGACATTGGCCAATGGCAAAGCCGCAGAAAACCTAGCCGGCTACAAAGTGTATTGGCGCTTGACCGATGCCCCGAATTGGCAGTTCTCACGGTTTGTCGGCAAAGTTGACCATGCGGTGTTGGAGAACATCGTCATTGATAATTACTATTTCGGGGTAGCCTCGGTTGCAACAAATGGCGCCGAAAGCCCAGTGGTATTTCCCGGCGCGGCGGGCTCATTTGGTGACTAAGCAGCAGGCCACGGCTAGCGCACAACCCATTCAAACCAGCGACCTTGTTTCTTGTTGAAATTAGCCGCAAAACACAGCCTCACGGCTTGGAGCCTGTTATGCATTTTCTAAAATCTGTCTATGTTGTTGCTTTCATCATCGGCTCTGTTGCCCTTACGCTTTATGCCGGACTTGCTATTTACGGCGGCGGACCGATTTTGGCGTGGGGCGGGGTGTTGCTAACGATTGTGCCCTTTGTGTTGACCTTGGGCTGGATCATGGCCGCCAAGCGAACCGCCAGAACCAGCGCCCGTTTTCCCCGTATTATTGCATTAGGAGCGCTTGGTGTGGGATTGACGCTGTGGAGCTATTGGCAACAAAGCGGGCCGGGTTTGGCCGTTATATTGGCCGGGTTTGGCTGGCTTAGCTTTTTGGGATATTCGTATTGGTACTCCAGTTTCACCGACCGTTCCAGTCAAATCGAGGTCGGCAAAACCCTACCGGATTTTACACTGATCAACACCAAAGGCGATACGCTACGCACGAGCGACTTAGCCAACAAAGCCAGTATTTTCATGTTTTATCGTGGCAATTGGTGCCCATTATGCGTGGCCCAAATCAAAGAGATCACCGCGATTTATCAACAATTAGAAGCGGCCAATATTCGCATCGCCCTCATCTCACCACAACCACACAAATATACTATTGGCTTGGCCAAAAAATTTAATGTCGGCTTTGAGTTTTATACAGACACCGGCAATAAAGCCGCGCGGATCCTTGGCATTTCCAGCCCGTTTGGCTTGCCTTTTGGCTTACAAGCTATGGGTTATAACAGCGAAACCGTATTACCAACCATCATCATTACCGACGCGAACGGCACCGTGCTGTGGACGGATGAAACCGACAATTACCGCGTGCGACCAGAGCCAGACGTGTTTTTAGCGGTGCTGCGACAACACGGGATTACCGTCTAGCTCACCCTAAAACGGCATCGCCAACAAATGGATTATTGGCACGCTCGGCACCAAAAGTACTCATCGGGCCATGTCCGGGGACAAAGCGCATTTCATCACCCAGTGGCCATAGTTTTTGCACAATGCTATCCAGCAATTGCTGATGATTGCCCCGCGGAAAATCAGTGCGGCCAATGGAACCTTTGAACAACACATCACCAACAAACGAAAACGCGCCCTCACGATTAAACAGCACCACATGGCCTGGCGTATGGCCCGGACAATGAACCACGCCAAACGAGTTGCCGTCTAATTCCAACACATCGCCCTCGTCTAAATAACGGTCCGGTTTGACATTACGGCCACCAACAATGCCATATTTCGCCCCTTGCGCTTCGATCTCATCCAATAGCCATTGATCATCCTTGTGCGGACCGATGATCGGACAGCCGGTACGCTCGCGAATTTCATCCGCCGCTCCCGCATGATCGAGATGGCCATGGGTCAACCAAACCGCAATAATTTTTACCCCATGCCCGGCCGCCGCCGCCAGCAATTTATCCGTCTCACCACCGGGATCAATAAATACCCCCTCTTTGCTCACCGGCGACCAAACCAGCGAGGTATTTTGCTGTAATGGTGTCACCGGAATGATCTGGATCTGTAAATTCGATTGCGGGGTGTCTGTCTGGCTCATCAGCAAAACATAGCACTCATTTGCGCGATGAAAAGAGCCGTATAGCAAATTGCCATGCTCCATCACTATACAAGACGAACCTTAGACTTGCCCGAACTGGATGAGTGCGCTACAAGCCGAAAACCACTGGGCCATTGGATGACAACTGAAGATTACCGTTTTGCACAGCCGCATTTTTTGGGCATTGCTGAATTAAACCGGCCAGAAGCAGAATCATTGCTGGGTTTAGCCTGAGCGCTACAAGCTTTAGCTGCTACTTTAGTGGCTGTCTTTCGGTAACAATATGCGCGCCAAACCGTTTGCGTAGGGCTATAGTTGGTTTTTCAACCAGATAAAAAGAGATGCTCGCAAGAAGAACACTACTGAAAACAGCAGAAAATACAACGAGCGTGACATTCTCTAAGACACGTTGCCAAAAGTCGAACATTACAAAATGCCATAGATAAAGCGGGTAAGAAAGACGACCCAGCCATGCAAGAGGTTTCCATTCCAAAATCCAGATGGCAAGCGAGAATCTTTGATTGTAATACAGATTTGCAAATAAAATCAAAAGCGCCGCACCCTGTAAAGAATATCGAAGTGTTTGCCTGAAAACCGGATCCCTAATTAAGAAGGTTGATAACAAGACCAAAATCGCAATGCCTGTGGGCACAACACCGACAAGCCATTTTCTGTCGATGATTGAGCTTTGCGTGTGTAACAGCAATGCCAAAAAGCATCCCCATACGATGCTGTCTATCCGGGCATCGGTCATGACGCTTGTATAGATTTCTGCCTGTAGATCAGTAGCAAGGACGATAAAAAACCGCCAGATCAGAACCATCAATAAAAGGAAAACTGTTGCAGTTATCAGCCGATGCCAATCTCGATTAAGAAAGACGATTAACGCCGGAAAAACCAAATAAAAGTGCTCTTCTACAGCCAGTGACCAAAGGGGGTTCCAAGACATATAGGTGTAAACCGTGCCTTCAGATTGGAGCAATAATAATATGTTCATCGCATAAAAAGTAGCAGCAAAAAGTTCTGACTTGGTCGGTGCTCCAAATTTGAACAAAGCAAAAAGTATAGTTGAGCCAATAATCATAAATAAAAGAGCCGGATAAAGGCGAACAAGTCGGCGCATGTAAAAGTTAAATAGGTTTAGTTTCTTTGCTTTTTCAGATTCTGCAATCAACAGCCGGGTAATCAAAAATCCAGAAATGAAGAAAAAAACAGTTACCCCAAACCCTCCGGGAATTATATGTTCCAAACCGAAATGGGCAGCAATAACAATCAGAACAGAAAGTGCTCTTAGTCCGTCCAACCCCGGTATGTATCCAAATTTTGCAATTGGTGACAGCATAAGATATTTTCTATTTTATAAAGCATACTAATCCATGAATATTTCCAACTGTACAATCAGCACCGGACAGTGCTTCGGATCTAAGGTTCTAACCTACCTCATCTTTGGGGACATTTCCTCTTTTTGAATTACGCAACGCATCTTACGATCACAATGAACTTACCCTTGCTGAGCAAGTCAAAATGATGAACGGGCACAAAACCAACAAATCCACATTTGCACTTAGACTTGCCCGAACCTGATGAGTGCGCTACAAGCCGAAAACCACTGGGCCATTGGATGACAACTGAAGATTACCGTTTTGCACAGCCGCATTTTTTGGGCATTGCTGGATTAAACCGGCCAGAAGCAGAATCATTGCTCGATTTAGCCGATGACTATGTCGAGCAAAGTCGGCGCACCCAAAAAAATTCCGATAAATTACGCGGCTTAACCCAGATTAATTTGTTTTTTGAGCCATCCACCCGCACCCAATCCTCGTTTGAAATCGCTGGCAAACGGTTGGGCATGGATGTGATTAACATGGCGCTTGGCACCTCGTCCGTGGCCAAAGGCGAAACCCTTATTGATACCGCCGTTACCTTAAACGCCATGCATCCAGACCTATTGGTGGTGCGGCACTCGGCATCAGGCGCGGCCGAACTGCTGAGCCAAAAAGTCGATTGCGCGGTGGTCAATGCCGGCGATGGCCAGCATGAACACCCGACCCAAGCCTTGCTCGATGCGTTGACTATTCGTCGGGCGCTCGGGTCGTTGGATGGGTTACGCATTGCCATTTGTGGCGATATTACGCACTCAAGAGTGGCGCGCTCGAATGTCGCTTTGCTTAATTTACTGGCCGCCGAAGTGCGCTTGTGTGGACCGCCAACTTTGTTGCCCTCCGATGCCGACCGATGGGGCGCAGACGTATTTCACAATATGGACGAGGCGGTGGTCGGTTGCGATGTGGTGATGGTGCTTCGTTTGCAATCGGAACGCATGGACCAAGCCGCCATCCCGTCCACCCGCGAGTATTTCAAGTTTTACGGGCTGGACCGCAACCGGTTGGCCAAAGCCAATCCCGGTGCCTTGGTCATGCACCCCGGCCCGATGAACCGAGGCGTGGAAATTGATAGCGATGTTGCCGATGATCCGGCCATTAGCTTGGTCACCAAACAGGTCGAAATGGGTGTCGCAGTCCGCATGGCCGTGCTCGATATGTTAGCCACCACTCGAATGGAAGCGGCAAAATGACCCAGCCGATCCTCATCCAAAACGCCAGAACCATTGACCCGGCTAGCGGCTTGGACGAGGTTATGGATGTGCTGCTGGCCGATGGTGTCATTGCACAAGTTGGCACAGATATAGAGCACCCAAGCCATGCCCAGATCATTGATGCTACCGCCCTTATCTTGGCACCCGGCCTGATTGATCTCAAAGTCAAAACTGGCGAGCCGGGCTTTGAACACCGCGAAACCCTGCAAAGCGCTGGCCATGCCGCAGCCGCTGGTGGGGTCACGACCATAGTGATCGCGCCCGACACCCAGCCGGTGATTGATGATGCCGCATTGGTTGAATATATTAGACGCTCGTCGCGCGGTACATCTTTGGTCAACATCCTACCCGCCGGGGCCTTAACCCAAGGATTACACGGTGAGCAAATCGCCGAGATCGGTTTGATGAGCGAGGCCGGTGCCGTGCTGTTCTCCAATGGGGATACCGGCATACCCAATGCCGATATCATGGGCAAAGCCCTCTCCTATGCCGGTGCATTTAACGCCTTGGTCAGCTGCCGGCCCGAAGACGCGAGCTTGACCGGACGAGGGGTTATGCACAGCGGTGAATTGTCGTCGCGCCTTGGGTTAAAAGGCATACCTATTGCCGCCGAGACCATCGCCATTGCCCGCGATATTGCCTTGGCTGAATATACCGGCGGGCGGTTGCTGATCGATCAAGTTTCCAGCGCTGCGGGTATCGCAATGGTTCGCGACGCAAAAGCCAAAGGCTTGGAAATTTATTGCACCGTGTCCGTACATCATTTGACCTTAAACGAATTGGATGTCGGCGAGTACCGAACCTTTGCCAGATTATCGCCACCTTTGCGCGCTGAAAGCGACCGCCAAGGGCTAATTACCGCGCTGTGCGATGGCACCATAGATGCGATTGTCTCCGGCCATGACCCACGCCCTGCCGAGGAAAAACGCTTACCCTTTGCCGAAAGTTCGGCTGGGGCTTGTGGCTTGGAAACTTTGTTAAGCGGTGCTTTGTCGCTGGTTCATCACGGTGATGCTGAGCTATCCGTCGTACTCGGCGCACTTACCTCTGGCCCGGCGGATCTGCTCGACTTGCCCGCAGGCCGCATCGCTGCAAACGCCCCTGCCGATCTGATTTTGTTCGATTTGGAGCAACCTTGGGTTTGCGATGCCGGCCAGCTTCTGTCAAAGTCCAAAAATACACCGTTTGATGG
Organism: Robiginitomaculum sp.; assembly: GCA_016763185.1. Lineage (GTDB taxonomy): Bacteria > Pseudomonadota > Alphaproteobacteria > Caulobacterales > Maricaulaceae > Robiginitomaculum_B. The sequence continues at coordinate 31,065 of JAESUG010000053.1, read as the reverse complement.
ACGGCGTATGCAAGGGCTAACCCATGCGACTTTGGTTGCTGGCGCGGTCGTGTTTGACCGTGAGGGAAGATGTAAATGACCGCGATTTGGATATTGGCTGCCCTTGGTGGCTATCTGTTAGGCTCGATACCGTTTGGTGTGTTGTTGAGCCGATGGTTTGGCCTTGGCGATATTCGCGCCATTGGCTCTGGCAATATTGGGGCGACCAATGTGTTACGAACCGGGCGCAAAGACATTGCCTTGGCCACTTTATTGCTCGATGCTGGCAAAGCAGCCTTGGCCTATGGGTTGGTGATGTATGTGGTGCCCGATGGCAATTGGTTGATGGCCTCCATCGCAGCATTGGCGGCATTGGTTGGGCATTGCTATCCGGTATGGTTAAAGTTCAAAGGCGGCAAAGGCGTTGCCACATTCTTTGGTGGTTTGCTCATCGCCCATTGGCCATTGGGCTTGTTGGTCGGTGCCGTTTGGTTGATGACGGCATTGGCGTTGCGTATGTCATCGTTGGCAGCTTTGGTCGCGGTGAATGGCGCACCGGCTTTGGCGCTGGCAATTGGCCGACCGGATTTGGCGGCGTTTTCTGGGTTGATGGCCTTGGTTGTTACCATACGTCATATTGATAATATCCGGCGTTTGCTGGCCGGAACCGAGCCTAAGTTCGGCTCCAAAGACCGCAAATGAACCAACGCCACACCCTTTCGCACGCCGAGTTACGCGACTGGTTGCGCCTCAGTCGAACGGGTGGTGTCGGGCCGGTGACATTTCGCGATTTGTTACGGCGCTATGACGATGCCAGTGCCGCCTTGGCTGATCTTCCACGACTGGCCGGACGCGGCGGACGAATTAAGCCGCTCTCGACCCCCACACGCGACGAAATTGAGAGCGAGATGGACGCACTGCAGCAATTGGGCGGGCGGTTCTTAGCGGCATGCGATCCTGATTTTCCGGCATTGTTAACCGCCATTGACCCGCCGCCGCCGGTGCTTTCGGTGTTGGGGGATGTTTCCTTGTTGCAACGAAGCAGCTGCGCCATTGTTGGCGCGCGCAATGCCTCGGCAATTGGCATGCGCTTTGCCCGCGAGCTGGCCAATGATTTGGGACAAGCGGATATGGTCGTGGTCTCCGGCTTGGCCCGTGGTATTGACGGGGCCGCCCATAGTGGCGCGCTAAGCACCGGTACCATTGCCGTGGTTGCTGGCGGTGTTGATCATGTTTACCCGCCGCAACACGCGCAGCTTCGGCAAATGATCATCGAACAAGGCGCATTGGTGAGCGAACGAAGCTTAGGCCACCCCGCCACGGCTCGCGATTTTCCCCGGCGCAACCGGATTATTTCTGGCTTATCGTTGGGGGTGATTGTCATCGAAGCTGCCAAACGTTCCGGCTCGCTGATAACCGCCCGCTATGCATTGGAACAAAACCGCGAAGTATTTGCCGCGCCCGGCTCGCCGCTTGACCCCAGAGCCAGCGGTGCCAATGGCTTAATCCGTGATGGCGCACAGCTGATTGAAAACGCGGCGGATGTGCTGGACGGGTTACAAAACACCCGGCCCACCCATTTGTTTGATGGCGAGCAAGAATACACGAAACATCCAATCGCCGAAATTGATGAAGCCGAAATCGATGAAGCCCGCGAGCTGATTATCAGCCTGTTATCACCAAGCCCCATTCACCGTGATGAATTGGTCCGCGCCAGTGGCTTTTCGGCGGCGGTTTGTGCGGCGGCCTTGGTCGAGCTTGAATTGGCGGGCCTCGCAGAAAACCTGCCCGGCGGGTTGGTTGCCAGCGTTTAATCGCTATCTATATCTTTTGCATTATTGGCAAGGCGCGAAGCCGAACGAACCATTTCACCAAGCTCCACCAATCCAGACCTAGTCGCGATGACTGCCAATTGCGGTAAAATATCAGCTAGATAATCGGCGGCATCTTGACGGGTTAACATCGGAAAGCTTTGATTTGTTGCATCTTCCGTTTCAGTGTTTTGTCTGTTACTCATAATAATCCCCGCACCGTGCATTTTACTAATTATACCCTTTTAACGAGTTTTTTCATCAACGCAAGACAGTTTTCATTGACAAATGCTCATAAGCCCTTGCAGTTTCGCGCGCTTGCCTTAGAGGAAAGCACTACGCAAAATAGGAAAACTCCATGAAAGTGGTCGTTGTCGAAAGTCCAGCCAAAGCGAAAACCATCAATAAGTATCTAGGTAGTGAGTATCACGTCTTGGCCAGTTTTGGCCATGTCCGCGACTTACCAGCCAAGGATGGCTCTGTACGCCCCGACGAAGATTTTGCGATGAGTTGGGAAGTTGGCTCGCGGTCCGCCAAGCATCTAAAAGCCATTGCTGATGCCACCAAAACGGCCTCGGCATTGATTTTGGCCACTGACCCGGATCGTGAAGGCGAAGCTATTTCATGGCATTTACTCGAAGCATTAAAACAAAAACGCGCTCTGAAGAAAGATACACCGGTTAGCCGTGTGGTGTTTAATGCCATTACCAAGTCTGCGGTAACCGAAGCCATGCAAAACCCACGAGATGTGGACATGGAACTGGTCGAGGCCTATTTGGCCCGCCGCGCTTTGGATTATCTGGTTGGCTTTACATTATCGCCGGTATTATGGCGCAAATTGCCCGGCTCTCGTTCGGCAGGCCGCGTGCAATCGGTGGCATTGCGGTTAATTTGTTCACGCGAGATGGAAATAGAAAAGTTTCGTTCCGAAGAATATTGGAGCATTGATGCCGGGGTCAAAGTTGCAAGTCATGCCGCTTTTGACAGCAAATTGGTGGTATTGGAGGGCAAAAAACTTGATAAATTAGACCTTGGCAATGAAGCCAGCGCGATGGCTGCCAAGACAATCGTCGAAACTGGCAATTTCACAGTCAACAGCGTCGAAGCCAAACCAACCCAACGCCACCCATCACCACCATTTATCACCTCGACCATGCAACAAGAAGCCTCGCGCAAATTAGGCTTTGCCGCCTCGCAAACCATGCGCGCCGCCCAGCGTTTGTACGAGGGTATTAACATTGGCGGTGAAACGGTTGGCTTAATCACGTATATGCGAACCGATTCTATCCAAATGGTCGGCGAAGCTGTGCACGAAGCCCGCGCCGCTATCCATAAACGATTTGGCGCTGAATACGTGCCAGAGAAACCACGTTTTTATAAATCCAAAGCCAAGAACACCCAAGAGGGCCACGAAGCCGTGCGCCCCACTTCGTTCTTTCGCCATCCAGATAGCGTGAACTTAAGCGGTGATGAGAAAAAACTATACCATCTCATTTGGAACCGCGCCGTGGCCAGCCAGATGCAAAGCGCCCGCCAAGAGCGCACAACCATAGAATTGGGCCATGACAAAACTATTTTGCGGGCCGTTGGAACAGTAACCTTGTTTCCCGGCTTTTTGACTTTGTATCAAGAAGGACGCGATGACGCAAAAAACGAAACCGACAATCAATTGCCAAAAGTAAGTGTTGGTGAAAACGCCATCATTTCCGACATCAATGCCGAACAGCATTTCACCCAACCACCGCCGCGTTTCACCGAAGCCTCTTTGGTCAAAGAGATGGAAAACTTAGGCATTGGCCGACCATCGACCTATGCCTCAATTTTGCAAGTCCTTCAGGACCGCGACTATGTCACCCTAGAGAAAAAGCGCTTCGTGCCTGATGATAAAGGCCGGGTTGTGGTGGCGTTTTTAGAAAACTTTTTTGCCCGATATGTGCAATATGACTTTACGGCCGAGCTGGAGAGCCAGTTGGACCAAGTAGCCAGTGGCGATCTAAATTGGAAAAAACTACTTGGCGATTTTTGGAATCACTTCTCTGCGGCCATCGCTGATATCGCCGATCTTCGGGTCACCCATGTGTTGGATGCACTGGATGAAGCCTTAGGCCCGCATTTATTTCCACAAGCCGATGGCGAGCCTGACCCTCGGATATGTCCGTCCTGTGATGATGGTCGCCTTGGGCTAAAGCTTAGCCGCTATGGTGCGTTTATTGGCTGTAGCAATTATCCTGAATGTAAGTTCACCAAGCCGCTCTCCAATAAGGGTGAAAACGGTGACGCGCCCGTGGCCAAAGATGAAACTTTGGGCACTGATCCGGATACGGGCTTGGAGGTTTTCCTAAAAACTGGACGCTTTGGCCCCTATGTACAATTGGGCACCGAGGATAAGCCAAAGCGCGGTAGTATTCCTAAATCCTGGCCAGTGGATCAAGTTGATCTGGCCCAGGCGCTAAAACTGTTGAACCTGCCCCGTGAGGTTGGCCCCCACCCTGAAGATGGCAAAATGATCACCGCTGCCATTGGCCGCTATGGGCCGTATGTGCATCATGAAAAAACCTATGCCAATTTGCCGAGTATTGAAGATGTGTTCGAGGTTGGCTTGAACCGCGCCGTTGATTTGCTCGCCGATAAACGAGCCAAAAAAGGCGGCAGAGCCGGAGCTGTGGTGTTAAAGGATTTGGGCGAACACCCCGAAACCGGCAAGCCAATGCAAGTTTTGGACGGGCGATATGGGCCATATGTAAAACATGAAAAAACCAATGCGACCTTGCCCCGTGGCACAGACCCGCAAACGGTAACCGTGGAGCAAGCCGTAGAGTGGATTAGCGCAAAAGCCAAAAAAGCACCGGCAAAGAAAAAACCTGCCGCAAAAAAGAAGCCTACTGCGAAGAAAAAGTCCACGGCAAAGAAGAAACCGGTCACCAAGAAGCCCACATGATCTATGACTTTAACCCAGCAGATTGTTGAACTTTTAGACACCCATAGAAACGGTATGGATCGCAAGCAAATTGCGCGTACCCTAAACCTAAAATCAAACCGGCGCACCGAGTTAAAAGACGCGTTGGTATCGTTACTGGCCGACGGAAAAATCGAAAAAACCGAACGGCGCAAGTTTCGCAGCACAGGTTCATTGCCACCGGTATTGGTGGTTGAATTTTATAACCGCGATGAGGATGGTGATCTTTTAGCCCGACCCAAAGGCAAGAATGAAAACACCCCGGTTATCCGCTTGGTCGCAGGTAATGCTGGCCCGAACAGTGTCGGAGTTGGCGATCAGGCTTTGGTGCGTCTCAGCACAAGTCCCGATGGGTACTTGGCCAAAGTCATCCGCAAGTTAGATGCCTCCGAACAAAGTGCTATGCTCGGTTTGATCACCAAAAGCCGCACCCCCCAAAGCAGCACCCAATGGCGCATTGAAAGCATTAGCCGAAAAAGCCGTACCAGTTACGGGTTGCGCCGCGCAGACAGCGAATTGGTCATCGAGGGTGATTTGGTTCGCTTTCAGCCGACCACGGATCGTAAAAACGGCGAAACCCAAGCCAAATTAATTGAGTGTATCGGCAACATCAACAACCCAAAAGCCGCCAGCTTGTTGGCCCTAGCCGAACAAGGCATTGAGGACGGCTTTAGCGCCGAAGAAGAGCTGCAAGCCGACACGGCCAGCGCCCCAATTTTGGACAAAGCCCGCGAGGATTTGCGCCAATTGCCATTGATCACCATCGACCCCCATGATGCCCGTGACTTTGACGATGCGGTACATGCCCACCCAGATACGGACCCGGCCAACAAAGACGGCTGGGTGGTTTGGGTGGCGATCGCCGATGTTGCCCATTTTGTGCCATCCGGTTCGCCCTTGGATCGCGGCGCCCGAAAACGCGGCAATTCGATTTACCTACCCGACCGGGTGGTGCCGATGTTACCAGAGCGATTGTCGGCTGATCTTTGTAGCCTCCGCCCGCACGAAGATCGCGCCTGTATGGCAGTGCGGATGGTGTTTGATGCCATGGGACACAGAAGGGGCCACCGGTTTGTTCGCGGCCTGATGCGCTCGCACGCACGGGTGACTTACGAACAGGCACAAGCGGCAATAGATGGCCAGCCCGATGAGATCACGGCACCGATATTGGAAACCTTGCTGCGGCCCCTATGGGCGGCCTATGGCGTATTACAAATTGGCCGTGCCCGCCGTGCGCCGTTGGAAATTGAAACCGACGAGCGCCAAATCCGGATTGGCGATAGCGGTGAAGTGTTATCCATTACCAGCAAACAGCGCCTTGATGCCCATAAATTGATCGAAGAGTGTATGATCCAAGCCAATGTCTCGGCTGCCGAGACTTTGGAACAAAAACAACAACCGTTGATCTATCGCGTCCATGACGTGCCCGAACAAAGCCGGATTTATGCCTTGGCTGATTTTTTAAACACCGTCAGCATGAAATGGGCCAAAGCCCAACGGCCAACACCGGAACGCTATAATCAGCTATTGCGCAAAGTTTCCGGCACAGACCTTGAGCAAATGATCAACCAAGTGGTGTTGCGTAGTCAAATGCGGGCGATTTATGACACCCGAAATATTGGCCATTTTGGGTTATCTTTGGAACGATATGGTCATTTCACCTCACCCATTCGAAGATATGCTGATCTTACCATTCATCGGGCGTTGATCCGGGCTTGTGGGCTGGGTGATGACGGGGCGACGGATACGGAACAGGCCGAGTTAAAATCCATTGCCGAACAAATTACAGCCAGTGAACGCGCAGCAATGGCCGCCGAGCGTGATGCCACTAGTCGCTATATTGCGGCTCATTTGGCCGAAAAAATCGGTGCGGTGTTTCACGCTCGTATTTCCGGGGTTACGCGCTTTGGTTTATTTTTGACATTGGATGAAACCGGCGCCGATGGCTTGGTGCCGGTACGCAGTTTGGGCAATGAGTATTTCCACCATGATGAACAAGCCCATGCCCTCATTGGCCGAAATACCGGCGGACGGTATCGGTTGGGATTGGCGGTTGAAGTGCGCTTGGTTGAAGCCACACCGGTAACCGGTGGTTTGCTATTTGAAATGCTAACCTCGCCGGAAGCTGGTGCCAAACCAAAGCATAGCGGTGGACGTGGGCGAGCAGGTCCACGGCACAAAGGTCCCCGTCACAAAGACCAACGTCGTTCGAAACGCCGTAAATCATGACCGACCCTGATTTTCGCGATACCGATCCGGCGGACAGCAAACGGCAAGGCCGCGCCACACGGCCAAAATTATCGGCAACTTTGATTTTGCTGCGCGAAGAAAACAGCGTTTTGCAGTTTTTGATGGGCAAGCGCACCAGCGCGCATCGGTTCATGCCAAACAAGTTTGTGTTTCCCGGTGGCGGGGTCGACCGACAAGACGCTCGTGCGCCATTGGCAACCCCGATCGGCTCAGATGTGTTGGAGGTGATGGCCGCACATATTCCGGCGCAACGAGCCTGTGCGGTGGCTTGTGCAGCCATCCGTGAAACCTATGAGGAAACCGGGTTAAAACTGGCGCAAGCGACAGGCGAAGCGCAAAGCGCACCGGCGGAATATCAGGCCTTTACGGATAACCATTTAGGGCTTGATCTGGGGGCATTGTCGGTTTTGGCTAGAGCGATTACGCCGCCTTATCACCCCAAGCGTTTTGATACTTGGTTTTTTACGGCCAAGGCTGATACTTTGATTGACGATCCGGCGGATTTGGCCAGTGGCGAGCTGGAGCAATTACAATGGGTAAGCTGTGCCCAAGTTGCGGATATGGACCTGCCGTTGATCACCCGCGCTGTGTTGCAAGATCTACAAATCCAAGCCAAGGACCCAACAGCCGCAAAACCGTATTATTATACCCGCCGGGGCCAGCATATCCGATCATTTTTGTGAACGCCCGATAGCTAAATTCCAAGTCATCGCACTACCGCGCACCAATCCACAGAGCATCATATAAGGGATCGCTTTGAACTTGCCTTTGCTGATGGCCTGTAGTGGGCGCAGTATCGGATAGCGCACAAATAAATGAAAAAACATCGACGGCGCGCGGTTTGGATGTTTGACACAAAACTCGGCATCGCCAATGCCATACCAGTTAAATTTTTTCACATAATCCGAAAATGATGCAAAATGCTCTTGCATGACGCGAGTACGACCAGAGCCAAAGCGATAGTTGGCGTGTTTCGATAACCGATAAAAGAAATCGGCATCGTCTTTGTGGCGGGTGATATGCGCGTCAAATTTGTTGACCGAAAACACCCGGCGCCGGTACATGGCCGGTGCGGTACCGATCATGGTTTTGGGGCCGGGTTTGTTCAAAAAAACGTCAAAGGCTTGGTTTTCGGCGGCGGCCCAAAATCCGGTATCTTCAATTCCGAGATCTGCTTGGACCACGTCCAGATCAAACTCGCACAGGTCTGCATAAAGCCCCACCAACGTATCTGGTAATATCCGGTGGTCGGCATCTATCATCGCCATTAAGTCGTGCTGACAGGCATCAATGCCCACTTGTCGGTCGGCGGTTAACGAGCCGGCCATTGAGACAATCACATGCTCGGTAAACTCGCGGGCAATGGCGACTGTTTCGTCTTCGGAATTGCCATCGACGACGATAATTTCGTCAGGGTTTGCAGCCGCGATGGCTTCGAGGGATTTGCGGATACGTTTGGCTTCATTACGGGCGCACAGAACCACGGATACCGGCGGTAGGGTTTGGTTGACTTGCTTGTTCATGGCGCAAACTTTGCCAGCATAATGATTAAAGCTTGGTCAAAACGTCAAATTCGCATACCAGTTGTTTACCCTTCACCGTTCATCTGTGACGCTATGACCTTCATCGTTCAATCCCATTGCCGTTTGTGTGCCAGCTCGAACCTGGATGATTTTTTTGATCTGGGGCAGCAAGCTTTGTCTGGCTGTTTTCCCGGACCCGGCCAGCCCGATGCGCCAAGTGCGCCCTTGGTTTTGTGCCGGTGCCAAAATTGCCAATTGGTGCAATTACGTCATTCGGTTGATCCAACAGAAATGTTCACTAGTGATTATGGCTATCGCTCGTCATTAAACGCGGCCATGCAGGAGCATTTGCAAGAATTGCACGGTTGGATTACCAAGCGATTTGCGGTGGAGCCGGGTGATCTGGTGATTGATATCGGGGCCAATGACGGGACTTTGCTGGCGACGTGGCAAAATGCCGGCGTGAACCGGCTAGCGATTGATCCGATTTTGGCGAAGTTTTCGCACCAATTCCCTGATGACATTGAACAAATAGCCGGGTTTTTTACCCACGAGATGGTATTGCGCAAACTGGCCGGGCGCAAAGCCAGGATCATCACCTCGATCTCGATGTTTTATGATCTGCCGGATGTCAGCGACTTTGTGGCGGGCATTGCCAGTGCCTTGAGCGATGATGGAATTTGGGTGTTGGAGCAAAGCTATTTGCCCACCATGTTGGCCAATAATAGCTTTGATACCATCTGTCATGAACACCTTGAATATTACGCCTTGGCGCAAATAGAGCGGGTGGCGGAACAGCACGGCTTGGTGGTTGTTGATGTGCAAACCAACGCCTGTAATGGCGGCAGTTTTCGCCTTGCATTGGGCAAGGAAACCGGCGTTGGGCCGCGCAACACCCTAGCGATTGCAGCTATGCGCCAAGCGGAGCAGCAATTGGCGTTGGACACCCCCGCGCCCTATGCTGCGTTTACCGCCCGCATTGCGAACCTACGCGAACAAACTCGAGCTTTGCTGTTTGATCTAAAATCCCAAGGCAAAACCGTTTGGTTGTACGGCGCATCGACCAAGGGCAATGTGTTGTTGCAGCATTATGGTTTGGATACGGACCTCATCACTGGTGCGGTTGAAGTCAATTCGGAAAAATTTGGCCACCGCACCCCCGGTACCAATATCCCGATCCGCGCTGAGGCTGGTATTTTGAGCGAAAACCCGGATTATTTTTTCGTTCTACCGTGGCACTTTCGTGACAATATTCTAGCCCGTGGGCAGCCATATCTGGAGGCTGGGGTGAAGTTCATCTTCCCATTGCCAACCCTAGAAATTATTGAGGGCTGAGGTGTCGGTTAAATCATTGATTGTTGGTGTAGGAGGCCAAGATGGTTGGTTTTTACAACAGTATCTGACCTTACGCGACCAATCCGTATGGGGCTTATCGCGTCAATACCTGTATGCGCCAGATGACACGGTGCAGCCCGCCATCAACATTTGCGACGGCCTGGCGGTGGCGCAATTGATCAACGACATCCAACCGGATCACGTTTATTTCTTGGCCGCCGTCCATCATTCCGCCCAAGACAGCACTATTTTAGCCGATGATTTGATGGCGCGCTCCACAGCCGTGCACGTAGATGCACCGAGGCATTTTTTGGAAGCCATACGCGTCCACGCCCCGCAAGCACGGTTTTTCTATGCGGCCAGTTCGCATTTGTTTGCCGGACAGCAAACTGCAACCCCCATTACCGAAGCCACGCCGTTTGCGCCGGTCGGTATTTACGCACAAACCAAGCTAGAGGGCGTGCAATTGGGCCGCCACTACCGCGATCAACACGGATTATTTGTTTGTAGCGGGTTTTTGTTCAACCATGAATCATGGCGGCGCAACCCTTCGTTTTTGAGCCGAAATATCATCTCGTCAGTGGCCGCCATTTTGCGTGAACAACAAAGCGAACTGGTGCTGCATAATTTATCGGCGCAGGTCGACTGGAGCTTTGCCGCTGACACGGTGCGGGCCTTTGTATTGATGCTGCAACTTGCCCAACCGCATGATATGGTCATTGCTAGCGGCCAATTGCACAGTGTCCAAAATTTTGCCGAAATTGCGTTTGGCGCGGTTGGTTTGAACTGGCGCGACTATGTAAAAGAAGAACCAAGCAACCGCCAAAAAACCGATATCAGCTACCCATTGTGTGGCGATAGCACCAAATTACGGGCGCTGACCGGGTGGCAGCCGGTTTATAATTTTGAGCAAATGATCCGGTTGTTGATCGACAAAGAATTGGCGCACTGAGCTAGTCGGTTAAGCAGCCTCTTGGACCGCGATTTGTTCGGCCAAATAGGCTGCAACTTCGGCCATGGTTTCATCCCAACTGGACAAGGTTGGCGTGGTGAAAACCTTGGCACTTGGATACCACGGATTACCCGCAGCCCCCAATAATGGCCAAGCCTCGGCCGTGGTTAAAAACCAGACATTGGCCCCGGTGGCCGCACCCAAATTGGTGGTGGCATTCATCGGCCCGATCATGGTGTCCAGCGCACAACAGGCAGCGGCCACACCATCCAAGTCATTTTTTAGATCAAGGTCCGCAATTTGGTGGATTTGCTCCCCAAGCTCGTCATGGATTTGTTTTATTTCTTCTTCGCATTCACCATATTGCATGTTCACAAACACTGCACCGGGGGTGCGCAGCACCTGTTTCCACGCCGCAAACGGGCTGTAATATTTCGAACGCGATACATTCATCAATAGAGATTTCCACGAAATACCTATTTTTGGACCGGCGGGTAAGGCGGCAAGTTGTTGCGCAATTTCGGCTACGCGTTTGGGATCGGCAGTTAGGAATTTGTCCTGCTTGGGAAATGCGTCAAGAGAGTTACGATACATGGCTCCCAATTGCGCCATGGGGAGCCAGCCGTCATTTTCACCGGTTTTGGATTGCCAATCTACCACCCGAAAAGTTTGGCCTTCAACTTCTGCGGTTTTGTGAGCGCCAACTTCTAGTTTCGGAAAGGACCGCGCCATCAGTTTCATCAAACGCTGCGAGACGGCGATTTTTAAAGTTCCGTTTGGCCCAATTGCAGTTTGTAAATCTTGGCAGGCATTCATGAACATGACTTCGTCACCAAGGCCCTGCTCGCCGATCAGCAATATGGTTTTACCTTGCACATCACCATCAACAGGGATTTGTGGACCCTCCAGTACAAAGCGCATGGAGCGTTCATAATCGGGATGCAACCGCGCCGCATATTGTTCCCAACCCTCGGCAATTTCGCCGATTGATAACAAACCAATGCCCAATCCATAGCGCATGGTTTCGCGGTCTTCGGCGGTGCCAGGGTTCAACAATGCTTGGCGCGCCGCCGTAATCGCACGCTGGCGGTCGCCACACAAACCAGCAGCGTAAGCCATATTGTGCCAGCCTCTTGAAAAATCAGGCTGTAACCGCAATGCTTCTTCGTAAAAAACAATGGCTTGGTCCGGATGACCTTGTTCCAACAACACAGTACCCAACGAATTCCACAAGGTTGGCTCGGTTTCGTGGCTAAATAATGAAGTTTTCAATATTTCGATCGCCGCCTCAAAACGCGCATCATCACGCAACACTCCGGCCAAATTGATCACACCATTAATACTGCCCGGCTTCATTTCTAAAAACAAACGCAAGAACTTCTCCGCCGCCGGTAGCAGGTCCAGCTTCCATGCCACCAATGACAGATTCAGATAAATATCCGCATCTTCTGGGTTTAACTTCCACGCCCGCTCGTAAAAGTTAAGCGCCTTGGATAGATGCCCTAATTTCTCAATAGCCACGGCCATCAAATGATTGGCCATCGCCGAGTTTTCATCAATATCGAGCGCCTTGGCCCCAAGCTTCACCGCCTCTAGCGGGTTTTCTTGGGCCAACGCCTGCATGGCACGCTTTAACAAGGGTAGGATTTTGCGTTGTTTGCCTGACACGCCCTGTCCGGTGATCGCGGGTAATTGCATCCCGCCGACACTGTCGTGGGCGGCGCGTTTTGCCGCCTCTGGTGCTGCGTTTAATAAATTATCAAGAGCTAAAGCCATGCCAACCACCACTGCCGCAAAAAAGAATCAGATTCTAGTTTGCGTGCAGATGATGGAAGAAGGCTTAATGAGATGATGAAGGTAAATTTATTCGGTAGACAGATCGCCATAGACAATCCGCAACATGCTTTCCGGCTTGATAAACCCCTTGCCCCATTGCTCGTTAAACTCGGCCAGTGGATCAGCAGCAATCGCTTGTTCTAGCGTCAAACCATCGGCAATGGTTTGAGCGACTTTAGCCCGCACCGATTTAATCATAGCCAATGTTGCCACTAGGTCCGCACGGGTCGCCATTGGGCCGTGACCGGGGATGATTTTAGTATTCTCGCCCACCAACGCCAATGCTTCTTCATGGGCGGCAATGACACCATCGATCGAGCCACCACTACCGGTGTCGATAAATGGATAACTGCCGTGAAAGAACACATCTCCCATATGCAGCACATCAGCGGTTCTAAAATAAATCAGCGCATCGCCATCGGTATGGGCGGTGGCGACGTGAAACACTTCGATCTCTTGGCCGTTTTGATAAAAGTTCACTTCGTCGTTAAAGGTAATCACCGGCCATGCAGCTTCAGGCGCGGCTTTTACTTCACGGCCAAAGGCCTCCATAACTTGGTCGGTGGATAGCCGGGTGCGAACATTATGATGGGCAATAATGGTCGTTCCATCATGGCCAAAGCTTTCATTGCCGCCGGTATGATCGCCATGCCAATGGGTGTTGATCAAAAACTTCACTGGTGTTTCGCTGACCTCAGCAATTGCTGCTTTGATTTTTTCTGACAACGGCGCGAACTGATCATCGATTAAAAATGCGCCGTCTTCCCCAACGCTAAGCCCCATATTGCCGCCAGCGCCGCTGAGCATATAGACACCACCGCCCAGATCAGTGGTACTGATGGTTACACTGGCGAACCTATCTTGTTGGGCGCTAGCTGGAAGTGCCAGCAAGGCCGCACCAGCTACACTCGTGATCAATAATCCTGCAATTGTCTGTTTCATCGGGATGTCCTTTTGTTGAAAATATTCACCTATATAATTTGATTTGGGGGTGAAGGGCATACACAAAGTCGTGAAGTGCCTGCCCGTTTTAAGGTTCGATGTTCCATTATGCAATGAATCACCGCTATAGTCCCGTAAATTTAGAGATTAGGGAAATAAAATGACAGGAATAACCTCAAGCTTTCGCATGGTTGGCCTATTGGCGGTATTGGGCTTGGCTGCGTGCGCGGCAAACACGCTGAACCCATCTGCAACCATTGCCCCGACGGCTGGGCCGGTTATTACGCCCGCGCAAACCGCCCGTACCACACGGTTAGATGCGGTGTTGGCGGAGCTCGTGGCCGAAAATTCGGTTCCTGGCATTTCGCTATTGCTCTATGAAAACGGGGTCGAAACCTATTTTAACGCCGTTGGCGATGTCGACAGAGAAAACGCCAAGCCGATGACCCGTAAGGCCGTGGCCCGGTATTACTCAATGACGAAACCGATCATCGGTGTCGCCATGATGAAATTATACGAAGAAGGCAAATTCGCATTCGATGATCCAATCGAAAAATACCTTCCCGAATATGCAAACCTGAAAGTCTATGCCGGCAAAGATGACGACGAAAAGGTTTTGCTGGATGACTTGCAGCGTCCCGTTACTATTTTGGATTTAATGCGCCACACCGCCGGGTTCGCCTATGGATTATTGGGCCAAACACCGGTAGATGCTTTATATCGCTCCGCAGGTCTGTTACGCCCCGATAAAACCAATGCTGAGTTCAGTGCCAAATTAGCCAGTTTTCCGCTCTTGCACCAACCCGGCGAAAAATGGGTGTATAGCGTGGCCACAGATGTGCAGGGCCGCTTGATCGAAGTGTTATCCGGCCAAAGCTTGGGCGAATATTTAGCCGAGACCATATTTATGCCCTTAGACATGCCCCATACCGCCTTTTCGGTAAAACCAGAACATCTCGAATTATTCAGTCCAGCCTATCGCTTGACCCGCAATGGTGTGGTTCGGATGACTGACAATGTATTTTTCCAAGTTGATGCACCATTTTTAGGGGGTTCAGCCTTTGAAGGCGGCGGTGGCGGTTTGGTTTCGACCGTTGATGATTATACCAAATTTACCCAAATGCTGGTCAATGGTGGCGCAATGGGTGATGTTCGTATTATCTCCGAAGCAAGCATGGCTTTGATGACCCAAAATCATTTGGGCGATATCCCCAGTGACCGGTTCGGCCCCGACACGGGATTTGGGTTTAATTTTGCAGTAAAAATCGGACAAGCCCCAGATACTGGCTTACGGCTACCCATTGGCTCGTACCATTGGGGCGGCGCCGGTGGAACTTTCTTTTGGGTTGATCCACAAAACAACCTGACCCTTGTCTACCAAATTCAGGTACTTGGTTCCGGTGCCGCCAAGGTTCGACAGCGTATTGCCAATGCCGTTTATGGCGGTGCTAAAACCGACGCAATGACCGCTACAAGATCTGACAGCGACAAAAATAACAGCACGCCATGAAAGCATTCGCCAAACTAGCCACCGGATTTGTGGCGCTCAGTCACTTTGGATTTTTGGTGCTGGAGATGTTTTTTTGGAAAACTCCGATCGGGCAGCGAATATTTGACATAACCCCGGAATTTGCGGCGGCCTCCGCGCCGTTGGTTGCCAATCAAGGCCTGTATAATGGATTTTTGGCCGCCGGGTTGGTCTGGGGATTACTGGCTGGTCGGGTGGATGTGAAATACTTCTTTCTGATTTGCGTGCTGGTCGCCGGAATTTTTGGTGGTTTTACCGCCAGTACTTCAATCTTTTACATCCAAGCTCTACCGGCCTTGGTTGCTTTGGCTTTGGTTTGGTCGGCCGCTAAAAAGGACTAGACTTGCTTCAAATGAAGTGAGTCATTTGGCATTTCGTCTATTTTCAATAATCTTAAGTCAAAAGCAGGAATTTTCTGCGAAACTATGGGCCATAACTTGAAGGCTCAACCCAAATGGCCGATTTTGGCTTCTCACGACCGATCTCACTAAGCTCTGATTTGCTATTAAGCAACTATCAGGCCGGGGCCGCTTTGCGCCAAGCACAAGCGTTTGCCAGCCGCGGTGCCAACAATTTATCGCGCTCTAACGCCGTTCGGCCAGATACATCTGTACCCCCACCTTGGGACCCCGCAGCATCGCCATTGGGACAAGCGGCAGTATTAACCCAAGCACTGGCCAACGGCGAGTTCTTTCACGAAGATTTGGAAAGCTTTTCCGATACTGCTGCTCCAGAAGATCAACAAAAATTATTTGCTCTGTACCAAGGCATACGGCGGCTTGCCGCCTTAGGCATTGAGGCCACCGACGACACCATAACCGACAGCCGTCGCAGGTTATTAGACCGGCGTTTGGGCGAGGGTATTACCCAGTTGGAAAGCTTTCTCGCCGTCACTGAATTTGAGGCATTGTCCTTCTTGCAAGGCGCGGAAATCAACCGGGCTGACAGCACCATATCCATTGAACGAAATCGCGCTGATTATATCACCGGCGTGGTTCACCAAGGCGCATTTGATGATGTGGTTCCAGGGTTTGCCGACGATGCCGAATTTACCATCACCGCCAAACGAGTAACGGGCGATGTGGTGGTTAATATTAATCTAGCCGATTTAGGGACAACCCCTAGAACTTTGGACAATGTGGCCGATTTCATCAATACGGAGCTGGCTGCTGCTGAATTGTTTTCAACATTCAAGCGAGTAAAAATTGGTGAACCGGACGAAAACGGTGTGGTACCAGGCAATCAATTCGGATTTCAAATTGTCGGCTCCAGCACCGAACCATTGGAGTTTAGCGCCGCCGTTGCAACCCCTGCCATCTACACCGTAGGCACTACAGGTAGCGATGAGACCACCACCGCACGTCTGGTCAAATATGATGCCGAAGCGATCGGCGGACCGGCCATCGACTTCTCAACCCGGCTAGAAGCCGCAGAAGACGCAACCACCGAGTTCTTGGCAACCAAAGTCGGTACCAATGGTGAAATTTACGCCATTGTCCGCTCTGATGGTGCCATCGCTGGCCTGGCCCCGCGCGGCGAGGATGACATATACTTGGTTCGCTTTGACAGCACCGGAAAGCCCGCCTTTACACGAGCGCTGGGGGCGGCGGGTGATGTCGATGTTCGAGGTCTGGCCATTGGCGCCGATGGTTCCGTTGTGTTGTCCGGTAAAGTTAGCGGCGTATTCAGTAACACGACCCAGCTTGGCGGAACCGATAGTTTTGTGGTGAAATATGACGGCAATGGCACCGAGCAATTTATCAAGCGGTTTGGCGCGAACGCCGATGATCAAGCCAATGGCGTGGTGGTGGCAAATGATGGCACCATTTATGTAGTCGGGGCAACCAATGGCAGCTTAAGCGGGCCGCACAATGGGGGTTCGGATGGGTATATCCGGGCATTAGATACCAATGGAGATACCCTGTTTACCCGCCAATTTGGAACCAGTAATGCCGAGAGCGCAACTGCAATTGCGTTGGATGCCAATGGCGATTTATTGGTAGCCAGTAGCGAAAATGGTATTGGTAAATTAACAAAATATAGCGCCAGCAACGGCACCGATCCGGCCCTTTGGCAACATGATTTAGGCAGTTTGGACAATGGCTCCATCGCCTCGCTTAGTGTCAATGGTTCGGCAATTATCGTCGGTGGCACCGTTGGTGCCAACAATGGTTTGGGCGCGGGTATTGTTGCCCATTCCGGTGCAAATGATGGATTTGTAATCCGTGTTGACGAAGACGGCGGCGGGGTGCCAACCCGCATTTGGACCAATTTCTTAGGCACGGCGGCGACAGATCGCATTACTGGTATCGACACCGCCAACGATAAGCTTTACGCCGCCGGAACTACGGCCGGCAGCTTGCCGGGCGGCGGCGTTTTAGATGGAACCCGTAATGCTTTTATTAGCCGCTTTGATCTAACGACCGGTATCTTGGAAGGCACCAGCCAGTTGACTGGCCGCGGTGGGATTGCAACTGCCAATGCCTTGGCCATCGACCCGGCTGGAACTTCGGTGTTGGATGTATTTGGTTTGCCACATGGGCTGGCGGTAACGTCGGATAGTCGGGTGGTCACCGAACGTACGGTGGCCAGAGAGGGCGACCAATTGCAGATCAGTATTGATGGTGGGCCACGGCGCTCGGTCACGATTGATGCAAATGATACCTACCGGGCCTTAACCTTCAAGATCAACGCGATTTTGGTATTGGATGGCACCTCAAGAACCGTTCGTGGAAGCGTTGGCGATACCTTACGCATTGAAGCTGCAGACGAGCATACCATCGAGTTGTTTGCTGGACCGGATGGCCGTGATTTATTGTCTGCACTTGGCATCCCCGAAGGGGTTATTCGGACCAACCCTTTGTTGACAACCGGTGAGGTTAGCTCCGCAGCACCGCCTATATATGGATTGGGTTTTTCCTCCGGCATTGGCCTTACCACATTAACGGCGGCAATTTCCGCCAACAAAGTTTTAGAAGACGCATTATCGCTGGTTCGTACCGCTTATCGGCAATTAACCATTGACCCTGCGTTACAAGACTTGCTTACCAATGGGCGAAATAGGTCTGCCAATGGCCCGGTTCCAGCTTTTCTTACTGCACAAATTGCCAATTATACCGCAGGTCTCGCCCGCTTAACCGGCGGCGGTGGTGGTGGATTTTTCTAAAACTAGCTAATTTCATCCATCGTTACTTGTCGGTCCATCACCTGTCAGGGTCGCACCGACTGCGGCGCTTTGGGTGCGTTCAGCCAAGCGATTACGGTATTGTTCGAGATAAGAGCGCATGGTGTCAGTGCCGCCAATGCTGCGCGCTAGGTCTTTTACTTCGACGCCGCCTAAATTGGTTTGCGCCGAGATTAAGCGAAATGCCTCGGCAGCATCGGTTTCGGCCATTACATCCGCCCATCTGCTAACCAAGGCATCAAAAGCCGGCTTGTCATCGGCTAGGGCGCTGGCAATAGTGGCGCGTAAGATCAAACTGGCTTCATTTTCGGCCAATTGTGCGGGATTATAGACATGGCGCTCAATCGTTTGGGTCAATTGCTTGGTGATCTTTGGCCAGTCTTTTTGCAACCAAAAAATGTCGGCCCGTAAAAATTCCGCATCTTTGGTTCGGTCAACCTCAATCAGATCAAGCGCATGTTGCGTCCGACCTAAATCGAGCAAGGCCCGTGCCTCTAATAACCTTCGCTCCATATTGAGCGCCCTTGGCAATCGGGCTTGGCGCGAAGAATTGATAGCGCGTAGGGCTTTTTCTGGTTGATGGTCCATCAAGTATACCAATGCCAGATCTGCCGCGACTTGCGCTTTACCCAGTCCAAACAGTTTTTGGTCTACTTGGTATTGCAGTAATTCGGCGGCTTGCGGCAGTAAATCAAACACGATCAACCGGTCCGCCATCCGCCGCAACATTCTATCACCATCATTGCCTAAGGGGACAAAACTTTGAAACTCGTAAAACAACGCGACCGCTTGTATCGGGTCCATGCTGTCGGCACCGCCCTCAAGAAATAATTCCAAGAATGTACGGCTTAGATCAACTTGCAATCGTTTGGCGACCGGCGAGTCTGGAAAGCGCCGAACCGCAAGGCTCATCGCCTCCATGGCCCGTCGATAATCACCGGTTTCAGAATAAAACGCGCCCAAAATACGAGCCGATTCCAATTCAACTTTATCACCACGCCAGCGAAACCTTAAATTTTCTAGTACTTCGGATACTTCCAACTGAGAGATTTGGTTGAGATCTTGTTTCATTCGGGTTTCCGCAAAAATAGCCTGCACCACCAATGGCTCGTACTTGGTTGCAATGACATTACGCAAAATGGACAAGGCTTGGTTGCTCTGGCCACTGCGATGCGCCAATTCGGCCCGGGCCATGGACGCTTCTAATTGCGTTGGTAGTGATAAATTATTCCCAAACACCTCGCGCAATTGTGCCTTCGCCGCGCCCAAGTCGTTGAGTTGCATCGCAGCTTGGGCAAAGGCAATATGAAACTTTGCCTGCCATTCTGGTATAAACAGATAAAAAGCCTCATGGCCTTTTTCAAAATTATGCCGAGCTTCAATCCAATTTTCGGTCTGCACCGCCAAATAGCCACGCCATAATGCCGCCGAAGGATCGCGGTTTAAGGTTTGAGCCGCAAAGTCAGCGGTGGCGTTTTTAATCCGATGCATTTGCAAATTAGCCGTACCGCGTAACGCTCGAAACCGCGCATCTTGGACCAACAAAGGGTCCAGCGCTTGCGCCAACGACAAAGCCCCCAAAGCCTCGGCCCCTAATTCGTGGGCGATGAGAAACCTAGCCAAGATCATTCTAGCTTCGGGGTTGGTATCTTCGATCGCCACCCGGCGTAATAACGCACCATACGTCTTGTGAAAGGAGCCTTCACCACCAAGGTTTTTCCATTTTTCAAAATCAATAAACCCGGGCGAAGCAGAGATGGCGGGCGCAGCCCCCATCCGAGCGATCTCACCTGTTCTTTGGGAATTAAGATGTAACGGCGTCGCCGAAGGGGTGAGGTTCAGGCCTTTTGTAGAATTGATCGTAAGCAGTTCGCCTTGTAGCTGGATGTCCAACCCGTCCGCCGCTATTTCAAAAGCCATGCCTTGCGCCGATGGCAATACGGATACTTCAACAAACCGGCGCGGGTCCGTTAACCCGACTGACGGCCCAACGCCCGTAACCACCACCAAGGTATCGCCCACGTCTTCGTCTTCAACCCAAAGCAAGGAAGTCGCATTTTTTACCAATGCCGCCAAGCGTCCAGGACCAGAACCATCAGCCTCTCGGCGCAAGTCAATTTCAGCTATCGGAAATGCCAATGTGTCATCGAGTATAAATGTCCAACTTGTGCCATCGCCATTTGGACGAGCTTCAATTTGAGTTGAGGCTGGGATACGAATTTTCAAACCTGAATAATCCAAACCTTGCAAGGCTTTGCGCTGGACCACATGCCGGCTACCGCCTTCTCGGAGTTCCAAAATATCCATGCGCACCGTTGCATCAAATACGATCCATAACGCATCACCTCGTTGAAATGAAGCTGCGCCGACCGGTGCAGCCCAATCAAAAGTTAGGTGCAATGCCGACCCCTTGGCCGTGACTTTTACGGGAACAACACCAGAAAGCGGAACCGGATTATCCCGTTCGGATTTCACCGGCACAATCACTGACGCAATAGGGTCCGCAACAGAGGGCGCAACAGAGTCCGGCGTCGGTTCAAGTGCAGAAACAACCAATTCCGATGGTTCAACCTCCCCAAAAAGATCGACATTAACATATGTACCTTCGCGGGATATACGATGAGAAAACCCAAAACTTTTGTTGATGGAAACAATCGTTTTGCCCTGACGAACTTGCGAACTAGCCGATAAAAACCCGCGAGGTTGCGCCGCGTTTAGCGCGGCAAGAGCCGGAACCGCAGGACGGTCAAAGACGATATCCAGTCCATTTTGCCGTTCCAACATTCGAAACTCCACGGTTTCGGTCCAATCGAAGGTGATACGCGTGTTATCCAAGCTTTGCGCATGTCTGACTTGTAACGGTAAAGCCGGGCTTTCTCGCGATAAATGCTTGGCTTTCTCTACTTCATCACGCACCCGTTTTTTGGCAGAAGCGATTTGGTCCGCTTGTCGCTTGGCCAAAGGTGAAACTAGTTTTGGCGGCGTAATACCGGCGTTTGGCGCCACTAAGTCAATCGCAAACACATTGTGAGATTTTGAAGTTTGAACTTCAACCGGTTGGCGCAAAGCAATCCGTATGGTCTTGCCATCCCCATCCAACCGCGCCAAAGCGATCCGGTTCGGCAACCCGTCACGGATGAGCTTAGAGTCGCCGGTAAAAAGTTCATTGAATTTGATCACCAATACACTGTTGGTGATATTGGCTTCTACATGCAGCCCCGGCGGCGTATTTCCTTCGGGCCAGCTCACCAATATTCGGCCATAGCCGGTGCCGGTTTGCGTACTGAAACTGACCGCTTGCTGGGCATTGGCCGTCACCGCCACCAAGAGACCAAAGCAGATCGCCATGATGGCTAACCAAATCTTTATGATGCCCAAGTTCATCATCATCAAATTCCAAAACTCCTCAACCCACACCCCATTGGCGCAGCATTGCAATTACGTTATCCAAACAGGGTTAAGCTAGAGTTAGAAAATCACGGTTTTTCGGTTAACCTTCCGGGGCAGATTGTCTATCATTCAACAATGCTTCGGCAGTTTTGGGGATAGAGAATTGCTCGGCCATCTGGACGGTCAAATCCGAGGCCAGTTTCGTATCCATCGCCGCTAACACTTTCGCCATTGCCGAGGGTTTCATTCGCGTCGAAACTTGTAATAACACCCCTTTATCCAAGGTATTAAAAATCGCAGCAGCGGATTTTGGTTTCATCGCTTCATAGGTTCTGACCACCGCCGATATACGTACCGTTTCTTGTTCGTCTAATAAACCGATACGCTCGTCATATTTGGCAATCGCACCTTCAATTCTCATCAGGCGCTCATCCAATTGTTTCTCGGAAAGAGCGACAACTGCTTCTCTGATTTGTAGACCACGCTCTCGCTTGTCAAGTTCTTCGCGGCGTTCACTTAAGCGTAAAACCACATTTAATTCTTGCTCGCTCAGTCCAGCTTGCTCGGCAAAGCTTAGCCTTTGCGGGCCTTGGCGTTTTGATGCAACCTCCGGTTCAACCATCGTGTCCGAAGCCTCAGACATCATTAAATCTTTCTTTGCCGCATCATCTTCTTTTGGTTTTGCGGCCGCCCATGCCGGTTGCACCGGATTTATCAAGGACAATACCTCATCCGTAATCGACAACGCTTTGATGGCAATCAAGCCAAGGCCGATGATCGCAAGAATAGCAAATAAACGAATGGACATTATTGTGCTCCTGCTTGTTTTAAGCGATCCATCAAGCTGGTCGCCGCATCACGCCCTAACCCGGCTAATGGACTTGCTAATGGATTGGGCCGGGCCGCCGGGGTCGTTGGAATGGGTTGTTGAATGCTGGCAGTTGCTCGTTTTGCTTCAGTGATTTTAGCGGAAATATCTTGCGTAATTTGTGTCCCGGTTTTGGTCAGCAATTGCACGCTTTGTTCCGCTTGCAGCGTAGCTTGAACCAATTCGACAATAGATTGTCGTACCCCGTCTTGGCCAGAACGCAGTGCTTTTAAGCGCCGATCCAACACGAAACAGTACCCAATGGTCACCATCAGCAATAAACTAACTAAAATTTCAAAGGCAAGAGAGATTGTCATTACGTTTGTTCCAGTATTTTTTGCGCGGCTTTTTCTTTGGCCAAGGTTTTTCCAATCCGTACCGCTACATGATGCCCCATTCTGCCCATTTTGGCGGTCGCTATCGGGATATTGCCACATCGGATCTCGATATCTCCATCCGGCGGCGTATTCAGCATTAATGTATCGCCGACTTTTAAATCCATCACCCGCGACAGCGGAACGGAGTGCTCGTCCAAAACGGCCTGCACATCAATGCCTGTTGACCATAATTGTGAGGCTAAATGGCTTTCCCAAATATTATCACGGCCAAATTTTTCGCCCATGAATTGTTGGAGCAACATTTTGCGAATGGGCTCTAGTGTTGAATACGGCAGCATCAGCTCAATGCGCCCGCCCCGGTCTTCCATATCAATGCGTAACCGCACTAAAATCGCCGCGTTATCCGGACGAGCAATTGCGGCAAACCTCGGATTGGTTTCAATCCGGTCCAAGGTGAAGTCGACCTGCGTTAACGGCGCAAACGCTCGTTGCGCATCATCGAGCACCACCCGGATCATTTTTTGCACCAATTGGCGTTCAATCGTGGTGTAGGGTCGGCCCTCAACCCGCATGGCTGCCGTGCCACGATGCCCGCCCAATAACACATCAACAATCGAGTATATTAAATTCGAATCTACCGTGAAAAGTCCATAATTATCAAGCTGTTCCGCCCGAAAAACCGCCAAAATAGCTGGCAACGGAATGGAATTCAAATAATCACCAAAGCGGATAGAGGAAATATTGTCGAGGCTAACTTCAACATTGTCCGAGGTAAAATTACGTAACGACGTCGTCATCATTCGCACTAAGCGATCAAATACGATCTCCAGCATGGGAAGTCGTTCGTAACTGACCAGCCCGCTATCAATAATGGCGCGGATGCCCGACTGCTCATCACCGGTTTCTTCGGAGCCATCAAAGCCGAGCAGGTTATCAATCTCGTCTTGGTTAAGAATACGTTCGGAACCGGGACCTTCTGGCTCGGTAGCGCTAATGGTACCGCCATCATCGCCAACCATAGCCTCCCATTCGGCAGCAAATGCGTCATCATTGCCCGCATCGGCGTCGCCGCCGCCCTTCGTGGAACTTGCACCATCGTCATCCCCAGCTTCCGCCTCCCAGGCGGCCATCATCGCTTCTTGGTCTGCATCACTTGCCATTTATTAGTTCACCAATAATTTTTCAATGAGCACGTCGTTCACATAAGCAGGCTGCATAGCAAGGTTCACGCGCCGTAATAATTCTAACCGTAAGCGGTAATTTCCCGCCGAGCCTTTAATATCTTCGACGCGCAATTCCCGTAAGAAACTTTGATATTGGTCGACCACACGCGGCAACAGTAAATCAAGCTGATGAATGGTTTCCTCATCAGGCACTTCGAGTTGGATATTGATCTGCAAAATCAATTGCTCACCTTCTTCTTCTCCGGAGATATTCACCAAAATTTCCGGCATTTGGTAAAATATTGGAACCGGGCCGCTCGCCATTTTGCTCTCAGTGCTTTCGCTGACGTTCACCGGCTTCCCATCTTCATCCAGCACCACCTCTTCGTCACCGCCGCCCATCAACATCAAACCAACACCTATCGCCACTAGTAAAACAATGACGACCGGTAACCCGACAAACAGCAGGAGCTTTTTCTTCGATTTTTTGGGCTTCTCCTCGCCATCTTCATCTTCATTTTCGTCAACTTCGGCATCTTCGGCCATAACTGGTTCTCCGTATTTAATCTGCTATCATGCAAAGTATGAAGATTTATGGTTAAGGAGGCGTTGCTGTTTCGCTGCTCAACCCATAAAATACAAGTTTGAATAAAAGTGGTATTTCCTGCCGAGTAACCGGGTCCAGATTGCCGGGTTCAGCTGTTATATAGAATTCAAATTCTGTAAAATCATAGTAAAATCAATATGTTAAACGTTGGCACGCCTCATGCAAGCTCATACTGGAAATCGGCGTGAAGAGCGCTGTTATACCAGCAAAAGGCTAGTACAATGGAAAATGCGATGGTGGTCGGGCTCTCTCGACAAATGACGTTACGTCGGGAATTGTCAATTATCGCTAATAATTTGGCCAATATGACCACCGCCGGGTTTAAGGTGGAAAGAATGTTGCTCGGCGCAAACCCTGGCAAAACGTCCAGTCATCAAGATGGCCCAAGCAAGATCAATTTCGTTCAAGACCTGGGCGTGGCCAGAGATTTTTCCGATGGCGTCATGGAAACCACAGGTCGACCCTTAGATGTTGCATTGGTTGGCCATGGCTTCTTTGTTATCGAAACGCCACAAGGCGAACGATACACCAAAAATGGTCGTTTCACGGTAGATGCCACAGGCACATTGAGCACAGCAGACGGCATGATGGTACTTGATACGGATGCACCAATTTTGCTAGATGCCTACGGCGAAGCCCCAAGGATTGATGCCAAAGGCGTAATCACGGTGAATAATGTCGAAATTGGTCGGTTAAAAATCGTCGGGTTTTCTTCGCTTTCAGATCTGTCCAAAGATGGCTCTGGGCGGTATCGCGCCTCGGAAAATGCCGAAATACTAAACATAGAAACCCCGCAGGTTATGCAAGGCTTTCTGGAGCGCTCTAACGTAGTGCCGATCCTTGAGATGAGCCGGATGATCCGCGTTACTCGTGCCTATCAATCGGTATCTAATATGCTCAAAACAGAAGAAGACACCACCCGCCAAGCCATTCAACGTCTTGGCAAAGTAAATTAAATTTTAAAAGGGAGATGGGGACATGCGTGCACTAAATACAGCAGCAACTGGAATGTTGGCGCAACAATTAAATGTGGAAGTAATTTCCAATAATATCGCCAATATGAACACCACCGGCTATAAACGCCAACGTGCCGAGTTTCAGGATTTGCTCTATCAAACCATAGAACGTCCAGGGGCCAGCTCGTCCGATGCCGGCACCGTTGTCCCCACCGGCGTACAAGTTGGCTTGGGCGTAAAAGCCGGTTCCGTATACCGGGTTACCGAGCAGGGAAATTTAACCCAAACGGGTAATCCCTATGATCTGGCCATTGCCGGTGAGGGTTATTTTGTCGTGCAATTGCCCTCTGGTGAAGATGCCTATACCCGCGCCGGGAACTTTGCCCTTGGTCCAGACGGACAGCTATTAACCGAAGACGGCTATGTGGTGTCACCGGGG
The DNA here is from genome assembly GCA_016763185.1 of Robiginitomaculum sp. Lineage (GTDB taxonomy): Bacteria > Pseudomonadota > Alphaproteobacteria > Caulobacterales > Maricaulaceae > Robiginitomaculum_B. The sequence goes on along the minus strand of JAESUG010000053.1, from coordinate 5,008 downwards.
ATTACCGTCCCGCAAGACGCTCTTGATGTCATCATTTCACAACAAGGACAGGTACAAGTCGTCACGGCCGGCCAAACTGCGCCGCAAATTGTCGGGCAACTTGAACTGGCCAGTTTCTTCAACAAAGGTGGCCTTGACCCACAAGGCGATAATCTATTTCTCGAATCTGCGGCTTCTGGTCCGGCCAGTACGGGCACCCCCGGTGCCCAAGGGTTTGGACGGATTACCCAAGGCTTTATCGAGGCTTCGAACGTCAATGCCGTGCAGGAAATCACCGCATTGATCCAAGCCCAACGTGCCTATGAGATGAACTCCAAAGTCATCACCGCCGCCGATGAAATGCTCTCCACCAGCTCTAACTTACGCCGATAGGGGTCTTTGATGATCAAACACGCTGATTATATGAACTTTCGTCGCAAACTTGGCATTTTTGCACTTGGCCTTTTATTATTGGTGGTTTCTGCATCGCTCGTACTTGGCGCACCCGCGGAGCCTGCCGCAGATCCGCTACAACTGCGCGGCGAGATTATTGTTGATAGTCATCAGATAACGCTGGGCGATTTGTTTTTAAACGCTGACGATATGGCCGACAAGATCGTGGCCACGGCCCCAGAACCCGGTCGCCGGCTGGCATTACATCCCGCCACCATTATTCGAGCTGCCCTAGCCAATGGCCGTCAATGGTATAATTCCGATAATGTGCAGCGGGTTCTCATCCAACGACCAGGCCGTCGTCTTGGCGCGCTTGAACTGTCCAACTTGCTGACCCGCAAATTAACCGAAGATGGTGACGGCATGGACTATGAGCTAGCGATTAGTGGTGGCGCCGCTGGATTATTTGTACCGCAAACAGCCATGAGCGACCCCTATGTCGAGCATATTGAGCTTAATCCAGCAAATGGTAGCTTTACAGCGCAGATCGTCCCGTATGATGGGGCAAAGCCAGTGACCTTACGCGGTCGCGCCTGGCAGTTGACGCAAATTCCAGCGCTAAACCGACGGGTAAGCAGCGGCGAAATTATCAATGCCAACGACATTCATTGGATATCCATCCGAGCAAACCGGTTGGGCACGAGCCTATTACGCGAAGAAGATCAGCTTGTTGGCAAGGCGGCACGGCGTTCATTAGGCGCGGCCAAAGCGCTACGCAAACATGATGTAAAAACACCGGATACGGTCAAAAAAGGCGAACTGGTCACCATTTCGTACAATGTACCTGGTTTGAGATTAACCTCACGGGCCAAAGTATTGGTCAATGCCGGCACCGGGGACACGGTTCGAGCGGTTAATGTATCGTCAAACCGGACCATCGAAATAACCATTACGGGACCTGGCCAAGCGGTGGCTGCATCAACACAAACCTTTGGGGGTTAATTATGAAAAAATGGCTTTTGCTCGGCGCAATGACCTTAATATTGGGTGGATGCGGCACATTTCAAAAGATCAAAGACATTGGCAAAGCACCTGAATTATCGCCGATGCAGAACCCGTCCGAAGTTTATGGGCGGCGGCCCGTTGTGATGCCCATGCCGGCACCAGAGGCCGCGCAGCAACAAACTAATTCTCTATGGCGCACAGGTTCACGGACGTTTTTTAACGATCAACGAGCCAATAATGTTGGAGATATTTTGACGGTTGCGATCAATATTTCTGACTCGGCAAATGTGCAAAATACCACAGAGCGTTCGCGCTCCAGCGCCGAAGATTCTGATCTTTCGAACTTTTTCGGATTGGAAAATCATTTAGGCGGCATTACCCCCGGCGCCTTAACTTCCCTAGGCTCAACCAGCTCCAATCGCGGGGCGGGCACCGTAGTGCGCTCCGAGACAATTTCCTTGACCGTGGCGGCGATTGTCACCCAGGTATTGCCCAATGGGAATATGGTGATCGCAGGTCGTCAGGAAGTGCGGATCAATCACGAGATTCGCGATTTGTTGATCTCTGGTGTGGTTCGACCCCAAGATATCTCGTCGAACAATATCATTGCCCATAGCCAAATTGCCGAAGCTCGCATTTCTTATGGCGGTCGCGGTATTATTTCGGACGCGCAAAACCCGCGCTATGGCCAAGAGCTATATGATATTCTGTTTCCGTTTTAAGCTTTGCCCGAAGCCTTGTTGCGTTGGTACCATTTCACGATGCGCCAACCGAGCAACACGGCCAGAATTGCAAAATGCACCCAAGGCGCTGGTTGATTGCCCTTGATCATCAAGAAATGGTGCAACACGCCCAGCATCGCAATCGGATACACCAGCATATGTAATCGCCGCCAGCGTTTCGGGCCAAGCCTTCGGATCATCCCATTGGTTGAGGTCAAGGCCAATGGGATCAACAAGCCAAAGGCGATCATCCCCAATGTAATATAGGTTCGCTTGGCAATGTCTTTGAGCAATGCCGACAGTGAGAACCATAAGTCCATGCCAAAATACGAGGTCAAATGCAACGCCACATAGAAAAATGTGAAAAGCCCGATCATCCGCCGAAGTTTGGTAATTTTAATCCAACCCGTAATATCGCGAAATGGCGTAACCGCCAAGGTCAGCAACAAAACCCTAAGCGCCGTATCGCCCAAAAACCGATTGGTGGCCTCAATCGGGTTCGCCCCCAACGCGCCGGGTTTGCCGACAAATAGCAAACCCCATTGCCAGAGCAACCACAGCAATGGCAGCGCCAAGGCTACAAATACCAGCGGCTTTCCCCAACGATCCCAAAGCTTTGACAATTAGTAGTCTCGTTTCAAATCCATACCGGCGTACAGGCTAGCAACCGCATCACCATAGCCATTGAACATATCCGTTGGCCGCCGTGAAAACACCGAATTAAAACCAGCAGCGCCACCCAAAACTCGCTCCGAAGCTTGGCTCCATCTGGGATGATCTATCAATGGATTGACGTTCGAGTAAAACCCATATTCACGCGGGGCTGATTTTTTCCACGAGGTCTTTGGTTCTTCTTCAACAAACCGAATTTTAACAATCGACTTAATCGACTTAAATCCATACTTCCAGGGCACCACCAACCGCAACGGCGCACCATTTTGTTTGGGAATTTCATGGCCATATAAACCGGTCGCCAACAAAGGCAGCTCGTTCATCGCTTCGTCCATGCGCAACCCCTCCAAATAGGGCCAATCCAATGCTGGCCAACGAGTGCCGCGCATTTGTTTGGGTTCGAACTTGGTGACGAATTGCACGTATTTGGCTTTGGAGGTTGGCTCAAACCTGGCCAATACTTTGTGCAACGGCACACCGACCCACGGGATCACCATTGACCAGGCCTCGACACAACGTAAGCGGTAAATGCGTTCTTCTTGTTCCTCAGGCCGAATGATGTCCTCCAGCGCAAAGGTGCCGGTTTTGGCGGCATGGCCTTCGACCTCAATCGACCACGGGTCGGTGATCAAAGTGTGTGCATATTTGGCTGGATCGCTCTTATCGGTACCAAATTCGTAGAAATTATTATAACTGGTCACCAGATCATACGGCGTTGAAGGCTCGTCAATTTTATATTTTGATGACGAAAAATCCAGTTTACGTCCGGGAATATCCGGTTTGGTTGTCGCCTGGGCGCAACTGGTAACTGCGCCGGAGGCCAAGCCCAACCCCGCAATGATTTGCCGACGGTTCATATAGAGCTTTTCTGGGGTCGTTTGGTTTTCTTTGAGTTCCCAAGATTTGGGGCGGCGGATCAGCATGGGGTCAGTCCTTTTTGTTACCTGTCTCTACTATACGAACATTTTTATGTTATAAACCAGTAAAAGATTACCCGGCTCACGGTATGTTGACATTGCGCATGACCGACGCTCACGAAAAAGCGAGAATATAAATGAACCAAATCGGTGTTTGGTACGACCTTAGGTTAGTTGAACATCTTTAAATTGGAATTCATTTATTATGCAACGTACACCACAACGAATTGCCACCGAACTGTACGTGCTAGAAATGCAAGCTGGCAAGCGCTCCGGCTTTGAACCACTCTACGCCCAGTGGACCCCAATATTACTAGCCCATTGCCGTCGACAGCTGAACCAACGGGCCGATGCCCAAGACGCAGTGCAACAAGTTTGGATAAAAGCCTTACGCGGCATTGGTGCTTTGAAGGATCCAGCGTGCTTTGCGGCATGGATATTACGGATCGCGCATGTAACTTGCGTTGATATCATCCGCCGGAGCAGCCGCAGCCAAGCGGTATACGCTGAGCTATCCCAACAACCCGAAGCCGAACAACCCAGCCCTACCCAACCTGAACACATGGATTTGCGCCGGGCCATTCGTGAGCTACCGACCCAGCAACAAGACATTTTGTCCCTACACTACACTTACGGATTTTCCATGGGCGAAATTGCCCATGTTTTGGGCATTCCCGCCGGAACCGTAAAATCCAGACTGTCTACCGCTAGAACTGTTCTAGCCAGTATTCTCGAGAAAGGAGAACACCATGAGTAAACTTGATGATGCCATCCGCGAAGCCCTGTCCAGCGACGAGGCGGAACAACTAGAAAAACTAGCCGCCCCCCAAGGCCTGTTTGGCCAAATCACCAGCGTCTTTCAGTCAAATATGGGCGGTTGGGCTTGGTACGGGATTTTCATTCAAGTCATCGCCCTTGGCTTGGCATTTTGGACCGGTTGGAATTTCTATTTTGCCGAAACCGGACGCGAAATGGCCTTATGGGGATTTGGCTGCGGTTTGTCTATCATGTTTCAATCCTTCATAAAAATTTGGTTTCTATCACAAATGGACAAACAAGAGATATTGCGCGAGATTAAACGGTTGGAGCTGCAAGTCGCCTTGCTCGCCCGCCAAACCAGCTAATCTGTATGGCCATCAACCAAGCCGTCACATCATGATAAGCCAGTCCCCAGATTAAATCTGGGGACCGACCTTTTAAACAATTTTTCATTACCATACAAAGAACTGAACCCCGACTCAAAGACCGAGGACCAAGCAATGAAGAAACCAATATACTTCTTATTCTTCCTCTTGATGGGGGAGGTGGCGGCGAAGCCGT
>JAESUG010000052.1 GCA_016763185.1 Robiginitomaculum sp. | reverse complement strand
TCCATCATCAACTGTATCTACAACATCTGAAATAATATCTGGATTAATCAATGGTCAAGAATACACACTACGTGTAACTGCAACAAATGAAGTTGGTGATAGTTTCTCATCTGCAACTGCAACTGTAACTCCTGCAGCAACATCCTCTTCTCCATATGCTCTCAAGCTTGATGTACTCTCATCTACTGAAATTGACCTTGAATGGTCTCCTCCAAAAGATACTAGTGGTGGAGCAGTTACTGGATATCTGATTGAAAGACATTCTGGTGATGGTGTCTTTGTAGAAATTGCAACTACTATTGTTGATGGAACATCATCTGATACTACTTATTCTGATACAGGAGTGTTCCCAGGTTCTACTCATACCTACAGAGTATCTGCAATCAATGCTGCTGGAACTAGTGCTCCATCTGGTTCATCAACTGCAACAACATTTACTGTCCCAGGAGCTCCATCTAATCTAACTACTATTCGTGGTGACACTGAAGTATTCATTTCATGGGGTGTCCCTCTAAATGATGGTGGTACTGTTGTTACATCTTATGTTGTAGAATATCATGATGGCACTGGTTGGCAAGAATATGCTGATCCTTTGATTTCTAGCCCAGGAATTGGAGACTTGAATACATTTACAATAGTTTCTGATTTGACAAATGGTGCAGACTATCTATTCCAAGTATTTGCAGTAAACAGTGTAGGACAAGGTTCTCCATCTAATGTGGATGATGCAACTCCTGCAGGTGTTCCTGACGCCCCAACAAATATCTCTACAACTCGTGGTGATACTTTGGTAACTCTCTCATGGGATGAACCTGCAAATAACGGTGATGAGATTACAAAATATATTATTGAATTCTATGATGGTGCAACTTGGAGAGAATTCCCAGACACTATTTCATTGACATTTGCAGTTGTTGATAATTTGTCCAATGGTAAAGAATACTCCTTTAGAGTTTCTGCTGAAAATACAGTAGGTCATAGTACTACATCTGTAGAAGTAACTGCAACTCCTGCAGGTATTCCTGATGAACCAATTGGTGTCTTTACTGTACCTGATAATAGACAAGTAACATTATCTTGGGATGCTCCATATGATGGAGGTTCTGTAATTACTGGTTATGTTGCAGAATACAGTACTGATGGCTCTAGTTGGACAACATTTACAGATGATACCGATGATGATCTTGAAATTAATGTGACTGGTTTGAGTAATGGTAGAGAATATCACTTTAGAGTTCATGCTATTAATGATGTTGGTCCAGGTTCTGTTTCTGTTAGTGTGACTGGTACTCCACTTACAGTAGCTTCCTCTCCATCAACACTTACTGCTACTACTAATTCTGATACTGTAATTGATCTTTCATGGGATGCTCCGGCTACCACTGGTGGAAGTACCATTATTGGATACTTGATTGTAAGTCATTCAGGTGACGATAACTTTGTGGAAATTGCCGATACCCGTGATGATGCAGATCCAACAGCAATCACTTACTCTGATACTGGATTAACTCCAGACACTACCTACTCATACAAAGTATCTACAATTACTGATGCTGGAAGCAGTGAACCTTCTGGAACATCTAGTGCAACTACCTTGAGTACTCCATCTGTACCAACTAATTTGACAACAATCCCTGATGATGAATCTATGAATCTATCTTGGACTGCTCCAACAAACATTGGTGGCTCTGCACTTACTCAATACACTGTAGAATATTCAGAGATTGGTGACTTTAGTGATGCTGTACAAATTATTATCAATGATGACCCACTTCTAAACAGTGTTGCACTTTCTAGTTTGACAAACGGACAGGATTACACCTTTAGAGTTTTGGCAATTAATCTAGTTGGTTCTAGTCCATGGTCTGAAACAATAACTGATTCACCATTTACTACTCCTGATACTATTGCTGACCTTACAGCAGCTCGTGGTCCTTCTGATGCTACACTCTCTTGGACTGAACCAAACGATAATGGACGAACAATTTCTGAATATCTTATTGAATTTTCTACTACTGGAACATTTGATGCAGATACCCCTTCCTTTACAACAACTGGCAGTCCTCCTGAAAACTTTGCAGTAGTTCCTGATTTGACTCCAGGTCAAACCACCACATTTAGAGTAACCTCTACAAACTTGGCAGGAGATAGTGATCCATCTAATGTCGCATCTGCAACACCAGCTATTGCTCCAGAACCTCCAACTGGTTTGATTGCAGTATTGGATACTGAAACATCCGATAGTGCCTTTGTTTCATTGACCTGGTATCCTCCAACATTTAATGGCGGTGCAGCTATCACTCAATATATTGTTGAGATGTCACAAGATGACTTCCTAACAAAACAAAATCTACTTGCATCTGGAACCAGCTTTACAATTGATGAATTACTTAATGGTATAACATACCAATTCAGAGTTGTATCTCTAAACACTGTTGGCACTAGTGCACCTTCTGATCCTGTTTCAGTTGGTGTATCTGATAAACCTACATTTACTGCTCGAATTACCGGAAACGCTGGTAATGGATATGCCATTTTAGAATGGGATTCACTTCCAATTGGAAACGGTGCACCAATTATTGGATGGCAAGTAGTTGATAGATATGAGACTGGTAATGAAATTATCTATTTAGAACTTGGTCAAGATGAGTTTGACCTTATTGGAGAAGGTTCTGATCTTAGTGGATTTGATTCTGAATTAGAAGGATATGATCCTACCCTTGATGAATTTAATCCTGAGGACTTTACTGGAGATGATCCTATCCTCACTGGAGATACTACTGATACTGATGGAGATGGATGGTTTGACTTTGAGGATGAATGTCCATCAACACCAGGTGACTTCTTTGGTTGCGTTGATGATCCATTCTTAGATGGAGGTAGTGTTGACTTTGTTGGAGTCGATCCAGCTTTAGCACATGGTATGATTATTCCTAATTTGATCAATGGCGAAAAATACGTCTTTGAAGTATCTCCCGTTAATGAAAATGGTGCTTCACGTTCCACAAACACTGTAGTTGTAGTTCCTAATTCTGAAGCAGGTGAAACTGGTGTTGCAACAGATGTTGACTTTGTAGAGAATCCTACTGTTGATTCTACACAGACTGCAGCACAATCTGATAAGAATAGACAAGGTGATTCTATCCCTCCATCTTCAAGTCTTACTTCTGATGGTGACTTTGACCAATTCGATGAGTCATACAACCAGAGTATAATTTATGATTCCATTGTATCTGATACTGACATTAATGATCCTGCAGTTTTGGCTACAGAATATGGTCTACCAGAATATTCTCCTCCTGCAGAATTAAAAGACGGTCAAGTTTGGTCAGTTCCACCTGCAATTATTGAACTAGAAGAAACAGGATTTGATACTATTGTAGATATTAGTGCTCCTGGAATTCCAAGGAATTTGATAGCAACTTCTGGTGAGGCAAATCAGGTTTCCCTTTCCTGGACTTATCCATCTAGTGATAGTGGTGTATCCGTAGATGATGGAAATTCAGATGTTAGTGGTTATCTTGTAGAGTATTTGTTATCTGGAACATGGTTTGGTGTTGAGCAAACTATTGATACTAATATCACAACTCAAGTTCTTTCACAAGACTCAGACAGAATAGATGAAACAACTACTTTGATATTCCCAGATTCAATTAACGGACTAGAATATAGCTTTAGAGTTTCTGCAATTAATGCAGGAGGTATTGGTAGTGCAACAAGTGCCGTTACTGCTACTTCATATGATGTACCACTTGCACCAACTGATGTCACAGTAAGATCTGGAAATACAGAAATTGCATTGTTATGGACTTCACCTGCAACTGGTGGTTCAACCATAACTGATTATGTGATAGAGTATAGTACTGATGGTACAAGCTTTAGCATATTTGATGATGGAACTAGTACACTTCCTATTGCAACTGTAACTGGTTTAACTAATGGAATGGAATATCACTTTAGAGTATCTGCATCTAATGCTGCAGGAACTGGAGATGCATCACAAATCGTATCTGAAATTCCTGCAACCACATCTGAGAGACCAAATGGAATAATTACAAATACTATCTCTTCTACTCAAATTGATATTTCGTGGAATGCTCCTGGTAACACGGGTGGTTCTCCATTACTTGGATATAGAATTGATAGAAGTGTTGAATCTGGACCATTTGATACAATAGTGTCAAATTCAATGAGTCTTGCAACAAGTTATAGTGACACTAATTTGCTTAGAGGTCTTGATTATTCTTATAGAATTTATGCAATAAGTACTGCAGGAACTGGTGACTCATCTGGTGTTTCACGTGCAACAACATTTGATGTTGCACAACCTGGAACTGGACTCTCTATTGGTGCTACTGCAACTTCATT
>JAESUG010000051.1 GCA_016763185.1 Robiginitomaculum sp. | reverse complement strand
TATTAAGCGTTGCAGACTTTGCTGGTTCAGAAGATTTGACCGAGTTCACGTTCTTTAACAATGATTTTGATACACGTACACGCGGTATTGATGTTGTGGTCAATATGCCACTTAATCTTGGTTTCGGTTCAACCAGTGCTACATTGGTTGCCAACCATACTGACACCATAGTTCAAAATAATGGCTCATTAGGTGTCGGGCGTATCCGTCAGTTGGAAGACAATCTTCCGGCAACGCGGGGTAGTTTGACCATCAACCATGATCAAGGTCAGTGGTCTGGCTTAATTCGCGCCAACTATTTTGGTGGATTTTTTGAAGATCACCTAGACAGTAATCTAGCCTTCCCAATTGAAGCCGGTGATGAGTTTACCTTTGACGTACAAGTCGGGTTTGACATTACTGACAATTTCCGGGTTGCCGCTGGTATCGACAATTTCCTCAACAATTTCCCGGATGAAAATCCATTTTCGGGTGTTGTTGGTTCGAGATTTCCGGTTACTTCACCATTTGGTATTGCCGGCGGGTTCTACTATTTACGCCTAACCGCAACACTGTAAAATCATACAGGCAAGCGATTTTCATTTCGCTTGATCCAAATAGAAAAGCCTCGGTCAATTTGACCGGGGCTTTTTTTTGAACGCCCGTCTAGACTCCCCATATTGCAGTCTAAACAGGATTTACACTCGGTTTGGCCATGCAAAAAAAAAGATTCTGTGGGGTTTGAAGTGTTTCCCCCGTGGAAATTCACTTTCGCAAGCCGCTTGGACAAGTAGGTACGGGTACGGATATACCTTTCCCGCCCATGAAGTTGTTTCCTTGTTTACTTGGGTTTACAATGTCAAAGAGCCAAAAACCGTCATTCATACAACCGGTTTCTACCATGATCTTAATGGCCTATCTGGGCTGGGGGATGTTGTGGACTTATCCTTGGGTTTGCAGTGCCAATTTTTGGCGCGAGTGGCGTTTTTTGGTGTTTTTATGGTGTTTTATGAAATTTAAATGGAGAATTATTACTAATACTGGCCGTGTGGTATGGCGGGGTCCAACGCTATTCTTGGACTATTTATGTACCTCTATTTCACCACCCGTCCACCACTAGTCCCCGGCCCCCACGCCGGGGTCCAGTTTTTCATGATGTGATGTATGGAGTTTTTCTCAAAAGGCTGGGCCCCGGATTAAACCTAAGGACTGAAATGGATGGCTTGGCTTGATAAGCTGAGGAGGAAAGCAATGGGAGAGGCAACCAAATGATGAGAGAGGGAACCGGTGCCTGTCAGCTCTTACCTATTATCGACAGCGGGTAACCGACAACCCAGCCGGCAGAACCGTGTATTCATCACCACAAACCGTATTTAACTGTGCTTGGTTAATTTTGGCATTGTGGAAATCCGAGCCTGAAATCAATGCACCTGACAAATTTGCTCCCGTAAAGTCGGCACCATCAAAATGAGCGCCGACCAATATGGTTTTTTGCATGTTAGAGTTTTTGAAATTGGCACCGGTAAACCGACCGCCAAACAAATTACTGATTGACAGATCTGCACCGGAAAAATTTGTGTAGTTCATAGTAGAAAGACTTAAATCCGACTGGCGCATGCGAGCTTTGGCAAAATTTCGACGGGGCATGTCTTTATATGAGAAGTTCGCTTGGAATAAATTACATCCAGCGCACGACGCACCGCCCTGGGCATTTTCAACATGGTTTGCATTTTGAGCGCTGGCAGATCCGGCGGTAAATGCCAAGACCAGTGCCGTAATTTTAGCGATATGTTTCATGAAAAACCTGTCCTTTATCGTCGAAGAAACTCAAAGTTCTTGTCCAACAAAGCACATAGCGGTTTGCAAATCATGAACAGCCGGTAGTCGCCCCGCAAACATCGCACTTTAGACACGTACCATTGCGTACCAATGTAAAGTGCCCACAATCCGGACAGGCATCACCAGTATAGCCTCTGGCTCTGGCTTGTTCGCGGGCGGACGAGTCCGGTGGCAGGCCATTTTGTTTGGTGGTTGCCGGGCCAACCGCGTCCAAAATAGAGCTGGTATTTTGCGGCGGTCGCTCAACCTCAACCTCAACTTCGGTGAGGCCTTGTTTTCCTTGACTGCCGGTGGGGAGCAACATGACGACATTTTCGGGAACCTGTCCGCGCGCAAAGCCTTTGGACATATATTCACTGGCTCTGGTTTCGCTATTGCCTTTGTCGGCAGCCACGCCTTTGCCAAATGTGTCGTTTAACTCGGCGGGACTGATATGGGCCAAATCATCACGGCCCAGATATGAAACCGCCAATTCCCGGAACAAATAATCGAGAATAGAGGTCGCGTTTTTAATGCTGTCATTACCGGTAACCATGCCGGCAGGTTCAAAGCGGGTGAACACATAAGCGTCAACAAATTCCTCAAGCGGCACCCCATATTGTAGTCCGATGGAAATGGCGATGGCAAAATTATTCATCAAGCTACGAAAGGCTGCGCCTTCTTTGTGCATGTCGAGGAATATCTCACCCAAGCTGCCATCATCAAACTCGCCGGTGTGTAGATAAACTTTGTGACCGCCGACGGTGGCTTTTTGGATATAGCCTTTGCGCCGGTCTGGTAATTTATGACGGCGGTTGGGGGCTTCAACAACCCGTTCGATGATTTTCTCGACCACGCGCTCGGCGATCAACCGTGATTTTTCAGGGACCGAGGCTTGTGCGATATCATCCGCCAAATCCAGATCCATGTCATCGAGCAGGGCGCTGTTTAACGGTTGTGATAATTTAGAGCCATCACGATACAGTGCCACTGCCTTTAGGCCGTATTTCCATGCTTTGGTATAGGCAGTTTCACAGTCGCGAAGGCTGGCATCATGGGGCAGGTTGATGGTTTTGGAGATGGCGCCAGAGATAAAGGGCTGCACCCTCGCCATCATCATCAGGTGCGCATCCGCCGACAAATATCGCGTTCCAGTACGTCCACAAAGACTAGCGCAATCAAAAACCGTCAAATGTTCCTCGGCCAAACCCGGTGCGCCTTCTAAGGTCATCGCCCCGCAACAAAACACATTGGCTTGATCAATTTCTTGTGGCGTAAATCCAATCGCAGTTAAAATGTCCAGCGTTGGATCGTCTAATTGTTCCTGCGACAGGCCCAGCCCGTCTTTGCAAAACCCGTCACCCAAGGTCCATTTGGTAAACGCAAACCGGATATCAAATGCATCATCAAGCGCCGCTTCCACCTTGTCTAATTCGTATTCAGTCAAGCCTTTTTTCTGCAAAACTTCATGGTTGATACCGGGCGCATCGACCAAGGTACCGGACCCTACCGCAAAGCGAGTGATCTCGTCAGATTGTTGCGGGGTATAGCCCAAGCTGGCCAAAGCTTGTGGGACTGAGCGGTTGATGATTTTCAAATAGCCACCACCGGCCAATTTCTTGTATTTGACCAATGCAAAGTCCGGCTCAATGCCGGTGGTGTCGCAATCCATGACCAAACCGATGGTGCCGGTTGGGGCAACGACGCTGACTTGTGCATTGCGAAATCCGTGTTTTTTACCCAGTTTTTGGGCTTCTTTCCACACCTGCGCCGCGTGCTGGCTTAAGCCGTCAAACGGGCAATGGGCATGGTCCAGTGCCATTGGCGCAATCGCTAAGCCGTCATATTCTTCAGGCTTGGTATTGCCATTGGCGGCACGAACATGGTTGGCAATCACCCGTAGCATTGGTTTTTTATTTTTTGTGTATTCGGCAAATGGGCCAAGATCATTGGCTAATTCTGCTGAAGTCCGGTAGGCAACGGCACTTAACAGCGCCGAAATTGCGCCGGCTGCTGCCCGCCCAGCATCGGAATCATAGGCAATGCCGGAACTCATCAACAAGCCACCAATATTGGCAAAGCCTAGACCTAAGGTGCGAAACCCGTGCGAGCGAATGGCAATATTGCGTGCCGGAAACTGCGCCATGGTGACGGATATTTCCAACACAATGGTCCATAACCGACAGGCATGGATAAAAGACTGCTCGTCAAAATGTGCTGCAGATTTACTGAATTTTTTAAGGTTTAATGACGCAAGGTTACATGCAGTATCATCAAGGAACATATATTCAGAACAAGGGTTTGAAGCGGTAATTTCACCTGAATTTGAACAAGTATTCCAGCCATTAATGGTGTCATGGAATTGCAAGCCAGGATCGGCACATGACCAAGCAGCCAGTGAAATTTTGTTCCACAAACCTTTTGCTGCAATGGTTTTGCAAATTTCACCATCCCGACGATTGATCAAATCCCAATCGGCATTGGTTTGCACGGCCTGCATAAAGCCATCGGTTACTCGAATGGAATTATTGGCATTTTGCCCGGATACAGTGCCATAGGCTTCGCTGTCCCAATCGGCATCAAATTCGGCCAAATCAAGGGTTTCTATCCCGTTTTTGGCCAAGTTGATGACCCGTTCAATCGCCGCCTCAGGAATATGATTGCGCCGTGCGGCTAGAATTTCACGTTTTAACGCTGGGTTTTTCTTTGGGTTAAAGCAATCATTGTCTTTGCCTTCACATTGAACGCAGGTTCTTAGCACCGCTTGCAGGTGTTTTTTTAATATTTTGGAACCGGTGACAAGGGCCGCAACTTTGGCTTCTTCACGCACTTTCCAGTCGATAAATTCTTCTACATCCGGATGATCCGCATTAACGATGACCATTTTTGCGGCGCGGCGGGTTGTGCCACCCGATTTCACAGCACCGGCGGCGCGATCGCCAACCCGCAAAAAACTCATCAATCCAGAACTCACGCCGCCGCCGGATAACGGCTCCCCGAACCCGCGTAAGGACGAAAAATTACTACCGGTCCCCGATCCAAATTTGAACAGCCTAGTTTCGCGGGACCATAAGTCCATAATCCCGCCTTCATTGACCAAATCATCACTTAGGGACTGGATAAAACAGGCATGAGGTTGCGGGCGCTCATAGGCATTTTGCGATAGGTGCACATCGCCGGTTTCATGGTCGACATAATAATGCCCTTGCGCTGGGCCGGTGGTGCCATAGGCCCAATGCAGCCCAGTGTTAAACCATTGCGGCGAATTTGGTGCGGCCATTTGACTGGCCAGCATAAAGCGGATTTCGTCATAAAATGACTTGGCATCGGTTTCCGCTGTAAACACACCCGATTTCCAGCCCCAATACGTCCAAGCGCCGGCCATGCGGTCAAATAGCTGTTTGGCGCTGGTTTCACCAACATAGCGTTCGTGTTCGGGTAGGGTTTGTAACGCCTTGTCATCGGGAACACTGCGCCGCAACCATTTCGGCACGTCTTTTTCGGAGACGGTGCGGGTACGAGCGGGAACACCAGCTTTGCGAAAATATTTCTGTGCCATCACATCAATGGCCACCTGGCTCCAGCCCTTGGGTGCTTCGACCATGCCTGCGTCAAATATGGCCTCGCCATCGGGGTTGCTGATCGCGCTGGACACGGTTTTGAACCCTATTTTTGCATAGGGGTCGCTGTTTTGTTCGGTAAACTGCCGTGGTATTTGCATCACATTCATCCCTGAAGTTCGCCGACTCAAACCAAGCAAACGAATGTCGACTGTAACGAAGATCGGCAAGCCTTTTCAATTAAAATTTATTAGAATCAGCCTAAGTTTGCATTATTATTTTTGAAAACCACCAACTGAATGTTAACGGCTTTGGCTTAATTTGCTTTGAAAATACAGGTGAAGGTATGGAATACGGCTCGCGCATTCGACGCATGGACGTTATGATTTTGGACCCAGATATTGTGTCCAGAGGTAATCTTGGTGCGTTAATTCGTGATTTTGGATGCTATAATGTGCGCCCGTTTGACAATGTTGAAATGGCAATTGTCTCGATTATTAGCAAACCACCCTCGATCGTTTTGTGCAGTTTCGACGAAGATAAAGAATTTGCTACAACGATTTTAGAGCATATCCGTCGTCATAACATCGATACGATTGCGCAAACTCCGATTGTTTTGGTGTCGAAGAATTTAGATACACTCACAATGTCAAAAGGTGTGCAAATCGGCGCAACTCAGTTCCTCGCCTCGCCCGTTGTGCCTGCTGAGTTGATTAAAAAATTAGTTTTCGTATTAAAGGACAACCGAGAAATGGTTCGCTTGGACGGGCGCTTAACTTACGTTGCTGTACTCAAGAAAATACAAAAACCAACAGCACCCAAAGTTCAAATTGTTGAATTTACAGCAGAAACCCCGGTGCAGCGCAAAGTAAAAATTGAAGATGATGACGATATCCTTGAGCTATAACTTACTTTAAGGGTGGTATCGGTTTCATAAAATAGCACCAACTGCACGCGAACAACCTCACTGTTTGTGATTAAATTTTGTAAACTGCATGGATGATTCGCTTTTTTAAATGCAAATGCAGGCTCCCTTATGTCCGATACCCATACCCAAAGAATTGTCGAAGAAACCATTGATGATGCCCTAAGCACTCGGTATCTGGCCTATTCGTTATCGACCATTACCCAACGCGCCTTGCCCGATTTGCGCGATGGTCTAAAGCCGGTGCATCGGCGTATTTTATATGCGATGCGCGAGTTAAAACTACGCCCTGATTCTGGCTTTAAGAAATGTGCGCGAGTGGTTGGCGATGTCATTGGCCGCTTTCACCCGCATGGCGACCAAGCGGTATATGATGCATTGGTTCGGTTGTCGCAAACCTTTGCCCAGCGCTATCCGTTGGTCGATGGCCAAGGCAATTTTGGCAATATTGATGGCGATGGCGCCGCCGCCATGCGGTATACAGAAGCGCGATTGACCACCGCCGCAGAATTATTGCTGGACGGCATCGACCAAGACACTGTCGATTTTCGCCAAACTTTTTCCGGTGATGATGATGAGCCTGTGGTGTTGCCGGCTGGTTTTCCAAATTTATTGGCCAATGGCACCAGTGGCATTGCGGTGGGGATGGCAACATCGGTTCCGCCGCACAATGCCAACGAGTTGCTGGACGCATGTTTGCATTTAATCAAACACCCAAATGCCAGCATTGCTACATTGATGAAATTCGTACCAGGGCCGGATTTCCCCACTGGTGGTGTGCTGGTGGAAGACCCGGACAAAATCGCCGAAAACTATGCCACAGGTCGCGGCGGGTTTCGGCTGCGGGCCAGTTGGAGCAAAGAGGAATTAGAGCGCGGGCAATGGCAAATCGTCATTACCGAAATCCCATATACGGTACAAAAATCGCGATTGATTGAAAAACTAGCATTGCTGATCGAGACCAAAAAATTATCACTATTGGGCGATGTGCGTGATGAAAGTGCCGAAGACGTTCGGGTGGTGTTAGAGCCAAAATCAAGAACGGTGGACCCAGAGTTATTTATGGAATCCTTGTTCCGGCTATCGGATTTAGAGGTTCGTATTCCGTTGAACCTAAATGTCCTGGATGGCAATCAGCGACCCGCCGTGCGTTCCTTGCGCGAAGCCTTACAAGGCTGGCTCGAGCATAAACGCGAAGTATTACAACGGGGCGCCAATTGGAGATTACAGAAAATCGCCAACCGGCTTGATGTATTGGCCGGGTATTTGGTGGCATTTTTGAACCTGGACGAGGTCATCCGGATCATCCGCGAAGAAGATGAACCGAAACCTGCATTGATGGCAAGGTTCTCGCTCAACGAAAACCAAGCCGAAGCCATTTTGAATATGCGGCTGCGTTCATTACGCAAGCTTGAGGAAATGGAAATTCGCATCGAAAATCAAAAACTAGGCGAAGAGCAAACCGCATTGGCAGCATTGCTGCAATCAGACGAGGCGCAATGGGCGCGCATTAGCGCCGACTTACGCGAGGTCAAGAAAACATTGGCCAAAGCCTGCGCCGGCGACCAGCGCCGTACTCGCTTTGGTCGCACGCCAACCACCACGATCGAAGAAGTGCTAGAGGCATTGGTGGTAAAAGAGCCGATTACCGTGGTGTTATCGGAAAAAGGCTGGATACGGGCGCTAAAAGGCAAGAATATCGACATTAACGATGTTAAATTCAAAGAGGGTGACCGCGCCGCGTTTCGTGTTTCTGCTGACACCACGGACAAGCTGATCTTATTTGCCAGCAATGGTAAGTTTTATACCTTGGGCTGTGATAAACTACCCAGCGGTAGAGGCCATGGCGAGCCGATCCGTTTGCTGATCGACTTGGACGAAAGTCATACCATTGTTACGATGTTTATTGCGGATACGACCCGTAAATTGCTGGTCGCGTCCTCGGCTGGCTATGGGTTTGTGGTTCCCGAAAAAGACGTGATTGCGCTAACACGCGGTGGCAAACAGGTGCTAAATGTTTCTGGGGCGACTGAAGCAAGTATCTGTGTGCCCGTCATTGGCGATCACCTCGCGGTCATCGGCGAAAACCGCAAAGTATTGATCTATCCCGTTTCGGAATTAAACGAAATGAGCCGCGGCAAGGGCATTCGCTTACAGAGCTATAAGGATGGCGGGCTTAACGATGCCATTATATTTGAGGGTGATGCGGGGTTGTTTTGGACTTCATCAAGTGGTCGCCGTACCGAATATCAAGACTGGAAGCTTTGGTTGGGCAAACGCGCTGCGGCGGGGCGTATTGCCCAACGTGGATTTCCCGGCTCCAGCAAATTTGCACCGCGAACAGACGGATAAAAATTGCGCGAGCCAGAACCTGTTCATCAAGGAGATGTGAATGGTCCTTATCGGACATTTGGTTGCTTTTGCATGTGAAACACGGCACAAATATCGGCCCAGTTTTCGTCGAGATCGTAATGCACCACCCATTTATAAAACAAACGGCAGATCGCGTCGTATATTGCTTAAGTTTTTGTCTGATTGTTGTTTTGGCAATAACCAGCGCCGATGCCACGCAAGTATCTAGCCAGGACTGGGAACGCCTACATGCGGGTGATGTGGTCATTCAATCGAAAAAAATTGATGGCCAGCACCGCGTTGAAGCCGCCATCGTGATTGTAGCCTCCGTCGACGATATTTGGAAGGTGATGCTGGATTGTCCCAACGCGCCGTTGTTTGTGCCCAATATGCGCCGGTGTGAAGTTATCGAGCGCGCCGATGATGCAAGTTGGGAAATCATCGAGCATGAAATAAAGTATAATTGGCTGGCTCCAACCACCATCTATCAGTTTAAAGCCGAATATATACCGCAAGAATTGATCCATTTTGAACGGATCAGCGGTGATCTTACCCATCTGGTGGGGGATTGGAAACTGATATCCGTACAGGGCCACAGTGATGCCGTCTTGGTGCAGTACTCGGTATATATAAACCCTGGGTTTTTTGTACCAAAATTTATGACACGCAGAGCTTTACGCAAGGACGTGCCAGATATATTGCGCGCTTTGCGTGATCGGGTCCAAAGCTTACAAGACGCGAATACGGATCGTAAAGATTGACCAAAGCAAGCCCCTTTTCCATCAGCATTATCATACCTGTTTTGAATGAAGAGGCATATATTGAACAAGCATTGTCCAGCATTGGTGATGATGCCGGTGTTGAGTGTATTGTGGTCGATGGGGGCAGCGATGACCAAACATGTGAAATCGTCCGCCAATGGCCTAATGTCAGGTTGATCGCAGCCGGAACCTCCTCGCGGGCGACCCAAATGAATATGGGTGCCGATCATGCACAGGGCCATGTTTTGTTATTCCTGCATGCAGATTGTCAGTTGCCCGCCAATGCGGTTGAGCGCGTACGCAATGCTTGTGCAGAGCGCAATGTTGTCGGTGGCAGTTTTTGTCTAGGGTTTACGCGGCGGCACTGGGTATTCCAATTTTATAGTTGGTGTAGCCAGATCAACCACCCGCTAATGACATATGGCGATCAAGCGCAATTTGTATGCAAAGATGTGTTTGATAGAATCAATGGGTTTCAGGAATGGCCGTTAATGGAAGATTTGGAAATTCAATATCGATTACGGCGGCAGGGAAAATTGGTTAAAATTCAAGCGCCAGTGATCAGTTCTGATCGCCGGTATCGCCGCATGGGCCCTGTTCGGCATCAAGTGTTTAATATCGTATTGGTGGCATTGTTCCTGATGGGTGTATCACCGAAACGGCTAGCAAAATGGTATAAACCAACCGTGCCGACCGGTTGATATTTTAGGTTTCTTTGCAAGTCATACTCTTGTCAGCGCCGACCGTTCATCCTACCTTTGAAAGAGAAATGACCCGCGCTAAGGTCGTACAACAGGAGTGAAACATGTTGATTTTTCTAGGTATTATCGCCGTCATCGGCTTCTATTTGGTAATTATCTACAACAAACTGGTTGCGATGCGCCAAGTTTGTGGTCAGTCATGGTCGGATATCGATGTCCAGCTCAAACAGCGCTATGACCTGATCCCCAATTTGGTGGAAACGGTCAAAGGCTATGCCAAACACGAAAAAGAAACGCTGCAAGCCGTTGTTGACGCTAGAAGCGCAGCAATGGGCGCCGGCAATGTTGTTGATCAAGCCGCCGCCGAGAACATGCTCACCGGTGCCTTAAAAAGCTTGTTTGCTTTGTCCGAAGCCTATCCAGACTTGAAGGCCAATACCAATTTCTTGCAATTACAGGCTGAACTATCAGATGTTGAAAACAAAATTGCGGCGGCACGAAGGTTCTTCAATAATTCTGTGGCCGAATACAATACCGGCCAAGAGCAATTCCCTGCGGTATTCTTTGCCACTCGGATGGGGTTTGAAATACGCGATTTCTTTGAAGTGGCAGCCAATGAGCGCGCTGCGGTCAATACCACGCCTAATATCAAGTTTTAAGCCAAGGCGTGCGCAATGGCCTATGGCCTGCAAACCCAAATTTGGGATAACAACCTAAAGTCCGGACTGTTATTGGCTGGGTTTCCAATGCTGCTAACCCTTATGATCTATGCCTTGGTGGTATTGTTTGGCGTGATGAGCGGCCAACAACACGATTTAATCAGTGGCCTGACGGCGGCGGCATTGGCATTGCCGTCACTACTTCCGTTTGCATTGGTGGGGGCCGGGGGCTGGTTTGCCATTGCCTTCTTTGCGCACCAGAAGATGATTGATTTGTCCACCGGCGCTCGTGCCGTAACCCGCAAAGAAAACCCAGCGCTGTACAATATGTTGGAGAATTTATGTATTTCGCGGGGGATGCCGGTGCCCAAGCTTCGTATTATTGAAACGCCGGCCCGCAATGCCTATGCCAGCGGGATCCGCCAAGTCTCGATGTCTGTTACCTTAACCCGTGGCCTAATCGACGCTTTGGACGATGACGAACTAGAAGCGGTCATGGCTCATGAGCTTACCCATATTCGCAACCGTGATGTACGTCTGTTGGTGATTGCGATTATCTTTGTGGGTATTTTCTCGTTTGTTGGTGAGGTGTTATTTCGCGGCATGTTTCGGGTCAACCTGCTCCGCAATAACAGCGCGCGCCGCGCGGGTGGTGGCAATGCTGGCGTGTTGATCTTATTGGCGTTACTTATTGTTGGCATTACCTGGGCATTGGCCGTATTGGTGCGCTTTGCCATTTCGCGAAAACGTGAATTTTTGGCCGATGCTGGCGCAGTAGAGTTAACCCGAAACCCGGACGCGATGATCAGCGCCTTGCAAAAAATATCAGGACGATCCGAACTCTCCGCACCACCAGATGTTCGCCAAATGTGTATCGAAAACGCCGCCTCCAGCAGTTTTCAAGGCCTGTTCGCTACCCACCCGCCCATGGAAAAACGCATTGCCGCTTTGGTGATGATGGGCGGCAAAATACATGAACCCAAAACCGGTCCGTGGGGCTAGGGGCGAATTGCCGCTGCGCCGGACAGGTTGTCGAAAAACATTTGACGCCGCCCCCCTCCATCGAGTCTACCCCCTCCACCATCATGCTCGCCACCCCACGATCACGCCCTTGTGCCACCTTACAGCCATCCCCACGACTCCCTAGTCGTATCACCCACGACTCCCGTTATGCTACTGCACGACCTCACCCAAACCTGTCACTCCACGACTACCCACCCACCTGTCGCCCCACGACTTGTTCGGGGG
>JAESUG010000050.1 GCA_016763185.1 Robiginitomaculum sp. | reverse complement strand
GTCTTGTTTTGACCACTGCCGATAGCCGGTTGGCGGCTGGATATCCTCTTCACTCATTTACTAATCCTCTTAAAAAAACGTCATCAACGGCTCTTGAATAGAAGTGCCGCCGTCCGCTCCGTCAAGTCGTTAAATCCGCCGCAAGCGTTCGATTAAGCTCGACGTGTCCCAACGATTGCCGCCCAGTTGTTGCACTTGTTCATAAAACCCGTCAACCATCTGTGTTACGGGTAATGTTGCACCGTTTTTGCTGGCTTCTTCTAGGGTCACCCGCAAATCTTTTCGCATCCAATCAACAGCAAATCCAAAATCATACTCGCCGCGCGCCATGGTTTGATGGCGATGATCCATTTGCCAACTTTGGGCGGCACCTTGACCAATGGCTTCGACGACGGCCACCGGGTCCAGCCCAGCTTGTTCGGCAAAGTGCAAGCCTTCGGCCAACCCTTGTACCACGCCAGCGATACAGATTTGATTGACCATTTTGGTAAGCTGTCCAGTACCGGCCACGCCCATCCACTTGATGGCGCGGCCATAACAGTCCATCACCGGCCGGACGCTGGCAAAATCAGCTTGGCTGCCACCGCACATAATCGTCAGTTTCCCGTTTATCGCCCCAGCTTCACCGCCAGACACCGGTGCATCAACAAAGCCAATGCCGGTTTTCTCGGCCAACTCATTTAGTTCGCGAGCTAAGCTTGCTGACGTGGTCGTGTGATCGACAAATACCGCGCCTTTTTGCATCTGGGTAAATACCAAATGGGCCACTTCGCGGACATCGGGGTCATCGCCCAAACAAGCAAACACAATACTTGCTGCACGCACCGCCTCCTCGGCGGTGGGCATCATCATCCCTGGGTACAAATTTACCCATTTTTGCGCCACGGCTGGCGTGCGGTTCCAGACCCGAACTTGATGCCCGGCATTGGCCAAATGCCCAGCCATAGGAAAGCCCATCGTCCCAAGTCCTAAAAAAGTTAATTCAGCCATATTCAACACCCAATCCGTTTGCTAAAGAGAAGCTTAGGGAGATATGGCTGTCATGAAAACTGCTTTACGATGGATTGCGTACATTTTTGCGGGACTTTTGATATTGGTACTGGCCATTAGTGCCATTGTGATGTGGCGATTTAATGCTTCCTTACCGCAAACCGAGGGTGAAATTACGGTCGCGGGACTACAAAACGAAACCATTATTGTTCGCGACCAATACGGAATTCCGCATATTTTTGCTGAAACGCGCCATGATATTTTCTTTGCGGTTGGTGTTGTTCATGCCCAAGACCGGTTGTTTCAACTGGATCTTTCACGCCGTGCTGCCTATGGCACATTGTCGGAACTGATGGGCAAGCTAACCGTACGCACGGATGTGCAAAGCCGGGTGTTGGGATTGGGCAATGCTGCCGATCAATCATTTGACAACTTAAGTCCAGAAGCAAAGGCCGCGTTTCGGGCCTATGCCAACGGCGTAAATTCAGTGCTATCCGCGCCCGGCTTTGTGCCGCCACCGGAATACACATTATTGATGGCAAAACCGCAACCATGGCGGCCACAAGACTCGGTTGCCGTGCTTAAAGTGATGGCAGCCACCCTCTCTGGCGATGCATTTGATGAACCAGGGCGTGCTAAATTACTTGAAATTTTGGGCTCAAAGAAACTAGCCGAATTTCTAGCCCCCTATCCGGCAGATGGGCCAATAACCCTAAGTGAAGCCGATTTGGGATTAGATACGACCCGTATTCGCGAAAATACTGAAACTTTTTCGTCGGCCAGCGGAGAGCCGCAAGAAGGCTCGAACAATTGGGTCGTCGGCGGTCAATTAACCTCTACCGGCAAGCCATTATTGGCCAGCGACCCGCATTTGGGCCTCAGCGCGCCCGGTGTTTGGTATTTTGCCAGACTGCAACACGGTGACGAAATGACCCTTGGTGCGACTATTCCTGGCACACCGTTTGTCACGTTGGGGCGCACAACGGATGCGGCTTGGGGCTTTACCAATACCGGCCCGGATACCGCAGATTTATTTGTCTACCCAGCCGAAGACATCCACGCACAAGCCGAAGAAGTGGTCATCAAAGTGCGCTGGGGGGCCGATCAACCGATCACCATCAAGCGCACCAGCCAAGGCCCGATCCTTGACCCCGCTTGGTTCAACGCAGGTAAAATCGCCAAATCCGGTGAAGTCGTGGTCTGGCAAAGCGTGTTGGATGATGGCGATGATACCACCGGCCAGATCGGTGTGACTTTTCTTACCGTCAAAACATTCGCAGACTTTCAAAACAGCCTGCGCGATTATATCATGCCACAACAAAACATGGTATTTGCCGACAGCCGGGGTACCATCGGCTTTTTCGCCCCAGCGCGGGTGCCGGTGCGCGATGAAAATGGAATATGGGTTGGGACGATCCCATACGACGAATTACCGGTTTCAAGCAATTCTGAGCGCCATTACTATGCTTCGGCTAACAATAAAATTGTGCCTGACAGTTATCCGCATTACATCACCGACAGCTGGTATGGCCTACATCGGATACGGCGCATTGTTGAGATGATCGAGGATACCGAATTGCACGATAAGCGCTCATTTTCGCGGATGCAGATGGATACAGTATCGGACCTAGCCCGACGGGTCATCCCGTTTGTTGCAGCATCGGAACCTGCAACCGATGGCGGCAAGGAACTGCGCCAAATCTTACAGGCATGGGACGGAAATTTAGCTGCGGACCGACCAGAGGGTTTGATCTATTCCACTTGGATGCGGCACTTTACCACCCAATTGTACCAAGACGAACTAGGTGATGATTTTGAACAATTTTGGGCGGCGCGCCGAGAATTCGTCGATGGGGTTCTTCGCGGCGAGTATGCCTCATGGTGCAACGATATTCGAACCTCCAATGTTGAGACCTGCCATCAAATTGCGGGAAACGCTTTGGACAGCACCTATCTGGAAATAACCAAGAAATACCGGGAGCCGATTGCCGACTTAAAATGGGGAAGTATTCATCAAGCAAAATTCTCTCACCCATTATTGAGCAACACACCCTTGGGTCGGTTTTTTAATGTTCGTGTTCCCGTTGGCGGTGATGCCTCGACGGTCAATGTCGCCCATTCCTCGTATCGTTCGGGGAATTTCGACGTACTATGGGGCGCAAGCATGCGAGCGATTTATGATTTTTCTGACCTGAACAGCTCATTGTTCATGCATGGGCCGGGGCAATCAGGTAATGTGATGTCACCGCATTATCGCGATTTAGCGGCGGCGTGGGGGGCTGGCGAGTTCTTCGAAATTCGGGCCGATTGGACCCCGCAATCGCCACCACCGAACAGCGTGACATTGGTCTTACAACCCAAAACTGTCGAAAACCGCTAAACTATAGGTTAACCTGATTGGCTTAGCTTCGAATATGATTTGTATATTCGAAGGACAAGCCATGAATGATGAACGACCGATCGTCATTAGAAAAGTTATCAAAGTCACCGCTGCTGGGCATCATGGCGGCGCTTGGAAAGTGGCCTATGCTGACTTTGTAACGGCGATGATGGCGTTCTTTTTGTTGATGTGGTTGATCAATATGACTTCGCCCGAACAAAAAATGGGCGTTGCTGATTACTTTGCGCCGGCGAACATTTCCGAGTCAAAAAGTGGCGCAGGCGGTATTTTGGGCGGCACTGAAATTGGCAAGAAAGGCGCCAAATCCAGCGGCGCTGATGGGCGACGCAGTACCAAACCAAAACCGACCACGGTCACCGAACAAACCGCTAAAAGCTCCGAAAAGGGCAGCGAAGACAGCGCCCCACAAGTTTCTGAATCAGCCATGGACGAAGCCTTATCCAGGCGAGAAGGATTAGCGTTTCAAAGTGCCGCTGAATCTATACGGCAAGCCATGCAAGATTTGCCTGAACTGGCCGAACTATCAAAATCATTGATCATCGACAACACACCAGAAGGATTGCGCATTCAAATTGTCGACCAAGAAGGCTTGTCCATGTTCCCGTCCGGCTCCATCACGCCGCGTCCTCATGCGGTTGCCTTACTGCGGACGGTATCAAGTATCATCAATAAACTACCCAATCGCATTGCCATTTCTGGCCATACGGATTCAGCACCCGTCTCAGGCAATGTTGATGCCAATTGGGATATCTCATCGGGACGCGCCAATGTAGCCCGGCAAATTCTACAAGAAGGCAATGTACCAGCCAGCCGGATTTTCTCGATCATTGGCAAAGCTGGGTCCGAGCCATTATACCCGGACGATCCATTTATGGCCGGTAATCGGCGTATCTCGATTGTGTTATTGCGCGAAGCACCGCCCTTGCCACCGGGTCATCGTTTATAGCGCGATATTTTAGCGCCCGCGAAACCCGCGCGCAACCACATAGGTTTCGGCGCTTTCGCTGCGACTGGCATCTGGTTTGAAATGGCGAACTTTATCGAAATTGGCTTTTAGGGTTTTTAGCAAATCTGCCGCCCCGCCACCTTGAAACACTTTGGCGACAAAATGACCGCCAGGCTTTAAGGTCCGAATGGCAAAATCCGCCGCCAGCTCAACCAAAGCAACAATCCGCAAATGATCGGTCGCTGGATGTCCGGTTGTGTTCGCCGCCATATCCGAGATCACAATGTCTGGTGCAGCGCGTAACGCAGCAAGCACCGCTGCAACGCCGGCATCATCAGAGAAATCCATCTCCAAAAAATGAGCACCATCTAACGGCTCCATCGGTAATAAATCTATGCCGATCACCTGCCCCGCACCGCGGATCAGGGCGACTTGTGACCATCCGCCGGGTGCCGCGCCCAAATCAACCACCAACGCGCCCTTGCGGATCAATCGAAAACGCTCGTCCAATTCAATCAGCTTATAGGCGGCCCGACCTCGATAGCCCTCGTCCTGCGCCCGTTGCACATAAACATCGTTTAGCTGTCGTTGCAGCCAACGGTTAGACGAGGTTTTTCGGCCCCGCGCCGTTTTAACGCGCTGGGTCAGCTTGCGCCGTTTATCCCCAAAAGCCTCGCCTTTGCCTTTCCAGCGCCGTATATCACCGTCTCGAGCCATAATACTTATCTCTTTCGGCCTCTAGGCCCACGTCGTTTTCGGTCGAACGCCATCATTGACAGCAATAGCCCTTCACGTAAACCACGATCGGCAACGCGAATACGCGAGCTCGGCCAAACTTGTTGTACCGCATGTAAAATAGCACATCCCGCCAGCACCAGATCGGCACGGCTCTCGCCAATGCATGGCTCCA
Source organism: Robiginitomaculum sp. (assembly GCA_016763185.1). Taxonomy (GTDB): domain Bacteria; phylum Pseudomonadota; class Alphaproteobacteria; order Caulobacterales; family Maricaulaceae; genus Robiginitomaculum_B. The sequence continues at coordinate 2,157 of JAESUG010000050.1, read as the reverse complement.
AGGCGCGCTCGGCCAACGACTTGGACAATAGGCGCTGGGTCGCCAATTGGGTGTCCGTAACACTTAGCCACATGCCATCCACCTTTGAGCGTTGATATCTAGTCAGATTGAGGTGCAACCCACCCAATGAGGTTACAGCGCCAGAGGTTCCAACATAGTGAACGTCTCCGGCATCAAACATGGGTCTGAAGCTTTCGGCACCGGTGAACGCCACAACTTTTTCATAGGCGTGCGCACACATATCCGCATACCATTGCTCGCGATCATCGCGCTCAGGAAAGCGCTCAGCCAAGGTGACAACCCCTAAATCTAGTGACACCCATGCCCGCAAGTTCGCCTGCGGGGCGCGGCCTTGTTGTGACTGTTCGACACCGGCCAAGCTTATCCATGAAAGCTCGGTTGAGCCGCCGCCAATATCGAGAACCAATGCAGCATCACAACTATGATCCAACAAATCATGACAACCACGCAAAGCAAGCGCCGCTTCTTCTTCGGTGGAAATGACTTTCAACGAAAGGCCGATTTCGGTCCGCACCTGTTCGATAAACTGTTCGCCATTGCTCGCGCGCCGACAAGCCTGAGTTGCCACCGCTCGTACACGCTTTACTTTGGCTTTGGTCAGTTTGTGGGCGCAAATCTTTAACGCCTCCAAAGCCCGCTCCATGGCTTGCTCCGACAATACGCCACTATTGTCCATGCCTTCGCCAAGGCGAACAATGCGCGAAAACCCGTCAACAACATGAAATCCGTCCGTAGTTGCTGCGGCAATCAGCAACCGACAATTATTGGTACCTAAGTCCAACGCTGCATACAACTTCCTGTCTGCAGGTTTTGTTCTACCGCTTCGTTGCCAGCGCTTCTTGACGTTGCCTAGCGGTGAAGACGGCCCATTGCCGTCTGTCATATGTTATCCTTCCGCGGCAGATACGAACCCGTTGCGGTTTCATCTACCCAAATATTCTAGGTGTGCCTCGTGTTGGCGGCACCTGTTTCACACCTAGACTAACCGCAACTTACGCAAATACAAAACGAAAAGAATAGTTTCATACGCGCAACCATCGGGAGCGTAAAATTGTTCATGTTTCATTCAGCCAAATCACCTCAAACGCACGGCTTGACAATTTAGAGGAACAAAACATGAGAAAATTATTACTTGGTTGCATAGTCTTTATAGGGTTTTCGCCCGCAGCATTGGCCCAAAATTGGACAGATGGATGGGGCGGTGAAGCCTCGTTGTCGGGTTCACAAACCACTGGCAATACGGATACAACCGACATCGGCATCGCCTTGCGTTTGAGTAAAACCAACGGCCCATGGAAAAGCAAATTTGATACGACGTATGATCTTGGCCAAGCCAGTGGCGTTAACAACCAAAACCGATGGACCATTGGCTATCAATTGGATCGAAAAATCAGTGAAAAAATGTATGTTTATGGCAATGCCGATTATTTCACCGATGATTTTGGTCCGTTCAAACAAGGCTCTTTCTTTGGCACCGGTCTTGGCTTTCAGGCTATCGAAACCGAACAAATGAATTGGGCGGTGGAAACTGGTGTTGGCTATCGCTCTCAGCGCTCTCGTGGGGTGGGCATCATTTTTCCAGTAACGGAAAATGAAGTGGCACTACGTGGTGGATCGAATTTCACCTATCAATTAAATGATGCAGTCAGTTTTTTCAATAACTCCGAAGTCATCTGGTCCGATAGCGACACCTATCTGTGGAACGATATCGGCATTACCGCGCAAGTCGCCGGGAATTTATCGGCCCGGTTCAATTTTCGCGTTGACCATCATACGAGCGTTCCTTTTGGTATCGAAAATACCGACACCATCACCCGCATAGCGTTGGTCTATACCCTATAATAGGAATTGCCAGTCCCCCATAAAAACGACATAAAGCTGCACGACAATATGCAAGCCTTCAAAGCGCAAACAATTTGTTTGTGGGTTGTTGGGCTGGATTTTGCCATAGTATTATCCTATGAGAGAATTGACGGTAGGTGAAATGGACCAAGTGGGTGGGGGGAATATCCTTATTAGAGCGTATGTTACTTATGTAACCACTGCAGATCCTAGCGATGTCGTTGCCCTCGGCGGTGATATTTCAGCGCTGGGTGGTGCAATTGCTACGGTTGGTACAGCCTAACCAAAACCGAG
>JAESUG010000049.1 GCA_016763185.1 Robiginitomaculum sp. | reverse complement strand
GTCGAAATCCCACAAAGCGCCTTTATTTCAGCCTTAAAAATGGATGACAACTAGCGGCTTGCGCTACATTTGTATTTTCATGAGCGCGTTCAGTGCTACGTTTTGTTTGCAGACCATCTACCGTGCAATTTCTGACGCTCGCCAAAAACATCTCCGGCAATTTGAACGCCGTCGACATGTATTTTTATTTTGACCGTGAATATGGCAAGGAAAAATACTTCAACGAGATGGTTCACGCCATCAATACCAAGCGGTGCCCGTAGCAAAGATTGCTTAGGGCTTAACGCCCACCACTCAACAGTTGTATCGCGACATTCGTCATCTATGTACAATTTTGCGCCAAAAAGCCAAGTGTTCTCCACCCGAATTTCGTGGCCTTTGTAATCTGCGATCAGTATTTTTTTAGGCATTGGCGTGTCCTTATCACTTGTTTGGTTCAAAGCACCGTATTTATAACATTCAATCAACCCAATAACAACACAGCTTAATTGAAAATGCTTAACGCTCCAGCTCCACATCCCAATACAAATAGTCCAACCAGCTTTCATGTAGGAAATTGGGTGGAAATTTGCGGCCCATGGCTTGTAGTTCGTATGATGTCGGGCGGCGTGGTTTGCGTTGTGGGTGCATATTGCACTCGTTTGGCAAGCGCCCACCCTTGGCCAAATTACATGGCGAACAAGCGGTAACAATGTTTTCCCAATGGGTCCGGCCTCCATGCCGGCGCGGGATCAAATGATCAAAGGTAAGCTCGTGTCCAGACCCGCAATACACACAACAAAACCCATCGCGTAAAAACACATTAAAGCGGGTAAAGGCCACTTGTCGATTGTGCTGGATATAGGATTTAAGCGCCACAACAGACGGCAATTGCATTTTAGCCGACGGTGAACAAACCACATGATCGTACTGGGCAACCATTTGCACGCGCTCCAAAAACACGTCTTTTATCGCATCTTGCCAGGGGATCAACGACAAGGGCTGATAACTGAGCGGCGCATAATCGGCATTAAGCACCAAACAGGGCCACCCGCGTGCGGCTGGGGTAATCACACCCATTGCGCCCTCCTAATTTGATTAGGGCGCATTACGTTCAATATGGCGCTTGGCACTAGCTTGAAGGCAGATCTCCTCATTGAGCAACTGATTCGAAGCAAACCAGTTTGGCGCTGGCACCATCATTGATTTTTGTGACCGCTTCAAGACCAAACCCCATTTGGGTCATAGCTTCATTTGATGGTGTGTTGTTCAAATCACAGCCCTTGTACTTGACTGGCCCTGCGCCAACCATGATCTTGCCACAAAAGTTAAACCCAAATGAAAGAACCTCGCCCATGTCCAAAAACTTTGATCCGATTGTAATTGTTGGTTTTGCACGAACTCCAATGGGCGGCTTGCTCGGCGAACTATCGACACTAAGCGCCAATGAATTAGGGGCAATTGCGGTTCGCGCGGCCTTGGCCGATGCGGGGATGAAGAGCGAAACGGTAGAACAAGTTTTCATGGGCAATGTCCTCGGTGCCGGTCAAGGCCAAGCACCGGCCCGCCAAGCAGCGATTAAAGCCGGTCTGCCATTGCATGTAACGGCCACCACATTGAACAAAATGTGCGGCTCTGGCATGCAAGCTGCGATCATGGCCAAGGATGCCTTGGCTGGCGGTTCCGCCGATGTGATCATTGCTGGTGGCATGGAAAGCATGAGCAATGCCCCGCATTTACTGTCAAACCATCGCCGTGGTTTCAAATATGGCGCCGATACGTTGAACGATCATATGGCGATAGACGGCTTAACGGACGCCTATGAGGGCGAACCAATGGGTGTATATGCGGATGCCGCCGCACAAAAATACCAATTCACTCGCGAAGCCCAAGATGCTTATGCCCTAGAAACCTTAGCCCGCGCCCAACAAGCTGGCGCGGACGGTAGTTTTGATCGTGAGATCACGGCAGTTACGATATCCTCGCGGCGCGGCGAAACTGTTGTCGATAGCGACGAATTGCCGCGCAAAGCCCGTCCAGAAAAAATCCCACAATTACGGCCCGCTTTTACCAAAGACGGCACGGTTACGGCGGCCAATGCCTCGGCCATTTCCGATGGTGCCGCCGCCTTGGTGATGATGCGATTATCCGATGCGGATAAAGCCGATGTGAAGCCAATTGCCAAATTGGTCGCCACCGCCGCCCATGCCCATGAACCGGTTTGGTTCACCACGGCTCCGGTTCCGGCCATGCAAAAAGTATTACAAAAAGCCGGGTGGAGCGTATCGGATGTTGACCTATGGGAGATCAACGAAGCATTTGCGGTGGTGCCCATGATCGCCATCCAAGAGCTAGGGTTAAACCCTGCCAAGGTAAATATTCATGGCGGCGCTTGCGCCATGGGCCATCCCATTGGGGCATCTGGAGCTAGAATTATGGCAACTTTGCTGGCCGCCTTGGAAAAAACCGGCGGCAAAAAAGGCGTGGCCTCTTTGTGCATTGGCGGCGGCGAAGCCACGGCCGTGGCGTTGGAAATGTGCTAAAGCGGCGTGATCACTTCGGCGTAATCAGTCCTAATGGCAGGCTTGTGGTGTCTTTGACCGAACGAATGACAATCCGCGACAGGGCGGTTTGTACCAGTTCCAAGCTTAGGATTTTGTCCCGTAAAAAATCATCATAGGTATGCATATCCGTAGTGACGATCCGCAATACATAGTCAACCGCGCCGGTGACCGTTGCGCATTCTATGACTTCGGGAAGGATGCTAACTGCTTTTTCAAAAATTCGTAAATTGGCCCGTGTTGGGCGCTCTAGTTTTACGGCAACATACACCTCAAAACCCAATCCTAGCTTTTGCCGGTTTAGGATGGTTACATTTCGTAAAATGAAACCATCTTCTTCGAGCCGCTTAATCCGCCTCCAGCACGGTGAAGAAGAAAGGCCAACCTTGGCAGCGATATCTGCGACTGACATGCTGGCATCTTGCTGTAGTTGTTGCAAAATTTTAGCGTCAATTTCATCAATAAAATTAGTCATATTTCCTCAAACTGTCCCGTATTATGGAAATTTCTGCCAGCATATAGGTTTTTTTTGACAAAAACAATCTTTTTTGCCATAGTAACCGGAAGCTTGCATATCTCGTGCGCCTACGATGCGGACATACCACAGGAAATCAATAGATGAGTGCTAAAAAAACCAACAATCCTCCGGGGTTTTTTGTTCCCGAACCAACCGCAAGACCAGGGGACACACCTGATTTTTCCGCCATGATTTTCAGCAAAGCTGGCTTGGTGCCAAAGCCGGACATAACGGCACCGGCGGCTGAAACTCACGCTTATGCGGGTGATCTCATTCGGGTGCTGGATGAAACCGGCCAAGCCATAGGTCCGTGGAACCCTAAGCTGGCAGCAGATGAACTGCTTGAAGGATTGCGGGTCATGTCGCTAACGCGGGTTTATGATGCGCGGATGTTCAAATTACAGCGCCAAGGTAAAATGTCGTTTTATATGAAATCTCTAGGCGAAGAAGCGGTGGCGGTTGCCGCCGCCAAAGCGCTGGACGATACAGACATGATATTTCCGTCCTATCGACAGCAAGGCATTTTATTTTCTCGTGGCCGCGACATGGTCGATATGATGTGCCATTGCATCTCGAACTCTCGTGATAACCTTAAAGGTCGCCAATTACCGGTTCATTATTCATGGGCTGAGGGTAATTTCTTTTCTATCTCCGGTAATTTATGTACCCAATT
>JAESUG010000048.1 GCA_016763185.1 Robiginitomaculum sp. | reverse complement strand
CTACGGTTGACACCCCCCCCAATACGGTAACCTAAGGTTGTTTTATGGCAATCAAGGAGGTCATTATGAATTTGAAGAATGGAATTTTTGCATTATTCGCATCAACGGCAATATTGGGACTGAGTAGTTGTGTTAGTCTACCCGGTGTCGACCCTGAGTGCACACCTTCGTTTAATCCAAATGTACCGTCTGCCTGTCCTTCCTCAATAGAACAATCCCTCGCAACCCCGATGTCGGCTTTGGCACTCTCAAATTCGTTTGATGCCAGTAAATTTAAAGCTGATATGACCGGAAGCACGGTGGGCTTACCTTTGACAGGGCTGTACAGTGTCACTCTAAATAATCAGTCCGGGCAACCGATCTCACAAGGTTCCTTTAGCTGGTCAAGACAAGGTAATATTATCTCCATTGATAACCCGGTGGCGGTAAAAAACTGGATGGGTTCTGTTTCAGGAATGGTTAAAAGCGTAAAAACTAATTTTGTTACGCTTCCGGTAACGACCCAGCCCGGCGTTAATGCTTATATGATCACGATTAAGTATGATCAGGCTATTATTGGGACGGCCGGTAAGGTCTGGATGGAAAGTTGTAACGAAGCGTTTTGTGCAGTGCAATGATTTGTTTGTAATGCTAGTTTCTTGGAAGACAATGATGTGCCAAAATACTTTTTAGGGAATTAATGAAATTAAACAAAAAAAACATGAGTGTGGTTGCGCTTTGCTTATCATTAGCGCTTACAGCGTGCGCATCCACATTTTCCTTACCCAAAACTACAAAATCGGGTCATATGGATCAGGGAAAGTATGATCGAATGCTCGGGCCAGCATCTTTAAATGGGATCATGGCGGGTTGGCAGTTTGGCTTACCAGTATATGGTTCTCTTTCAGTTTATCGCGGCAGCAAGCCGTGGACTGGTGATCCCGTCACACAAATTGCGAACCACACCGCCCGACATGTTGGTATTCAAATATCCGCTGACAATGCTAACCAAGCCTCGGTTGTGGTTGCACGTATTTTTGCCGAGACATTTACCAAAGCATTATCGACCCAAATTGACCGAACATGGAAACAGGGCAAAACACGGTTTTATGATATTGATTTGTTGATGTTGCCACCAGATACTCAAATTAGTCGCAAATACACTCGCATATTTTTTGGTAAAACCTTTCACACACAATTTTACCTTCCGTTTCGTGCGGCTGGTACCGATAAATATGTTGGGAAAATGTACCGACATGCTGGGATCCTTGCCCATGAATTTTACCATTTGCGTTCCAGTCAACTCGGTGGTGCCAATGCCAAACCATTTCGCAAAGACCTGACCAGAACCCAACGCCATATTTTGGAAGAAGCAGGTGGTAAGCTGTTTGGGAGTTGTGTTGAATTACAAGTCAAAGAACTGATTACATTGGGTAGTTCTGTTATTCATTCCAAATTGGATAAAGCCACCGGCGAAGTTCGGTATGCCAGTTTAAGTGACAAGATGATCCGCGATGCCCTAACCCCTGGCATCACAATTCACCGAGATGATCTAACTTCTTTAGGATCAATGCTATTTGCCAGTTTTTGGTTGGAACAGACCAAAGGCGGGATCAACCCATTAATCCATAGAGGCGATGCAGCGGCAATAAAAATGCAACAAGTCTGCGACACTAACCTTGCCCACCCAACCGATTTATGGCCAATATTTTGGGAAATGGCCAATGATGGTATAGATGCCCCGGAGTTAGAACGAGTTACTCCGAAACCTGCCACATAATTCAAAAAAATTACTCCGGCGCAGTAAAACGCAATACTTGCGCCGTGTGCCGGTCGTAAATGCACAGGCGCAAATTGGCGTGCCGCGCCGTTGCAATTGCCGTAGACGTGGGGGCTGCCAGACAAACCAGGGTGCCGATCCCGGCCAACGCGCATTTTTGCACCAATTCATAGGTGCAACGACTGGACAATAAGGCAAAGCCTGCAGGCTGGCCTTGGGTAGCCCAAACGCCGATCATTTTATCAAGGGCGTTGTGTCGACCAATATCTTCGCGGACCACGGTTAAATTACCATTCAGTTCGGCCCATGCCGCACCATGAACCGTATGGTTGCGGGCGCGCATTACTTGTTGCTTGGGCAGGCTGGCAATGGCGCCCAGAATGGCATCATGCGAAGGCGCAGGTGTCTTGGCCAAATACGGCAAAGGGCGCATGGCATCCGAGGCGGTATCAACGCCGCAAATCCCGCACCCGGCCCGGCCCCGATGGGCGCGCCTTTGGCCGTGCATCAACATTTTTTCCATCCGGTTGTCTGGAATTTGAATATGTAATTCAATGCCGTGTTCGCGGGGCTTTACTTGTAGTTTTTCCATCTCTGCGGCGTGGTGGATAATTCCTTCGGCCAATGAGAACCCAATGGCAAAATCTTCTAAATCAGCCGGCGTTGCCATCATCACCGCATGGTGGTGATCCCCATAAACAAAGCCGATGGGCACTTCATTAGGTACCACCCAGTCAATAGTTTGGCTCTCGTCCGATAACACCTTCGCTGTTAATTGGCTATCGTTCTCAAACCCGCTCATTTATTTGACAGGTTCCGGTTGATGGGGCCGTTCGGCGCTTTGAGTTTCGTGCAATTGTTGCCAGTGCGATAAATGATTGGCCGGCGTTACTTGTACGGCGGTAACTTTGTATTCCGGGCAAGACGTGGCCCAGTCTGATAGCTCGGTCGTAATGACGTTCGAGCCAGATTCAGGATGGTGAAATGTCGTATAAACCACACCAGGTTGTACCCGTTCACTGATTTTTGCGATCAGTGAAGTTTCGCCCATGCGTGAACGAATGGCCACCAAATCGCCATCGCGAATACCGCGTAATTGCGCGTCTTCGGTGTGAATTTCCAACTCGTCCCGTGCCGCCCAGCGCATATTTTCGGTGCGTCTGGTTTGCTGTCCGACATTATATTGTGCCAGCAAGCGCCCGGTGGTGAGCAAGAGTGGAAATTTGCGATTGGCCCGCTCGCTGGTCGGGGTAAATTCGGTGGTTAGAAACCGGCCCAAGCCATGGGTAAACGTCTCCACATGCATGATCGGTGTTCCGTCCGGCGCGTCCTCATTACACGGCCATTGCACCGAACCTTTTTCATCGAGCATGGCAAAGCTAACCCCGGCCAAAGTTGGAGTTAATCGCGCAATTTCCTCCATGATTTGCGAGGAAGTTTCATAATGCATTTCATAGCCCATGGCGCTGGCCAATTTTTGCGTCACTTCCCATTCTTGTAATCCGGTCGGCGAGCGCATAGCGGGTCGCACCCGGCCCAGCCGCCGCTCGGCATTGATAAACGTACCGTCCTTTTCCAAGAACGAAGTGCCGGGCAAAAACACATGGGCAAAGCGGGCGGTTTCGTTCAAAAATAAATCTTGGACAATGATGCAATCCATTGCCGCCAATGCCGCCTCCACATGGGCCGTATTCGGATCGCTTTGGGCGATGTCCTCGCCTTGGATATATAGCCCGCGAAAGTTTCCCGCGACCGCTTGGTCGAGCATGTTGGGAATACGTAACCCCGGCTCACCACTTAAGGAAACGCCCCAATCTTCCTCGAACATATGGCGGGTCGGGTCATGGCTTACCGGACGATAGCCCGCAAATTCATGAGGGAATGAGCCCATATCACAGGCACCTTGTACGTTATTTTGTCCCCGCATCGGGTTTACCCCAACCCCCATGCGCCCAATATTACCGGTGGCCATTGCCAAATTGGCCATGCCGATGACCATCGACGAACCTTGGCTGTGTTCGGTAACACCAAGGCCGTAATAAATCGCCGAATTTGGACCTTTTGCATACATTCGGGCAGCAGCGCGGATGTCATCGGTGGAAATTTTGCAAATCTCGGCCACGGCTTCGGGGGCATTGGTCGGGTCCTTGATAAAGTCACACCATGCAGCAAAACTATCCAGATCACAGCGCGTGCTGACAAACTCCATGTCGATCAAGTTTTCGCTCACCACCACATGCGCAAACGCATTGATCAACGCCACATTGGTACCCGGTTGCAAGGGTAGATGATAATTGGCTTGAATATGCGGGGCGCTGACCAGTTCAATCGCCCGTGGGTCGGCAATGATCAATTTTGCCCCTTGGCGAATGCGCTGCTTCATCGCCGATCCAAACACCGGATGGGCCTCGGTTGGATTGGCTCCGATCAGCAAAATTACATCGGTTTCGGTGATCGAGTCGAAATGTTGCGTGCCAGCGCTCTCGCCATAAGTTTGGCGTAAACCATAGCCGGTGGGCGAATGGCAAACCCGCGCACAAGTATCAACATTATTGCCGCCAAACGCGGCGCGAATGGTTTTTTGCACCAGCCATACTTCCTCATTGGTACAGCGCGACGAGGTAATGCCACCAATGGCGGTTGCCCCGTGTTTGGCTTTGATCTCGTTCATCCGGGCGGCGGCAAAATTAATGGCGGTGTCCCAGTCCACTTGCTGCCAGTCGTCATCCGTGGATTGGCGGATCATCGGCTTGGTAATCCGGTCCGGATGGGTGGCATAGCCCCAGGCAAAGCGCCCTTTGACGCATGAATGTCCATGATTGGCCCCGCCGTCCGGGTCCGGCACCATCCGCACCACGGTCTCGCCCTTCATCTCGGCAAAAAACGAACAACCAACCCCGCAATAGGCACAAGTGGTTTTCACGGTCCGGTCCGGCAGGCCGTTGTCAATCACCGTATTTTCCATCAAGGTGGCGGTGGGGCAGGCCGCCACACACGCGCCGCACGACACACATTCCGACGAAAAGAAATCCGTATTGCCGGCCGCAATCACCGCATCAAACCCACGCCCGGCCACGGTTAGCGCCAATGTGCCTTGAACCTCATCGCAAGCGCGTACACATCTGGCGCAGACAATGCATTTGGCGGGGTCAAAGGTGAAATACGGGTTCGATGTGTCTTTTTCGGCCACCAAATGATTGGCGCCATCGGCGGCATAACGTACATCGCGCAACCCCACCCGGCCCGCCATGTCTTGTAACTCGCAATCCCCATTGGCGGCGCAAGTTAAGCAATCCAGCGGATGGTCCGAGATATAAAGCTCCATCACCCCACGGCGAATTTTCGCCAATTGCGGGGTTTCAGTTTGCACCTCCATCCCGGCGCGCACCGGCGTGGTACACGAGGACGGCGTGCCTTTGACCCCATCAATTTCGACCAGACACATCCGGCACGACCCCAGCGCCTCTAAGCTTTGGGTGGCGCACAGGCTAGGAATATCCAACCCGGCAACCCGCGCAGCCCGCAACACGGAAGTACCTTCAGGCACTTCAATTTGCACCCCATCAATCATCAATTCCACCAATGTCGTTGATGTTGATGCTGGTGTTCCCAAATCAATACTTGGCTGCATGCTCATCCGGTTTCCTTGCTAAAATCTTCGGGGAAATACTTCATGGCCGATTGTACGGGGATCGGGGTCATGGCCCCCATTGCACAGGCCGAGCCCTTGATCATCACCTCGCACAAATCATCGATCAGTGCGTGATCAATGGTGGGTTTTTCCAATAATTCCATTCCTCGTACCGCCCCAATTCGGCACGGCGTGCATTTGCCGCAACTTTCTTCGGCGCAAAATTCAAACGCATAGGCTGCCTGTTCACGCATATTGACCCCGGCCCCATATAGCACAATTCCACCGTGACCGATCCCAGCGCCAATGGTCGTAAATGCCTCATAATCGGTTTGCGTACCGAACAGCTCTGGCGGTAAATACGCCCCCAATGGTCCACCAATTTGCACGGCGCGAACGGGTGTGCCATCGCGAGTACCGCCGCCAAATTCGTTCACCAATACATCCAATGTTGCCCCGAACGGCAGCTCGACCAACCCGCCTTTGGCCACATTGCCGGCCAGTTGAAACGGCATAGTGCCGGTGGAACGTTCCATTCCGATTGTGCTGTGCCATTTCCCGCCATGGGTGATGATGTCAGGCACGGCACACAAGGTAATGACGTTATTGATGACGGTGGGTTCGCCGTGTAACCCTTCCAAGGCTGGCAATGGCGGTTTGGAGCGCACAATGCCGGGCTTGCCCTCCAGGCTTTCCAGCAACGCGGTTTCCTCGCCGCAGACATAAGAACCGGCACCAACAAACAACTCCAACGCAAAATGTTTACCGGAGCCTTGAATATCTTCGCCCAACCAATTGGCTTTTTCGGCCAGCCTCAATGCAGTTTCCAGTATTTTGGCAGCAAAGGGATATTCAGAGCGCAAATAAATCACCCCGTGCTCGGCACCGGTGGCCAACCCCGCAATGACCATGCCCTCGATCAAGCGAAACGGATCGCCTTCCATGATTAACCGATCGGCAAAGGTACCGCTATCACCCTCATCGGCATTACAGACAATGTGTTTGGTTGGCCCGGTTGCCGCCGCCACGGTTTGCCATTTAATTCCAGCTGGAAAACCAGCCCCGCCGCGCCCGCGTAGGCCCGATGCCAATATTTGTTCGATGATTTGTGCGGGGGCTAAGTGCAGCGCCTTGGTCAAGCCAACAAACCCGCCATGGGTTTCAAATTCTGCAATCGACAGGGGATCAATCACCCCACAGCGATTAAAAATTACACGGGTTTGATTGGCCAACCAAGGAATGTCCTCGGTTAGCCCCAAACATTTTTTATGAGCACCACCCGTCAAAAATCCAGCATCGAACAAGGCGGGTACATCACGGGTCAGTGCCTTGCCATAGGCAACACGACCCTTCGAGGTTTCCACCTCCAACAAAGGTTCGGCCCAGCACATGCCGCGTGAGCCGTTACGAACAATTTGCACAGGTATTTTTCGGGCTTCGGCCTCGCTTTGCACCGCTTCGGCCAGTTGATTGGCCCCCAATGCAATGGCCAACATATCGCCGGGGATGAATACGCGCTGGCTCATGATTGTACTGTCCGTAAAATTTCAGTGATTTGGGCGCTGTCCAGCTCGGCCAAAGGCTGTCCGTCCAGCTCTGCCGCCGGGCCATTGGCGCACAGGCCAAGGCAATAGACGGCCTCCAGGGTCAGATTTTTATCTTTGCTGGTTTCGCCCAAGCCAAGACCCGTATGCTCACACACGGCTTTGGTCAGTTCACGCGCCCCCACCGCCTGACAGCTTTCGGCTTGGCATAGGCGCAGCACATGTTGCCCCGGCGGTTTGTCACGAAAATCGGTATAATATTGAATAACGCCATAAATTTCGGCTTTTGAACGTGAAAAAGCTTTGGCCAAGGGCGCAATCGCCTCATCATCCACATACCCAAAATGATCGACCAACCGGCGCAAGGCACCGGTTACCACCAGTCCGTCCCTAGCGGCTTGGTCAATCAGGCGGTTGGCTTGCGTATCATTCCACTGAACCATAAATTTACCTAACTTGATTTTTGCACCGGCGGCAATCACTAATGATAACGGGCAATTGATTTTGGGTTGAACCGGCCTTATACTATGAAACAGTTACTTCCGAAGCCAGATCATTTTCGCCCGGCAGGGCATGGTGGTTTGGACAGTGATGATTTTCATCACCGGGTATGGTTCGTGGAAACACCCATGCCTCCCGCATTGGAAAGGAAAGTACGTGATGCAGGACGCTTTTGGCCGTTCTTTTGCTTATTTGCGGTTGTCGATTACCGATGTCTGCAATTTTTCTTGTACCTATTGTTTGCCAGATGGGTATAAAAAAACCATCGGGCCTGGGTTTTTGAAACTCGATGAAATTAGGCGGTTGGCCACCGTGTTTGCCCGGCTGGGTTTGTGGAAAATTCGCATCACCGGCGGCGAGCCAACCGTTCGCCGTGATTTTACGCAAATTGTGCAAACATTGCGCGCGGTGCCGGGTATTCGTACCTTGGCCACTACCACCAATGGCTATCGGTTGCGCGAACATGCAGATGCATGGCGTGCGGCAGGGTTAGATGCGATCAATGTTTCGATTGACAGCTTGGACGCCAAGATTTTCCATCAAGTTACCGGCCATGACCGAATGCACGAGGTACAACAAGGTATCGAGGCGTGTTTGACGGCGGGGTACGACTCCGTGAAGCTAAATGCGGTGTTGCTAAAAGGCATAAATGATCACGCCCTTGGCTCATTCTTGAGCTATATCAAGGATCGTCCCTTAAGCATCCGGTTTATTGAACTGATGCAAACCGGTGATAATGCCCAATATTTTGAAAAATACCATGTGCCGGCGACGGTGATCATTGATCAGTTGAAACAACAAGGTTGGGTGCAAAAAACCCGTGAATTGGGGGCCGGGCCTGCGGTGGAATATCTGCACGGCGATTATGCGGGCCGTATTGGGATCATTGCGCCGTATTCCAAGGATTTTTGCAGCACCTGTAACCGATTACGGGTATCGGCACGAGGTGATTTGCATTTGTGTTTGTTTTCCGAAACCGGTATTGGTTTGCGCCATTTATTGCAATCCGATGATGATATGGATGCCTTACAAGCCTTTGTCGAGCACAGTCTCACCCGCAAAACTGCCACTCATTTTTTGCATGAAGGACTTACTGGCGGCACTCAAAAACTGGCCGATATCGGGGGTTAATATGGACGATTTGTTTGCAAAGTCGGCGTTTCACATGGCCGATGTTGGCGGTAAAACCTCTACCCATCGGCGGGCCTTGGCCATGGGGCGGATTTTGGTGGGCCGTACTGCTTATACCCATATTGAAAACGGAACGTTGCCCAAAGGTGATGTGTTAAAAATCGCGGAAATGGCTGGGATTACTGGGGCCAAGAAAACTGCCGACCTCATTCCGCTTTGTCACCCATTGCCGTTGGACCATGTGGCGATCCGCTTGGTGTTAGAGCCAAAAACTCATTCGGTATTGGTGTATGCTTTTGTGGGCTGCTTTGCCAAAACTGGGGTTGAGATGGAAGCCCTAAGCGCCGTTAATGCTGCCTTGCTGACCCTTTATGATCTGACCAAACCGGTGGAACCTGCACTGACCATTTGTGATATATCATTATTGCTCAAAGAAGGCGGTAAAAAAGGCCGCTGGATCCGACCCGAAGGCCTGCCCGACGAGGTGGCCAATTTTGCCGCGCAACCTGCCGCCATGCCGCTTGGCGGCGTAACCTGTGCCGTGTTGACCTTATCGGATCGGGCCAATGACGGGGTGTATGAAGACCGTTCCGGCCCGGCTTTGGTGGAAAACTTGAACGGGCTAGGGGCGAAGGTTTCAATCCAAGAAATATTACCTGATGATCAAGCAAAGCTAGAGGCCCGTTTGCGCGAGATTTGTGCGTCGGGTGCGGTGCAATTGCTACTCACCACGGGCGGCACCGGCTTAACCGCTCGTGATATCACACCAGAGGCCATCGCCGCCGTCATTACCAAACCTGCACCGGGTATTGGCGAGTTGTTACGCAGCGCTAGCGCTCGGCATATCTCTACGGCATGGCTCAGCCGTGCGGTGGCCGGGGTTTGCGAAAACACCTTGATTATTTCCCTGCCCGGCTCGCCCAAAGCCATCGGGCAATGCATGGAGGCCTTGCACCCAATTTTGGGCCATGCGGTACGTTTAAGCACCGGCGCGCAACATGATTAGTTATGATGAAGCTTTAAAAATAATACGAGCGGCGGCAGGTAAAGCTACGGCCACCACTTGTGCCTTGGCCAAAGCGCAGGGCCGGGTGTTGGCCACGCCGATTATCGCCAACGCCAATTTGCCTGCTTTTGATAATTCAGCGATGGACGGATTTGCGATGCGTGCCAATGGCTTTGCCGGCGAAATACGTTTATCTGTGGAACAATCCATTGCGGCAGGCGATACGCCGACGGCAAGCGCAGCAACAGGGGCTGTCGAAATTATGACCGGTGCGCCGGTACCAGCCTGGTGTGAAACCGTGGTGCCGGTGGAAAATGTTCGTGTGGGTCCGCAAGCGGGTACGATTACTGTGGACGGGCCAATTGCAATCAACCGCCATATTCGCCGCGCCGGTGAAGATGTGGCGGTGGGCGATCCGTTGTTGGATGTGGGTCATCAAATTAGCGCCGAAGATATGATGATGCTGGCCGCACTGGGTGTGGATAGGGTGCCGGTATTGGCCCAACCCAAAATTGCAGTGATCAGCACCGGAGCTGAATTGGTGGATGACGCAAATGTGCCTTTGGCACCGGGGCAAATTCGCAATTCCAATCAACCGTTTTTGGTGGCGGCATTGCAAAACTGGTCGGTGACGGTGGTGGCAATGCCGGGGCACCCCGACGAGGAAAAAGCGTTTAACCTGACCTTGCAACAGGCAATGGATGATGGGGCAAAACTAATTATTTCGACTGGCGCGGTATCAATGGGCAAACGCGATTTTGTTCCGGCGGCACTGGAGGCCATCGGTGCGACCCTTCTTTTTCACAAATGCCAAATTCGCCCCGGTAAGCCGATCTTGATAGCCAAATTACCCAATGGTGCTTTGTTTTTCGGCTTGCCTGGAAATCCAATGTCGGCGGTTGTGGGCTTGCGATTTTTTGTTGTTCCGGTATTACGCGAAATATTGAAATTAGGTAAGGAGCCGGTACAAAAAGCCAAGCTAGTTGGCCGGTTTTCCAAGCATCATCAGTTGCGGATGTTTGCCAAAGCAAAACAGATCAATGATGACGGAGTATTGCGAGTTGAGGTTTTATCCGGG
>JAESUG010000047.1 GCA_016763185.1 Robiginitomaculum sp. | reverse complement strand
TTGGCATCGGGCAGTTCGGGCAAGGCGGCTTTGATCTCGTCGACATAAGCTTGGGATAATTCTACAGGCAGTAAATCCGGGCACGGAAAATAGCGATAATCATGGGCATCTTCTTTCGAGCGCATCGGCCGGGTTTCCCCAGCATCAGCGTTGAATAATCTGGTTTCTTGGTCAATTTCACCGCCGTTCTCCAAAATTTCAATTTGCCGTCTGGCTTCATATTCAATAGCTTGAGCAATAAAACGCATTGAATTTACGTTTTTTATCTCGCACCGGGTACCCAGCTCGCCACCAGGACGGCGCACGGAAACATTAACATCGGCGCGTAAATTTCCTTTTTCCATATCGCCATCACACGTGCCCAAATAGCGCACGATGGAGCGAACTTTTTTGACGTAACCTACGGCCTCAGCCGCCGAGCGCATGTCCGGCTTCGAGACAATTTCCATCAAGGCCACACCACACCGGTTCAGGTCGACATAGGTTGAATTGGGGTCCAGATCATGAATGGATTTGCCGGCATCTTGTTCGAGGTGCAAACGCTCAATGCCAACGATCATCGGCTGGCCATCGTCCACATCGATCTCAATTTCGCCTTCACCAACGATCGGATGATATAATTGGCTGATCTGATAGCCTTGTGGCAGATCTGGATAGAAATAGTTTTTGCGATCAAAGCGCGAATACAAGTTGATTTTCGCGCCCAAGCCAAAACCAGTACGCACCGCCTGCGCCAGACAATATTCGTTCAACACCGGCAACATGCCGGGCATGGCCGCATCAACCAGCGACACTTGGGTATTCGGCTCTGCCCCGAACTCGGTGGCGGCCCCAGAGAACAATTTCGATTGTGAGGCGACTTGGGCGTGAATTTCCAAGCCGATGATAATCTCCCAATCACCGGTGTCTGTGGTTATCCAGTCTGATTTTAAAGCAACTCGTTTCGCTGTAAACATTTGTATCTCTTATTTTGCGCTCACCACCAATGCGTTGGTTTGGCGTTAAATTCGGCGGCGCGTTCGATGGTGGCGCCGACCGCAAAGCAGGTTTCTTCGTCCAAGGCTTTGCCGATCACTTGCAACCCCAAGGGCAGGCCTTGATGGTCAAGGGCGGCGGGGATGGATATCCCCGGTAGTCCGGCCAAGTTTGCGGTTACGGTGAACACGTCGTTTAGGTACATTTGCACTGGATCATCCGACACCTCGCCAATGCCAAATGCGGCGCTAGGTGTGGTCGGGGTCAGCAATGCGTCACACACTTCCCAGGCATTTCGAAAATCTTCGGCAATTCTGGCCCGTACTTTTTGGGCACGAATATAATAAGCATCATAAAACCCGGCGGACAAAACATAGGTACCGATCATAATCCGGCGGCGAACTTCCTCGCCAAAGCCCTCGGCGCGGGTGCGTTCATAGGTGCTGTTCAAATCCGCGCCATCGACCCGCGTGCCATAGCGCATGCCGTCATAGCGCGCCAAATTCGAAGATGCTTCGGCTGGGGCGATAATATAATAGGCCGGCAAGGCATATTTGGTGTGCGGCAAACTAACATCAACAATTTCACAACCCGCATCGCGCAACCACTGAGTGCCTTGCTCCCATAGGGTTTCAATTTCGCTTGGCATGCCATCCATGCGGTATTCCTTGGGGATACCAATGCGTAAACCCTTCAAAGAGCGGGTACAGGCCGCGACAAAGTCAGGGGTTTTCACATCCAAACTGGTGCTATCTTTGGGGTCATAGCCGCACATGCTGCCCAGCATGAGCGCCGCATCCGTGACGGTTTTGGCAATCGGCCCAGCTTGATCCAATGACGAAGCAAATGCCACAACACCATAACGCGAACACCGGCCATAGGTTGGCTTTATCCCAACCAATCCCGTAAATGCGGCCGGTTGGCGGATGGAGCCACCGGTGTCAGTGCCGATCGCGGCCAAACAAAGATCGGCTGCCACCGCCGAGGTTGAACCACCGGACGAGCCACCGGGTACCAATGCGGTATTAGAGCCATCCCGTTGCCAAGGGTTGATCACAGGACCAAAGGCGCTGTTTTCATTGGACGAACCCATCGCAAATTCGTCCATGTTCAATTTGCCGAGCATCACCGCGCCATCGGCCCATAGATTGCCGGTAACCGTGCTTTCATACGGCGGGATAAACTCGCCCAAAATTTTGCTACCCGCAGTGGTTTTTACGCCGTTTACGCAAAACAAATCCTTGATGCCAATCGGTGCGCCTTCCAAAATACCGCCTTCGGACTTGGCCAGTTTCGCATCCGCAGCATCAGCCATAGCCAAGGCTTTTTCCGGGGTTTCCAGTAAAAATGCGTTCAAGGAACGCGCCGCCTCCATGGCCTCCAAATGCGCCGCGGTTAATTCGCGTGATGAAAACTGTTTGGACCGCAAGCCCGCCACCGCTTCGCTTAAAGAAAGCTTGGTAAAGTCGGTCATTATTCCACCGCCTTCGGGACGACGAAAAAGCCATCTTCTGTCTTTGGTGCATTGGCCAAAATCTGATCTCGAATATTGCCATCCGTGACTTGGTCTTGGCGCAAATGCGGTTCGGTTTGCACTGCCGAGGTCATCGGTAAAACCCCGTCCACATCAACTTCGTTCAGTTGTTCAATCCAGCCCAGCAAATTGTTGAGCTCAACCGCCAACGGCTCCAAGCGTTCGTCCGAGACTTCTAGTCGGGCCAAACGAGCGATTTTTCTGACGGTTTTTGCATCCACCGACATTGCGGTTTCCTCTTCTTCAAAGATAAGCTCGAAGCGGTACCAAAGCTAATCAACCAGTGCAAGCCTAGCTGCGTGAAACTTTGCATTTTTAGTTGCGTTGCCGAGCTTTTTCGGGTTTAGGGCCATATGCCGATATGCACTGCACATGAACTGCCGATCACCGGCGCCTTATTGGGCATTGATCCTGGCACCAAAACCATTGGGTTAGCGGTCTCGGACCAAGGCCGTGTGATTGCCAATGGCATTACCAGTTTGCACCGCAGTAAATTTGCCAAAGACGCGGCGCAATTGTTTGCGCTCTACGACAGCCGTGATTGTGTCGGTATCGTTCTTGGCCTGCCCGTACAAATGGATGGCAAAGAAGGCGCACGCGCCCAGTCCTCGCGGGCATTTGCTAGGAATTTGCTTGGCTGGCGCGATGTGCCGATTGTATTTTGGGACGAGCGGCTCTCAACCGCGGCGGTAGAACGGATGCTGATCCACGCCGACACCCGCCGCGACAAACGAAAAGCGGTGATCGACAAACTAGCGGCAGCGTATATCCTACAAGGGGCGTTGGACTTTTTACGAACCCGAACTAGCCCCTAAGTCCGCCCAATACCAATATAGCTAAATCCAGCAGCACGCACAGCAGCCGGGTCATAAATATTTCGCAAATCAACAATGCTAGGCTGGCGCATCAGCTGTTGTAAGCGTCCCATATCCAGTGCCCGGAACTGATCCCATTCGGTGATGATCACCAGCACATCAGCGCCATCCGCACACTCATACGCATCGGCGCACCATTGCACGTCCGATAACACCAATTGGGCCTCGTCCATGGCTTCGGGGTCAAAAGCACGAATTTTTGCGCCTTGTTGTTGCAAGGCGGGCAGGATTTGCAAAGATGGGGCATCACGCACATCATCGGTATTGGGCTTAAACGCAACCCCCAAAACCGCTATGGTTTTCCCGCTAACATCACCACCACAAGCTTGGGTCACTTTATCAGCCATCCGAATTTTGCGTCGATCATTGGCCTCAATTACCGCCGCAACAATGCCGGTTTCCGCGCCAACTTCCCTCGCGGTGCCGACCAAGGCCAAGGTGTCTTTTGGAAAACATGAACCGCCATATCCCGGTCCAGCATTTAAGAATTTGGCACCAATTCGTTTGTCCAACCCCATTCCACGGGACACCGCTTGCACATCAGCACCGACTTTTTCGCAAATATCGGCCATTTCGTTGATAAATGTGATCTTGGTCGCCAAAAATGCATTGGCGGCATATTTGATCAGCTCTGATGAGCGTCTGGACGTAAAGAGGATCGGGGTTTCACTCAAATATAGGGGCCGGTACAGCTCTTTCATTACCGCCTCGGCACGGGGGTCATCGGTGCCGATCACCACCCGATCCGGGCGTTTAAAATCATTGATGGCTGCGCCCTCGCGCAAGAACTCTGGGTTGGAAACCACCGCAAAATCTGCATCCGGGTTTTGTTCGCGAATAATTTTCTCGACCTCATCACCGGTACCAACCGGCACCGTGGATTTATTGATAATCACCGTAAATCCGTCGATCACCGCCGCGATGTCTTTGGCGGCTTGGCGCACATAGCGAAGATCAGCCAACCCATCGCCGCGCCGGGTTGGGGTGCCGACCGCGATAAACACTGCATCAGCATTTTTAACCGCTATTTTTAAGTCCGTGGTAAATGACAGTCTTTCTTCGCGGACATTGGTGGCGACCAGTTCGGCCAAGCCGCGCTCAAAGATCGGAATTTTACCGTTGGTCAGCTGTTCAATTTTGCGCTCGTTAAGATCAACACACGTAACAACATGTCCAAAATCAGCAAAGCAAGCACCAGACACCAAGCCAACATAACCGGTTCCGATCATCGTTACTCGCATAATTCATCTTCCTATACTGCGGTGAAGTTCAGGTTGTTTCTGCCTGATCTTCAGGACTGGTACAACCTGCATTTATGTCAAATAAAGTTTAGCACACCTCACTATTACTTGTTGGCCGGGCGCCATATGGGCAATTGTACCGTAACCGTCGTTCCCTTGCCTCGTTCGCTGTTGATCTGCAAAAGGCCCCGGTGGCGATGGACAATATGCTTGGTGATCGCCAACCCAAGTCCAGTGCCGCCAATTTCACGAGAACGCCCTTTGTCGACCCGGTAAAACCGTTCGGTCAGTCGCGGGATGTGATGGCGCTCAATGCCTTCGCCGAAGTCTTCCACTTCGATAGCTATGCGGCTTGCTTCGGCGCTGCCAGCCATCGGGTTTTGCACAATTCTAATCGTTACCGGGTTTGGCGGTGCACTGTATTTCAAGGCATTTTCCAGCAAGTTCTGAAACACCTCAATCAGCTCGTCTTCATCACCAACAATGTCCTTAACTTTTTGCGTACAGATCACTTCAATCTCGCGCCCTTTGGCGACGAAGCGCACCGATAACGCGTCTTTGACGCGGGTGATCAGCGCATAAATATCAAGTGGATCAGCCGGTTGTTCATGTTGTTTGGCCTCTAATTTTGACAAAGAAAGCAAATCGCCGATCAGCCGCGTCATCCGCACGGCTTCGAGGTGCATAATATCCAAAAACTTCGCTCGCGCACTTTCGTCGTCGCGGGCTGGACCTTTTAGGGTTTCGATAATGCCCGACAATGTTGCCAAGGGCGAGCGCAGCTCATGGCTAACATTGGCCACAAAATCACTGCGCGAGCGTTGCACCACCAATAAGGGGGACACGTCCGTCATCGTAAACAGCACCCGTTCGTTTAGCGCAAAAGCCGTACACTCAAACACCTGTTGTACCGGCGTTTCTAGGGTTATTTGCCGCCTGACCAGCTTGTCGGTTCCTCCGGCATCGGCGATACAGGCTAGGGCATCGGGATGGCGCAACACTCGAACAAAACGCACCCCGACCATATCCCGTAAAAACAACTGACAAGCCGCCTGATTTGCCGCCACAATCAAATGATCAACATCCACCAGCAATGCCGGCACCGGAATGCCGTCCAAAAATTCCGAAAAATTGAGTAGGCTCGTCATGCAATCGCCCGATTAGGTACGGCACGAATACGTGCCTCCCCCGATTAGCGCAAGCCAAATCCAATTAGACATGAATTCTACACCTTTTCATGGTGATTTGGGACAAACCAACAGGAAGTTTCAGTGCCTATCGATACAAGCCCGCAAAAATTCGTCAATTGGTGTCGCTCGACTCTGCTTACCTTTTGGGCGGAACATGGGGTTGATCGCAGGTTTGGCGGCTTTTTTGAGCAGGCCAACATGGATGGCAGTATGGATCGCAATTGCCCACGGCGGGTACGGGTAACTTCACGACAAATATATGCGTTTGCTCATGCCGACACCTTGGGTTGGGCTGACCATAAAAGCTTGGTCTTAAACTCGGTGGATTGGTTGTTTGAGCGTTGTTGGCGCGCCGATGGCGAGCCGGGGTTTTTCCATCTGGCTGACGAGACCGGAAAAATGCTGGATAGCCGCCGTGATTTATACGACCACGCTTTTCACATATTGGGCCTAAGCTGGGCCTATCAGGCCAGTGGTGATCCGCAAGTCTTGAGCCTAGCCAAACAAGTTTTGGCCTTTGTCGAAGAGGCCTTGGCGGCAAAAAATGAAGGCTGGTACGAAGACTTAACCCAAACACAACCGCGCCGACAAAACCCGCATATGCATATGTATGAAGCGCTGCTCGCATTGTATACGGCGACCAAAGACCCGGCCTATTTAGCCCGCGCCGATGAAATATCCCAGCTATTGACCGAAGTTTTCATCGACCACGACACTGGATATTTGTTTGAATTTTTTAACGAAAAATGGCAACCAAATGCCAAAAATCAAATTGAGCCGGGCCATATGGCCGAATGGTCATGGCTGTTGCACCAGCGCCAACGACTTGCGCCTGACAATGGCAACCTAACCCCCGCTGATGGATTGTTACCTCTTGCCGAAAAAATTGGCCTTCAACAAAACGGCCTGTTGCTCGATCAATGCGATACCCATGGGCACGCCAGCGCTCAAACCTGCCGCCTATGGGGGCAAACCGAACGGCTAAAGGCCCATGTCATTCTGGCAAAGGCCGAGCCGGACCCCAAAATCAACGGGATCATCAAGACAATCTTCACCCATTACCTACAATCTAAGGTACCGGGCTTGTGGGTGGACGCGGTGTCCGCTCATGGTGAAGCTCTATCGCAACACGTGCCGGCTAGCATTGTTTATCATCTGGTTAGCGCCGCCGCCGAGGTCGAACGAGTGTATTGCACGAAGAAAAACTCATGAGCGCTCCCGTGATTGTACCGGTGATTATGTCCGGCGGAGCCGGTACCCGGCTTTGGCCATTATCGCGCCGGGCCAAACCAAAACAAATGCACGCCCTGTTTGGCGAAAAAAGCTTATTGCAAGAAACCCTCAACCGCGTACCCAGTGACGCTGGCTTTGCCGCGCCGATCGTAATTTGCGCCGAAGCTCATGTTACAGATATTCATCAGCAATTACGCGCCATTGGCGTAACCGCAGCCCACATCATCGCCGAGCCGGTCCCGCGCAATACCGCCCCGTGCGCGGCGGTTGCCGCCCATGCGGTGGCCGCGCAATTTGGCCCGGATGCCTTGGTGTTGTTATTGGCCGCCGACCATTTTGTCGCCGACCCGATTGCCTTTCGCGCCACCATCATCACCGGCGCAAAGAGTGCAAAGGGCGGCCATATCGTAACCTTTGGCCCCAAGCCAACCCGCCCGGAAACCGGCTATGGCTATCTATTAGCCGGCGCTGACATCGGCAATGGCGCGTTTAAGCTAGACAAATTTGTCGAAAAACCGAACATGGCAACCGCAAAGTCTTGGCTCGCCGATGGGCGCTATTTATGGAATGCGGGCATTTTTCTGTTTCGAGCCGATGTGATGCTGGCGCAAATCCACGAGTTGCGCCCAGCGATTGCACATGCAGCAAAACTGGCTTGGCAACAGGCCTTGCACGAGGCCGACCATATCTTGTTGGAGCGCAGCGCCTTTGCTGCTTGCCCAGCGCAATCAGTAGATACCGCCGTCATGGAAAGCACTCAACTTGGTGCCGTAATTCCACTAGATGTTGGGTGGTCAGACGTTGGCTCTTGGCCGTCCATTTACGAGCTTAGCGCCAAAGACACGCACGAAAATGCTTGCGCCGGGCCGGTCATTACCATTGATAGCCATAATTGTTTGGTCCGTTCCGATGGACTGCGCATTGCGGTAGTGGGCATGGATGAAGTTGCCGTCATTGCCACCGATGCCGCGGTGTTGGTTATGCCGTTTTCACAAGCACAAAAAGTTCGAGAAGTGGTCGAGCAACTAGACGAAAGCGAGCGCTAATCGGTTATCTCGCCCATTTCGCGCGCAAGAAATAGGCCAAGCGCAACAATGGTTTTTCACAAAAAACATAGGTCAATTGTCCAACCACCAGACTAAGCCCCAACAACACCCCCAGCGCCAACACATTATCCACCGGTCCGTCGACAGCGATCATCGCCCAAACCCTGCCGATAACACTTAACGTCAGCAAATGGGTTAAATAGAGCGCGTATGACTGATCGCCGATCCAAATCAAAATGGATGAAAACCCCCGGCCCGCGCTTTCCACCCCGACCAAGCCGTACATCAACAAGCTGGCAGACGGCGCAAACACCAAGGCCCGCTCTAAGTGGGTCCATTGCTCTGGCCCAAAAAATGCGAAATACCCCAACCCAAGCACAAAC
This sequence comes from Robiginitomaculum sp., assembly GCA_016763185.1. Lineage (GTDB taxonomy): Bacteria > Pseudomonadota > Alphaproteobacteria > Caulobacterales > Maricaulaceae > Robiginitomaculum_B. The sequence continues at coordinate 50,685 of JAESUG010000047.1, read as the reverse complement.
AGAGCTACACCTGCTGCCAACACCATTTGCCACCCAACCCCACGCCACCGCACATAGGCAAAGGCCGCGATCGTTCCACCTAAAAATTCAAAACTCAGTGGTGAAAACACCAATTTCGCGAACGGCGGCGCGGCGCTGCCGGTTTGCCAATAGCCAACCCCAATAATAAGCGCCCAAGCCAACAACCCAATCGGCAGCCAATTGCGCTTTAACAATAACAGCCCAGCAAACACCACATAAAAATACATCTCATGAATTAATGTCCAACCCACAGGAAGTAACGGATCGCGCACATCGGGGAGTAACAAGAACGACCGTAACAGATCTGGCGCTTTGGGTTCGCTCGCAAACACCAGGTGCGGCGCTTGCCACCACACCAGCAACACGGCCAAACTTACCAGCCAATAAAGCGGGTAAATACGTAAACTTCGCGCCAACAAAAACCGCCATGACGAACCCACATCATTCGGCACACTTTGGGTGACATAGACCATGATAAAGCCGCTGATCACAAAAAATAGGTCCACACCAGCAAACCCGGCAAAACCCCAGCTTCCAAGAATTTGATCACCGGCATACTTGGCCTCCACAGAAACCATATGCGAAAACAGCACCAATAATACGGCAATACCGCGCAAGGCTCGAATGCTGTCTAAGGGAGTTGCCCGTGGTCCAGTTTGCATCAACGCATATGGTCCTGCGGGATCGGGTCTTCCAACATAAATTCCCATATTTCATCAGAAAAATAAAACAATCGGCGCTCGTGAGGTTCGCGGATCGCATCCGGGTTTTTGCGCAATCGTTCAACCGCGTGTAACCGTTCGGAAAATGCCTGCTCACTTAAATCCAAAATCTTTCGTGGGATATCAGCATGGGTTAGAATATTACGCATTTCGTCGACCAGCAGACGCTCACCGGCAATAAACTGGCATTCCAACCCGGTCTTGCAAGAAATCATCTGGTGCGGCGTATCAAACTGTACAACGGTTCGATAATGGGGCAGTGAGTTGACAACAAAATCAAGCTCTTCGCGCAAATCCGGGTGGCGCAAATAAAATGCTTTGGCATCCAACAGCCGGCTCTCTATCTCCTCACGCAGGGTATCGTCTTCATCTTTGATCACCAAAATTAGATCAATGTCCGAGCCGTTGACCATTTCACCAGAAGCTTTTTCGGGCCGCGACACCTCATGAGCCATGCCGCGACAGACATCACCAGCGATCAACACCGCAACCTGCTTTAGTAGATCCACTGGCAATGCATCTTTGATCAATTTATGGGCAGTTTGTCGTTTTTTCTCTGAAATATCCCGATGCTTTTGCCGCTCAACCTTGCCCTCGGCCACTGCGATCTGCAAATTGGGCAAGGTTGAAATACGCGTATAGGTCAGAAAATTACGCAAAATCGACGGGCTTAACCGTGCAAATCCCGGTAATTTGGCATCAACCCGCAAATAATGTCGCGCATAATAGGTACTGCACAATTGCGGACTATTGGCACAGGTTCGCCATAGTTCGAAATATTGCTGCCCCAGTGCATCCGAAAGCTCCCCCCCAGAAACCGAACCTTGTTCCGGGATCAGTTCAAGAATTCTCTTTTCCAACTTTGGATCATACATGCATTTTCTCCCACCGAAACAGCCCGTGCGCAATCAAAGCCGTGTTTGGTAAGAAATGCAATATTTCTATCTCGCGGCGCGAAGAGTGCGCCTCCGATAGGGCGGGCTGACCGCCCGACGCCCGGTCGGGCTTGCACGGCATCCGTGACGCTGGACCGGGAATTGGCAATATTAGGTTGATCATTGGATTTCCGCGTGAATTTTTAATCTCGCGGCGCGAAGAGTGCGCCTCCGATGGGGCGGTGAATTCCAGTATTTCCCCATATCCATACCGGTCCCCGGCCTTGAGCCGGGGTCCAGACTTTTTTGGAAAACCTTCTTACTTCATGCAGAACTGGACCCTGGCTCACGGTCGGGGACTAACAATGTATCCGGACCACGGGTGTTGGTGAAGCTTTGTCGAACCATCGGTACTGGTGCATTACATTGTGCTTCATGCACTCTTGGTTGTACAGAACCATAGCATAGCTTGAGCCAGCCTATTTTGTCACCCTTTGGCCACCTGTTACCTCACGACTACCTCCCCTTTGTCACCCCCCGAACAAGTCGTGGGGTGACAGGTGGGTGGGTAGTCGTGGGGTGACAGCGCAAAAACAGTTTTTACATTTATTCACCCCTTCCCGACCCCACCGACACGGATGTGCGAGCCGGTTTTTTCCAAGGTGCGGCCAACCACATAACCGCCAAGTCCCATGGTCAATAAACCCCACATGCCGGGCGGAATTTCCAAAACCACGGCGACCCCGCCAAAGGCCTGTACATAGGGGGCGATCAGATAATTATTGGCGATCACGGCGACAAACACCAACATGGAAATCGGTCGCCAATTGCGTTGTAACCAACTTTCGCCGGTGGCTTCGGCCACCACCACATCGCGGCCAGCTTCGACGAACGCTTTTTCTTGCTCGATCAACAAGCGCTCGATCTGTTGCTCCAGCGCAAAGCGTTGATCGCCATTGGGCACGATCTCGCGGATGATTTGCGTTACCGGGGAGATGAGCGCCTTAAAAATGCTCATAACGGATATCCTTGCCAACTTAACTCAAAATGCGGCCCATCCGGGAAGCTGTTCCAATGACCACCCCAATGCAGATCAACCTGATGTTCCTTGGCCGCCATACACATCGCAGCTGCGATTTTGTGGTAAAGCGGCCAGTCCCAACGAATACCACCAGACACCCATGCCCCCAGATCAACCGCATGACCGCTTAAGTGACGTGAACGCAATGTCTGGCTGGCCCCGGCGCGAAACAGCTCTTGTTGCCGTACCAAGGACCGTCGCCCTTCCAACACCGCGAAATCGACCTTGGTGTCCAAGATCGCGCTGTGCACCACACGCTGTAACATCGGGTGAACACCGCTAAGGCGCTCCACAGATCGCGACGATAAGACAAACGACATCGGGCCAACTCCAATTTAAAGGAACCAGCAGTGTACCCTTTCGCCCAACCTGTTGGATTGATTACAGTTATCCTGTGGATATTATGTGATATCTCTGGCACTACCGCCTTCGGTTATGTAAGCGCGAGGTCGAACGATCACGCGGGAAAACCAGCCCTGCCCCAAACACGAACCTCCCAACCCGCGATCACCCTTTCAGCGAGCTAACCCAACTCGCCCGCGAAAGCGCGACCGCGCGCCGGCGACCGTTCGCCGCCCCGTCGGAGGCGCTCTCTTCGCGCCGCGAGACAAAACATACTGCCAAACCAGCGTCTATTTTTCGCCAAATTGCGCCAGTTTGCGCCAACATTTTCCAATTCTAGCCAATAATATCCGTTATTGGCGGGGCTCTGAATACTCATGATTTGGCTCTATGATCGGGGCGTATGCCTTTTCAATGATATCGGCAAAGTTCAACACCGCCGCCACATATGCCTGCCCTTCTCGGCCACGCGCATAGCCGTGAGTGAGATGTTGATAGACCTCTCTTTGTTCCAGCTCTGGCAACACCAACGAGACCTGTTGCCATTGATTGGGATCACCATCACGGCTGGCCACCAGTGTTCTGGCATCCATCATATGCCCCCAACCCATATTGTAGGCGGCCAGTGCAAACGACATGCGTTGGTCGGTGCTGATCTCATCGGGTAGCCGCCGGTACAAGTGAGCCAGATAGCGCGCACCACCACGAATGGATTGCGCGGGGTCAAGACGGTTGCTGACCCCCTGTTCCTTGGCCGTGACCAAGGTTAGCATCATCAAACCGCGAACCCCGGTCGGGCTGGTGGCATTGGGCAACCAATGGCTCTCACGCCACGCCAAGGCCGCCAGCAAGGTCCACGGCAAACGATAGCGGGTACCGGCCTGTTCAAACAGGGTGCGGTATTTGGGCAATCGGCTATTCATTGCCCGGCGTAGGCGCGATAAATCCACATAATCAAACTCGGTATCGGCAATGGCAAAATGACGTAATCTCAACGTTTCTAGCAGAGAAACTGTCTCCGTTTTGCCCATCCAATGTTTTAGGTCGCGCATGAAACTTCGATTGCGCCAGCTATGGCCACCGGCCACCGCCCAAGCCAACGGAACCCCTGGGCCAAGTTCAATCCGTACCTCTAAATTCGGCAGATAGCGCCGGTGCAAGGCAAACACATGATCATCTGCAATCGTGCAATCCATCTGCTTGGCGGCCACATCCGCAAGCAAACCTTCAACGGAACGCTCCACAATCATCGTGCTTTGCGGTACCAATTCAACAAAGGACGAGCCTGTGGCAATCGCAAAACGCACATCTGCCATATCAGCTAGGCTGGTAATTTGGCGCACACCGCGCCGGCAAACCACAATCGGAGTGGCCGAAAAATACGAGGGTCCAAAGGCTAAGTATGTTTGGCGAGCGGCGGTGACACTTAGGCCCGCAGCAGCGATATCCGCTTGACCCGCAGCCAGCACTTGCAATCCGGCCTCGATGGTCGCAACCACGACAAAGTGGGCCTCCAGCCCTAAATGTGCGGCATAGGCATTGGCCAGATCGTATTCAAAGCCAGCTAACCCATCGCGGCCCTCATAATACGTGGTTGGGGCGTTTAAAGTCACCACCCGCAACACGCCGCCATCTTGGGCTTCACGCAAAACTGACCCTTGACGCGGCGCACTGGGAACGCAAGCAACAACAATAAGCACCAGCATTAACGTCATGCTAAGCGCCCGTAAGGCACACTGTTGGTAGATTAAGAACACAAGGCGGTACAACATGGCCAAAGCAGAATTCCACAAAAATCAACGGGTCTATGTCGGTCCCGTCGGGACCTGGGCAGTCATTGAACAGATAAAACCGCACTGGGTCAAAGATGTTCCTGAACCTATTCGCATTTCATACGAAGTTGGTTTGGGCCGTGACTTTAAGGCCAACGAGTTAAGTGGCGAGTCGCGAGACGGGTTTGCCGATCAAGCAGTAAAGGAAAATTGGCGCATTTCGCGAGCCATCAACAAATGGCAAACCGTCGAAGAATGCGCCAATCATCCGTTCCCCGGCACCTTTCCGATCGTGATGACCGATACCCAAGACTGGGGCGGCTGGCGGACACCGGGCGCGGAATATGATCGCGACCCGTTACGGATTGAGTTTCAAGCACGGATCATAGCTTCAAGTTTGCAATTGTTACGCATTGCCAAACGCTTGGATGAACATATCTCACGCAACTCGATAGATGCCTCGGCCCAGATGGCAGAACTGGCGCAAGAAGCCCGGCAAATCATCCGGTTCGTCGAAGATCGCCCACAAGCTGATTAAATCTCACCCAAACAGGTGACGCTCACAGGTGAGTACGGTAGGCTCTGGGTTCTTCAAACTGGAACCCAAACCAATGAAAACAGAACAACCCGTAGCCGTTTGCCTTGTTGATTATACGCCGTTTGCATTTACCATTGCGCACACGCATTTATGGTTCGAGCTGGACGAAACTGCGACGATTGTCCGCTCTGAGCTTTCGATTTCCCGCAATGCTGGGGTCGATGGACCCTTGGTGCTAGATGGCGAAGGGCTGGAGTTGCTTAGCCTTAAGATTGATGGCGAAGTTTTGGACAAATCCGCCTTTTCGCTCACCGAACAGCAATTAATCATAGCCAAATTACCGGATCAGTGCGTGGTTTCCATCACCACCAAAATAGCACCGGCCAGTAATCATGCCTTGTCCGGGCTTTATATCTCTGGGGGGCGCTTTTGCACTCAATGCGAAGCCCAAGGCTTTCGCCATATCACGTATTACCCGGACCGGCCGGATGTGATGAGCCGCTTTACGGTGCGCTTGGAAGCCGACCAAACATTTGCCACCTTGCTCTCAAACGGCAATTTGCTTGAAGCTGGGGAATTGGAAAATGGGCGACATTTCGCGGTTTGGGAAGACCCGTTCAAGAAACCAGCTTATCTGTTTGCCTTAGTTGGCGGCGTGTTCGATATGATCGAGGATCAGTTTACCACCCATAGCGGCAAAACCGTTCCGTTGCGCATTTATGTCGATCCCGGCGACAGTCATTTGGCTCTTTATGCGATGGATGCACTAAAACGGTCGATGAAATGGGATGAAGATGTGTTTGGTCGCGAGTACGACCTTGATCTGTTTATGATTGTCGCGGTTCGTTCGTTTAACTTTGGCGCGATGGAAAACAAAGGTTTGAACATCTTCAACTCGTCGGTACTGCTCGCGGACGCAGACACAGCCACAGACGATAATTTTGAACGCATTGAAAGCGTGGTCGCCCATGAATATTTCCATAACTGGACCGGCAATCGCATTACCTGTCGCGACTGGTTCCAATTGTGCCTCAAAGAAGGGTTGACCGTATTTCGGGACCAAGAGTTCTCAGCCGACCAGCGAGGTCGCGCCATTAGCCGGATCAAGGATGTCAAAGCCTTACGCGCCCGCCAATTCCCCGAAGATGCCGGACCCTTGGCCCATCCCGTACGTCCATCATCGTATTTGGCGATCGATAATTTCTATACCGCCACGGTCTACGAAAAAGGTGCAGAGCTAATCCGAGCGCTAAAAACCATGTTGGGCGCTCAGGTATTTGCGACTGGCATGGCACACTATTTTGACACCTTGGACGGAACCGCCGCCACGATGGAACAGTTTATCGAGTGCTTTGCCAAGGTTTCTGGAACTGACTTGTCAAAATTCTTGCGGTGGTATGGGCAAGCCGGAACACCACATGTCACGATCACTTCGAAATGGGACGAACAGGCCGGACAATTGGCGGTGACGATGCAACAAAAAACACCGCCAACACCTGGGCAAAAACACAAACAATCCGTACCCATTCCAGTACGGGTCGGATTGCTTGGAAAAACTGGGCCGGTTCTGTTCTCGGTTGTTGGGCACGCAAGAGAAGAACTCGAAGAAACCGTTTTATTGTTAGATGAAGACCAGAAAACTTGGGTGTTTGAGGGATTGCGCGAACAACCTATTGTTTCGGCATTTCGGCAATTTTCCGCACCAATAGTCATCCATATGGAACGCACCAAACCACAACAGGCGCATGTGATTGCGTCTGATCCAGATTTGTTCAACCGATGGGAAGAAGCCCAACGATTTGGGCGTGAACAGTTACGAACAATGACCAAACAGGTATTGTCAGGCACCGAACCAATGGCCGATCCACAATATCTGTCAGCGTTATCGGCGGTGATTGATGACCCGACACTGGAGCCGGCATTTGTGGCTTTGGTGCTGCAACCACCCAGCGAGAACGAAATATTCCAACTCATGAAGGACGCGGTCCCCGAAGCCATCCATCGCGCCCGGTCAACCTTATTGCTGCAACTGGCCCAAGCCAATCAAGCAAAACTTCTCGCGTTTCAGCAAACCATGCGCCCCGCAGGAACGTTTCAACCAGATGGTAAATCGGCTGGAATGCGTGCCTTGGCCAATCAAGCCTTGGTCCTGTTGGCACACATTGATGATGAACGGCTCGTTGGCGCTCAGGTGCAAGCCGACAATATGACCGACACTGTGGCGTCTCTTGTGGCGTTGGATGCGGCAAAATCAAACCAATTGAAACCTGCTTTGGATGCATTTTACGCCAAATGGCAGAACAACCCGCTGGTCATCGACAAATGGTTTGCGTTGCAAGCAACAGCTCACGGCACAGACATCAACGCCCTTCGCCAATTGCTACAGCATCCGGACTTTTCGGTAAGCAATCCCAATCGAGCCCGGGCAGTTTATGGCGCGTTTTCCAATGGGAATTTGGCGCTGTTCCATACGAAAAATGGAGATGGATACCGGTTATTGGCCGAAGGTATTTTGGAAATTGACGGTGAAAATCCAGCACTGGCCGCGCGACTGATGGGCGCTTTTGAAAGTTGGCGACAAGTTGAACCTACACGACGTGAGATTGCGCGAAGCATCATCACCCGCGTTCGAGATAGCGATGGCTTGTCAAAAAATACCTTCGAAATTGCGTCCAAACATCTTGCTTAAGAAACATTTCGGTTAAGTGGTTTCTAACGATTTTCTCTTAAATTCTCTGTGAGAATTTCGAAAGAAAGGCGAAAACTACATGACCGATCTACGAATGGACCGCCTAAGAGTGCTGATTGTCGATGACAATGCTCACATGATTAATATTGTCAAAACCATATTGCGTGGATTTGGCATGAAGCATTTTTACGAAGCCAAAGATGCAGCCGACGCCTTTGATTTGTTCAAAAGTGAAGCGATAGACTTCATCATCGTCGATTTCCAAATGGACTTGCTTGATGGGGTGGACTTCATCAAACTCGTTCGTACCGGCGATGACAGCCCGGCTCCGTTTATCCCAATTATCATGCTGACCGCCTATTCTGAACGGAGCCGTGTGATGGCGGCGCGCGATGCCGGGGCAACCGAATTTTGCAACAAACCGATCAATGCCAATGAACTGTTTCGCAAACTGGTCGCGGTGATCGACCATCCACGAGATTTTGTCCGCACTGCCACCTATTTTGGCCCCGATCGCCGTCGCCGCAGGGATGGAAACTATGACGGCCCTTTTCGGCGCACAGAAGACGGTGATCAAAACATACAGAGCGCGGCGCAAGCTAAAGGCGACGAGAGCAAACCAAAGACACTAGACTTCACCTCTGACCCATGATCGACTAGGTTAAACGAATTATAAAAATTGGCTTTTGGTGTCGACAGCATTGACTCTGGTGGATTATCTTCGTCAGAGAAACGAATCACCTAATAGGGGGCCAGTTTGAAGCCGAAGGCAGGCACAAGTGATATCATACATTCCCCAGCAAATGCTGGGGGAAACGTAGATCTCTTGGCCTCTTCAAAAAAAACCAAAAAGGCCGAAGCCAAAAAAACTCGCGCCCGGCGAAATTCATCCCAAATGACCGCGCCAACGCTTGAAGCGGGTTGGTCGGTTGGGTTCGTTGTATTGTTTACATTGCTATTTTTGCTGGTGATTGCCATGAAATTGGTCATGGAATACAATGCAGCTCGCGCTGATGTGGTATATTCTCGAGTATTAGCGACCACTCATTATGCAGAACAAGTTCGAGGTAGAGTTCAAGAAGTAACGGCCCGACTGGAAACAGCAAGCCAAACGGTCAGTGTCTCCAGAACCGCGACCCACGCCAATGTGAAAAACGTATTAGGTATTTTAATCGCAAATGAGTCTATCCAAAAGATAGCAAGAATTACGCCATCAAACAACCAAATCCAAGCTGAAGGGGTGATTGACGAGGTAATTCTGCGTGATGTTTCTGAGAAAATGATCTCAAAAATGACCTTTTCAGGTGTGGTTAAAGATAATGCGGGCATCAGCCACGTACTGACCGCCGTCAGATCCAATACCAGCTCATCCTCACCAATACTGATCGCGCTTGTCTCACCAACATGGTTGCAAGGCATATCTGGCCGGGGACAGACCAACTTGCTGGGCGATAAAGATGGTCGGCAAATCGGCGCTAATTCGGTTAAAAGCGCCCACGCCATCGCCGAGCAATTCGGGGTAAGCCCAAATGAAGTCGATTATCATGTTCGCACTCGCTTGCTTGGCGGATTGGAGGGCACCGGCGCTGAAGGACAGCGGCTAGCGGTTGGTATCGACACCTTATTTAATGGTGAATTGGTTGTGTACCAGGCTGGAGGCCTGATGATTAATCACGCTGCATGGATGCAGACTTTGGTATTTTTCATTCTGATGACGATAGCACCTTTGTTGGTGGCATCGATATTGGTGGTTATTTTACTCAAACAAATGGATGGCTTGCGGACGACCCGACAAGCGCTGTCCGACAGTGATTCCAGATTTCGGTTGGCCATTGAAGGCGCCAGAAGTGGCGTTTTTGATTGGGATTTACATAGTGACCAAGTGCTGGTCACCGATTCCCTAGCACGAATGTTTGGCCAGAAAAAAGGAGCAACGATTTCGGCGGCTGAATTCTTAAGCTTGGTTCATATTGAAGATCGAGAACCCTTGCATACAGCCATGCGCGGCGCACCTTCGAGCGGCGAAATTGATATCGAGTTTCGAGCGGCAAATCTTCCAATTTGGTTTCAGGCCCGCGGACGACCTTGGCAAGGGCAAGATGAACGCAATACGGGCCGTGTGGTTGGGGTTGCCATTGATATCACCGAGCAAAAAGGGGCGCAGTCTCGATTAAATGCTGCGGAAACCCGATTGCGGGCGGCGCTCGAGTCTATGTCTGAATCGTTTGTGGTCTGGGATGCGCGACGACGGTTGATTATGTGTAATCATAAGTTTAGTGATTTTTTTGGAATTGCGCCGGAATATTTGCGAACAGGTATTTCCTACGAAGAACTGGAAACTATGGCGGCACGCGCGATCAAAGCAGTACACGAAGGTAGAGACCCTAGCGCCGTTGAGATGGAGTTAACTGATGGGCGCTGGATCCACCTTTCAGAGCGTAACACCGCCGAAGGTGGCTTGGTGGGGATCGGGACTGATATTACGGCAATCAAATCGCAAGAGACCTTGTTGGTCAAAAACGAGAAAGAACTACTTGCGTCCGTGGAAAACCTTGAAGCCAGCCAAAAAAGAATTTCTGAACTGGCCAACAGTTATCATTTAGAAAAAATCCGAGCCGAAGAAGCGAACCGGTCGAAAAGTGAATTTTTGGCCAATATGTCTCACGAACTACGAACGCCGTTAAATGCGGTCAATGGGTTCTCTGAAATCATGCAAAAGGAAATGTTTGGCCCATTAGGCGATCCAAGATATTTGGAATATGCGGGTGATATCTTAAGTTCGGGGCAACATCTGTTAAACTTGATCAATGATATTTTGGATATGTCGAAGATCGAGTCTGGGAAAATGACCCTCAGTACCGAAATCATATATTGCGATGAATTGGTTGATCAATGTTTGCGATTGGTTCGAGGCCGGGCGGTCGAATCTAATTTACAACTTAACTCTGAAACCGACGATGTTCCTGATATTGAGGCCGACCCGCGAGCCATTAAACAAGTTTTGCTTAACATTCTTTCCAATGCCATCAAATTCACACCCGAAGGTGGGCGGGTGAATATTGTGACCAAGTCAGATATTAGAACCGGTGGTATAATTTTTGAAGTTACAGATACCGGCATCGGAATTTCCAAAGAAGATCTTCCCAAGCTGTGTACACCGTTCTCTCAGATTGAAAGTCAGCATAGCAAAAGTCATAAAGGGTCTGGACTGGGATTGGCGTTAACAAAGTCTCTTGTTGATCTACATGGCGGTGAGTTTGTGATCGAAAGTGAAATCGGTACAGGCACCACCGTAACCGTGCGATTGCCTCTTGCACCGCCGACAAGTGCTCTACAAGACCCCGCACTTGATGCTGTGGATGCGGCGTAACAAAGAAAACCTTGGACTTGAAAACCTCTATTTATTTGTTTCGTCACTTGTTGAAACGGAGGTCGGTTCATTTTTCGTCGCTGGTTCGTCGCAATACGTGATCTAATATCAAGCTAATGCTTTTCCTGCTTTGTATAACCTCATGTTTTAGTTCGTCGATATTTTGGAAACCCGTCGCTGTTAGCAACACATCACATAAGGGTTCCGGTAGCTCCAACCGCGAACCAACCCGGCCGACGGCGACACCTGTAATTTGTAATATTTGATGAAAAAGTGCATGTGCCTTCGTTAATGCCTCCAATTGCGATGCGCTGATGATTTGGGAATTGATTTTCTTTGTATGTGAGAACAAAGATCGGGAACGAAAATCGGTAGGTTTAATCAATTGCGCGGCTTGCAAAATAAATTCAAGCTCGGTTAATCCGCCAGCACCAAGCTTTACATCCCATGGTTCTTTTGTGGGCTTTTCGGCGTTTAATCTTTGTCGCATGTCAGAAATATCAACACGCAATTGATCTGCATCAAGTGGCTGTGTCAAAATCAGTTGAACAGCAGCATCGAGTTGTTGTGCGAACGGCTTTGCAGATGTCGCGATTATCCTAGAGCGGGTCAGTGCTTGTAATTCCCACGTCCAAGCATCTTTTTTGTAATAGTTTGCAAAAGCATCCAACCCAACCGCAATTGGGCCGGCACGACCAGAGGGTCGCAGCTTCATATCAACTTCAAATAACTCACCTTCGGATGTTGGCGCGGACAAAGATGATATCAAACGCCTTGTAAATCTAGTTGCCCAAACATCCGGTGGACTTTGGTCCATGCTCGCTGATGCATCAGAAATTGGGGCGTAGACAACCATCAGATCAAGGTCTGAGTTCGGTAACATCTCTTGGGTGCCCAATTTACCCATTCCAAGAATAACCCAACTGGCCGGAGCCTTTCCAAATCGCAATTCCAGCTCTCGGTGCACACGTTTGGCTAACCCTTCCACCACCGTTTCCACTAGCTTGCTATAAGCCAAAGCAACTTTATCAGGTGCAGCGTGCCCAGTTAACACATTGGTTCCGATTTGAAAAAATGCTTCTTGAGTACCGCGCCTTGCTACATCCATGGCCAATTCCAGATCATCAGCTTGGGCGATGGCTTGGCTCAAGTCCATGAATTGCGAACTATCTTCTGTGTCCCACCACCGGGTATTCACCAACAAAGCCTCAATCACATGCGGGCGATTGGCCATAATATCGGCCAAATGTGGCGCCAAGATCAAAATATCAATTACCCTGGTTAATAGCCCCGGACTGTTTGAAAATAATGACAATACTTGTACGCCAGAAGGCAAGGCTTCAAAGAACCGAACAAACCCGGCAAAGGCAAGGTCGGGTGCAGCACTGGCCTTAAACGCCGCGATAAGGTCAACTGCCAACGCACCTAATAATCGTTGACTACGTTCAGAGCGAGTTGCGCGTATCCCTCCAGCCATCCAACCTCGAAACTGAGTTAACGTGCCATCTATGTCTACAAACCCCGCGTCTTGTAGCACACGCACCGTATCAGGGTGGTTCTCAAACCCTGAAATATCCACACCACCGGCGGAGGTTCGGCCAAGGTCGTTATAGAATAAAGAATGGGTTAGATCAGAAACACCTTCTGTACAACTCACCAAATCCTGTGAAAACTTCGTGCTATCGTGAACGCCTAATAATCTTTGGAAACGCTGTTGGCCATCCTGCGCCGTTGGAATTTCATGGGTTTGACGGTCGTCAACCATTTGTAATGCATGCTCTATTTGTCGCAAAAATATATAGCATTCAGATAATTTGTCGCATGTGGTTTTGGAGATATGACCGGCGTTAGCTAGCTGGACCAAGGCCTCTAAACTACCATGTATTCGCAATTCAGGGTTTCGCCCACCGTGAATGAGTTGGTGGGTTTGCACAAAAAGCTCAATTTCTCTGATACCACCAACATCCAACTTAACATTGTATCCAGGATTGGGGGCCGCCGGGCGATTGCTATTTGAAAAGATTTGCTGCCGGATCAAATAAATGTCTTCTATTGCTGCAAAATCCAAATTCTTACGCCAAATAAACGGACGCATTTGGCGCATGAACTTGGCACCCGCTTTCTGATCACCTGCGATCACCCTCGCCTTGATCCACGCCGCTCTTTCCCAAGTTTGCCCAACACTTTCATAATAGGAAATAGCGGCATCAGTGCAGAGCGCAATCGGTGTGGAAGCAGGGTCGGGACGAAGTCTTACATCTGTCCTAAAAACATACCCGTTTTCAGTTACCTCAGACAAAAGTGAAATTATTTCTCTTCCGATCTGGACGTATTCGCGCTCGTTACCTACTCCACTTCCTCCACCGGTGTGTGGCCTATCATAGAAAAATGCCAAATCAATATCACTGGAATAATTGAGTTCGCGACCACCTAACTTACCAAATGCAACGACAAAAAACCCAGTAAGTTGCTGAATTGGGTTCTCAAACCGCTGATTTCGCTTTTCCCGTGCAAAGCGCACACAAACCTCCACCGCACTTTCAGCAAACTTCGAAAACGCATCAGTAGTTTTTGAAATATCCCAAACGCCAGCTAGCTCAATAAGCGCCAACGTCAAATGGACTCGCTCTTTGGCTTGACGTAGAAGAACGCCAAGTTCGACCTTAGCGATGCTCAAAGGAATGGATTGGGGGTCAAATATTTGCTCAACCGCTATTTTGGGACCGAAGCACACCAAGGCTTCGATTTGGGTTGGATATTTGGCTATCAACCCAGCCAGATATGGCGAGTTACCTGAAACCCCTGCAAGCAACCGGTCTAACTTGGCATCGGCTGTTAAAAACAGTTCATCGTCGCAACCATCAGCCAAGGATGGGAAACGAGAAATGCAGGGTATGAATTCTAAATTAGCCACAGATCAATTTGTCTCAACCCGCACGCTGTGCAAAGTGTTTTTTTGAAAGTTACTTAGTTTTTCTAACTTGCGGAAACACCACAGCCACGCGTAAACCTATGCCATTATCGGTTTCTGAACCCGGACCGTCTTCCAAAATAAGCTGGGCTGAGTGAATCTCAGTAATTGCTTTAACCAGTGAGAGCCCTAATCCACTGCCAGGCCTAGAGCGACTTCCTTCTAAGCGCACAAATCGTTTTAAAACTTCATCACGCTTTTCTGCTGGGACACCAAGGCCTGTATCCGTTACCGATATTTCAACTGAGCCATTGCGCTGTTTACGTAAACGTAGGACGATGGCACCGCCGGGGTCCGTATATTTCACTGCATTATCGATCAAATTGGAAATGGCTTGTGCTATCAATCCGCGATCAGCTTTTACCCATAAATCTGTTTGTATTTCAGAGCTAAAATGTCGATTTTCGTCCTCACAAACTGGACCATATAGATCGGCCAAATCTTCTACGATCGGTGCCACATCGATCAGTTCTAAAACATTTCGTTGATCACCGGATTCCAACCGAGAAATACGTTGAATTGAGTTGAATATCGACAATAACTCATCGGCATCATGTAACGTATCTAAAAGTACATAACTGGTTTGGGAGCGATCCTTACGAATAGCTTCTTCCAAGCGCGCCTTCATTCTGGTCAATGGGGAACGAAGGTCATGAGCGATAGAATCGCCAGCATACCTTGATGCGGCCATCAAACTTTCAATTCGACTAAGCATCTGGTTGAGATTTGCCGACAATTCGTCCAATTCGTCATGGGTCTGATTGCGAGGCGCACGGCGCTGTAAATCGCCAGCCATAACATCACGCGCTACCGAGTTTAAGGCTTCAATTCGGTTGGCAAAACGTCCGCTAATCAATGCCCCCGATACTAACCCCAGCACAAGAACAAAGACCACACCAATCCACATAGCTTGGGTAATTTGTCCGGTGATTTGAGCTTGCTCCTCAATATCAGCGGCGACCAACAATAAATAATTATTAGGTAGGCGTACTAATTTCGCTCGGGCTCGGTGCTCTTTCCCGGCATCACCGGTTGCTTCGTCCAATCGATACGTGAACCCAAAAAACCCGGTTTGATCGGTAGCATTTGTTGGCAGTCCATTCAAATTTCCAGAAATACGCTCGCCCGTAGCCCCGGTAAACAGATACAGATAGGTACTATTCGCAGCACTACGTTCAACAACGCCACGGTTTACACCGTTAATTCCATTGGTTCGGTATAGTGAAGTAAGGCTAGCTATTTCTTGGGTTAAAAGTATATCCGCTTGTCTGGATAGCGCACCGGCTGTTGACTGGTACACAAAAACCAACAAGGCAATGGTTGACAACGCAAATAATAACGCAACGAACAACGTAATCCGGAACGTAGTGGTTCGCAAAAAGGCGGGCATTGATCTCATGCCTGCAAGCGATACCCCGCGCCACGGACGGTGTGAAGCAATGGTGACGAAAATTCTTTGTCAATTTTTGCTCGCAACCGAGAAACATGAACATCAATCACATTGGTTTGTGGGTCAAAATGATAGTCCCACACCTTTTCCAACAGCATGGTTCGAGTAACCACTTGGTCCGCGTGCTTCATCAGAAACTCAAGCAGTCGAAACTCTCGTGGTTGCAATAAAATATTTACCCCAGCACGGCGCACAGTCCGTGCCAGAAGGTCCATTTCCAAATCACCAACCTGTAACTTGGTTTGAACCGCTTCGGGGTCTCGTCGCCGGGCCAGAGCCTCTATCCGAGCTTGAAGTTCAGCAAAAGCATATGGCTTGGTCAAATAGTCATCGCCGCCAGCTTTTAAGCCCTCGACCCGGTGATCAACATCACCAAGAGCCGACAAAATCAATACCGGGGTTGTTGCTCCGTCTTCACGTAGAGTTGCAATGACGGATAGACCATCACGGCGTGGCAGCATGCGATCAACAATCAACACATCATAATCCGCAGTGCGCGCCATCTCCAATCCGGTTTCTCCGTCGGGAGCGTGGTCAGCAAGGTGCCCGGCCTCCGTTAAACCTTTTTGCATATAACTTGCCGCCTCCAAGTCATCTTCAATGATTAGCAATCGCATGGATTACCCTTTCCAAGAAATTGGTTATTTTTTATCAATACGCAACGCAATATAAATTTGCCCGCCTGGAGTGCGCACTAGCAAACGTATAGCTTTTAGACCTTTGGCTTTTGCTAACTCAACTGCTTTGTCAAAATCGCTTAACGAACGTATATCTGCGTCGCTGACAGACAAAATGGCGTTACCCGACCGCAGGCCTTTGCGAGAAGCTTGACTACCTGATTCCACTCGTTTTATCACAATACCCCGATCATCATCGATGTTCAAAATATCGCGGTCTGCACTGTTCATGGTACCAAGAACAAGTCCAAACTCATTGACCTGATCTATAACCACCACCGGTTCAGGAACCTGCGGCGTGCTATTTGCCCGTTCGCCGATTTTCACCCGAAGTGTTTTTTTACGCCCACTACGTGAAACAACAAACTTAGCATTGTGACCAACGAACAATTCTCCAACCCGACGTGTTAGGTCTCTTGCATCTTCAATCTCGACACCATCAAGCTGTAAAATAATATCGCCATCTTCAAAACCACTTTTATCAGCCGGACTGTCTGCAACCACCTCAGAAACGATTGCGCCCTTGGCTTCGATCAGACCTTGGCTATCGGCTAAATCTTGATCAACAGGTTGCAGCGTAACACCAAGCCAACCACGGGTGACCGAACCTTTCGCGATCAACTCGCGAGTGATTTTGGAAGCTACCCGTGCCGGGATCGCAAACCCAATACCAATATTTCCACCAGAAGGCGATAATATCTGGGAGTTCACGCCGACAACATTCCCATAAAGATCAAATGTTGGTCCACCAGAGTTACCACGATTAATCGAGGCATCAACTTGAATAAAATCATAGGCGCTACCGCCAATTTCACGACCCGTAGCAGAGACAATACCTGCAGTCGCAGTACCACCCAATCCAAACGGGTTGCCAACAGCAACGACCCAATCGCCAACTCTTAACTTCACATCATTAGCAAATTCAACATGAACAAATTTTTTGTTGTCTTCAATTTTTAATACGGCTAAATCTGTTCGTTCATCCGAACCTATTAACTCCGCTGTGAACTCTCTGCCATCTTGAAATCGAACAGTAATTTCTGATGCCTTATCGATCACATGATGGTTCGTCACCACATGTCCGTTTTCTGAGATCAAGAACCCAGAGCCCAATGATCGCCCTTCGCGCGGCGTTGGCCGGTTTTGTCCCGGCGCTTGACGCTCAAGCCATTCCCGAAAAAATTCTGGAACATTGTCTAAATCACCGCGACCACGAACCCGGTCATTTTCTTTGGTGATTACATTAATCGACACAACAGCCGGGCTAACTTGCTCTATAATATCTGCAAATGTTACCGGCGCACCCGGCTGCAACGCTCCTGCCAATGGCGCGCTTAGTTGCGCCCCCTGTGCAGAAAATATCGGTCCTGCACTAACAAGGATCAGCGAGGTTAAGGTTGCAAATACCCATTTTTTTGTTTGGTTCTGTATCGCCACGTTCTAAAACTCCATATTCATGTAAAACCCAGCCATAAACTTAATATCGGCATCTTCGTTCAGGCATGGTGTCCCAATTCTTTCCATTTCATTACAGATCCGTTAGAATTTTCAAAAACTAAGATATCAACTGCGTCCGCAAACAAGCTTGCTGCGTGAGAATTCGGTGAACAGGGCACTTGTCCGCAATCATAAGCAATCGTTCTATTTGCTTGGGGTCAAGTGGTCCTTCTAATTTTATTTTTTTGGTAAAAATTTCTTGAGGATGCGAAGGTACCTCACGCCCTTCGATAGCACATTCTTCTGCTTTTCCACGCTGATGCGAAATTTCAACATAAATCGACCGAAGTGGCCAACCTTTGCGATCCGCATACATCCGCAAAGTAATTGAAGTGCAAGCGCCCAAAGCTGCATTCATAATCTCTATCGGCGTAGGCCCGCTATCATCGCCGCCCAATTCGGCTGGCTCCGATGCAAAAAAAGTATGCGCTCCGATTTCTACCTTGTTTTGAAATTTTCCATTTCCCGTTTCGAAAACAACGGTGGTACGTGGCGCATTGCTCATCAAATATTCCTATTGCTACGATCAAATAAAATTTTAAGCGGCGGCGGCGGCGATGCCACGGCGATTTAATATATTTGCAGCATCTTCGCCGTGATACTTGCGCTTGATCCCAACCAATGTGGAAAAGTGATTGTGTAGAATATCGAGATCAACTTCACCAGAATCGGCCAACAAAGAAATGAAATTATCTTCGTTTGTACGCAGACGATCTTCAATAAGATTTGCAACTTCATCTTTCGTGGCAGAAAAACCGATTTTTGACGAGAATGGAAACATTTGAGCCAGCAAATACGTATCCAAAATCGCGGTGTCGGTTTGAGATTGTATTAATGGTTGCCTTAAATCAAGATTGGTCAAACTTCCACCCAAAAATGTTTTGGTCCGAAAGCGCGGTGTGGCCGTTTCAATCGTCTGCCAGCTCGTTTTAAGTCGGTGTGTCCAAAACTTACCCGCTTCATTGGTGAGTTTGAATAACCGCTTCCCCCAGATACTCGCCGGGCTTATTTCAAATTCCTCAAGCGATCCGCCGAGAATGTTGGCAAGCCTAGTCATGAGTTCAACCACCTCATCCACTCTATGCTCTGTCTCTATTGGCGCTTTGATCTCCTCAAGCAGGTGTTGAGCTTCATCTAGTAATGCCTCGACAACAATATACATGTCGGTATTTACAATCACAGTGTCAGAGGTTTGACGCGATAGGCGCTCAATGGCCCGCAAAATATGTTGCGGGCTGCGCAGCCTTTTTTTAAGTAAGAAAAGTAAAAATGGCGTGATGTCAGGGTATGTTTCCGCCAACAAGTCATTCAAATCGCGTACCGGCAGAAGATAACTATCATCAAGGTCCTTAATTTGATCAGGCCATGTCCCAATTAACTCGCTAATTTCCTCCGCAAACAACATAATTGAGAATATGAAAGGGATCCTCCGCGCGTTCTCTTCTCCAAACTTGGATGTAAGAGCTGCTTTACCGCCCTCTTCTTCCCAAGCTTTTTGCAAGCCACTGGCTAGTTTTTTGCGATTATTGTTAAGCGCCACAGGACTCTTTTGCCAGGATTTCGATAGTATCGGGTCGATTTCAGTCGCATAAAATGACCAAATATCTCTCAATAACTGGTATGGAAGTTGGTCAAGCCTTTGCGCATCTTCAGTGATTAACTCGGATATTGGAAAAAAAATCTTGTCAATATCTGGTTCTGGTTCATTTGCCCCAAGCGGCAACAAACCGAGCAGTATATCAAATGGTAACGACGTATCCCCACTCGTTGCCCCTGCTTGAAAAACTGATGTCAACCGTGCGACGGCTGTTGCCGGCATCGCCGAAAACACGGTTTTCAATTTCACCTGTTTTTCTAGTTGTATCGTCATGTGGCCAAACTTTATCGAAACACAACAGAAGTATTCAACTGGATTGCTTAACGCTCCCTTTATAAGTTGGGTTTTTGCTTTATGGCCGGTAAGTCAAGTATCGCCCGCAAACCACCCAAGGGGCTGGCGTCTAAGGTAAGAACGCCACCATAAGCCCGCACCAGATCGTTGACGATTGATAAACCGAGACCCGACCCTGGCGCAGCCTCATCGAGCCGCCTACCGCGCTTGATTGCCGCTTTGCGTTGATCTGCGGTTAGACCTGGCCCGTCATCTTCGACAAAAATCTGTAATTGCTGCTCACCGGTCATTTTGGCCGATAGCTTGACTTGCGTATTTGCCCACTTGCAAGCGTTCTCCAAGAGATTGCCCAACAACTCATCAAGGTCTTGCTTTTCCCCACGAAACTGTAGCTCACCAATGACGTGATAACTTACGTTAATCGGAGGATCGATAAACAAGCGAGACATGGTTCTACAAAGATTTTTGACGCTTTGATTCACCGACGTTCTTGCCCCTAACGCCTGTGCACGGGTTGCTGCACTGGCTCGTCGCAAATGGTGATCCACCTGCTGCGCCATGCTTAAAGCCTGTCGGTGAACCAATTCTGAGAGCGGTGATTTATCGTTGGCGGATTCGTTGAGTAAAACTGAAATAGGTGTCTTTAATGCGTGGGCTAAATTGCCAACATGAGTTCTGGCGCGAGCAACAATTTCTTTGTTGTGACCTAATAAGGTATTTAGTTCACTTGCCAATGGTACCAACTCCTTTGGATAAACCCCTTGCAAATCTTCTTTCTCTCCGGCACGGACATCCGCGATTTCCACCACCATTTTATAAAGAGGGCCCAAACCATACCGTACTTGTAAAAAAATGCCGATTAACAACCCAATGCTAAACATGCTCAAAATGCCAGCCACTGCGAGCCGAAATCTAGATATCTCTTGATCGGCAGGCCGTCGGTCGGCAGCAGCGCTAATGATCAATACGGTTTCTTGATCTGGCAATTGAAATGCCTTGGTCAAAGAGCGCATAGGTTCGCTAAATGGACCGATAATGTCTTGCTTGAACCCAGTTCCACGAGTTTGGTTGGCCATGTCCAATATTTCGGAAGTAACTGCCAACTCTGCGTCAAATAAGGATTGCGATCTGGCAACGATCACTGTGCCGGCCGCAGTCACTTTCGATATTTGCCAATAATGTCCTGAAAATGCCCGCTCGAACCTTGGATCACCCGGCGTTCTGGATAAGAAAACCTCGCCATCATCTTGAGTCTCGGCGTATACGGCTAGCGAGTCAACAATCGCACCAAAGCGGTCATCATCAACGCGGTGCACAGCTTCGCGGTATAGCGTTGTCAAAATCAACGCCACCGCAAGTAATAAAGCTACGCTCCACAATCCTGCGCCAACGGTCAGTCGTCGTGCGAGTGACGCTTTGGTGTTCACGAATTCGCAGTGTCTGGATCAAGAAGTCGATACCCCAATCCACGAACGGTTTCGATGCGCTCCGTACCAATTTTCTTACGTAATCGGCCAATGAAAACCTCGATCGTGTTTGAATCTCGATCAAAGTCTTGATCATAAATATGCTCGGTTAATTCTGATCTGGAGATCACTCGGTTAGCGTGATGCGATAAATAGCTCAAAATCCTAAATTCGTGAGACGTTAGCTTTAAAGGTGCGCCATCAATAAAGGCGCGAGCACCCTTGGTATCAACAGACAGGTCACCAATTTCAATAATTGACGTCACATGCCCTGCTGCCCGGCGTAGTAATGCACGTAACCGAGCCAGCAATTCCTCTGTGTGAAATGGTTTGGTCAGATAGTCATCGGCACCGGCATCAAAACCGGCAACCTTTTCGCTCCACCGATCACGCGCCGTCAAAATAAGCACCGGAAATTTTTTACCAGCACGCCGCCACCGTTCCAGCACGGTCACACCGTCTATTTCCGGCAATCCAAGATCCAAAATAACCGCGTCATACGGCTCGCTTTCACCCAAAAATAAACCCTCATCACCATCAAATGCCTTGTCCGTCACATACCCCGCATCTTCCAATGCGCTAACGAGTTGTCTATTTAAATCAGGATCATCTTCAACCACCAATATCCGCATGATTAGTTTCCTCGCGTTCCTAAAATTCTTCCAGTTCGGGCGTTTACAATCACCTCGACAACCCGGCCATCGGAGCTTAGCATTTTGACATAATATCTAGGCCCTTGCGAACCTTTGGAACTAAGGCGGGCATCTGCGGCTTTTAATCGAGGATATTGACGCTGTACAATTCGCATGACCTGACCGGCCCCAAGAACTTTTCCTTGCTTGCGCGCATCTCTTGCTTGATCCGCTGTAAACGAGTCTTGGAACTGCGAGCGGGCTTCAATATTCGTCGCCATGCCCGACAAAGATAGGGAACCAATAATTGCCAAAATGTGTATCATTTTTTTCATGAGGACTAATCTGCATGCCTTTGCCTGAACCAATGGTGAATAAGTGCGTCAGGAAAAGAAATTTCTCCTTGGATCTGAGTTAGTCGATATTTTCGACTTTTTTAGATATTGTTTCAAGCCATTGTCAGGCGTGTCAGATAACATGATCATTGTGCGTACCAATAGATCGCCGCGTGCGCCTTTCGCATTTGCACCTCCCTTTCCTTTAACACGAAAAACTTGTGCAGAAGAAGTATTGGGTGGGATAGTCAAATTCACAGGCCCGTCCGGTGTAGGTATTTTTATCTTAGCCCCCAATACGGCTTCGTGCAGTGTAATTGGGATATCTAGCCGAAGACGATCTGCATCAACCACATAAAACCGGTGCGGTTTTACCTTTAACTCGACAATTGCATCACCAGGCGGTCCACCACCCATTCCGGCACCGCCTTGGCCTTTTAGCCGCAAAGATCGTCCTGTTTGGACACCAACCGGAATTTTGATTTTTAGGTTTTTACCGTCACTCATCCGCACTTGGCGCGTGCCACCAAGAATGACCTCTTCTAGGTCAATATCCAAAGAAAAATGCAAATCTTCACCGCGAGAAGAAAAATGCTGCCGCGCGCCCATTCCGGCTTGACGGCCAAACAACTCGGATAATATATCGGAGATATCCTCAAATCCACCGGGCGCAAAGCCACCGGGAAATCCGCCACGATGGGTACCCGCTTGGGCGTATTGTCCTTTTGGGTTCCCTTGGGAATCAATTTCGCCCCGATCATACTTCGCCCGCTCTTCTTCATTATTCAACAGTGCAAATGCTGCGCTGGCTTCTTTGAACTTATCTTCTGCTGCTTTGTCACCTGGACGCATATCGGGATGATATATTTTGGCCAGTTTGCGGTATGCTTTACGGATACTCGCTTCGTCGGCTGATTTAGGCACGCCTAATATTTGGTACGGGTTGGTCATGGTGATCACTCCTGATCATCATGTAAGCCGTTCTAGCATCAAAAAAAAGGTTAGATCGTGAGCAATTGACGATTTTTTACCCCGGTCCCTGCTTCCGGTGAAACTTGCGACACCGAAATATCAATCTCTGATGGCATACCACTGGGATAGAACTGCGAAATTTCAACTTGGGTCAAGCGCCGACTTGACTGTCCCATGGTATCAGACAAAATCACAATATCATTGAGCCATAGCTCGAATAAATACAGCTCCTGTGTTTCCGCCAAAGGGACATCTGGGCTATGCCAGTTATCGCCGCCAATGCGAGTACGCCTTATCCAAGTGATCAAAATTTCATCGCCGTCAATCGCTGCTCGCAAATGCACTGGCTTGCGTGGTAAACGGCTTTGATCAGAATAAATGACTGTAGCAATGGCCTCATAATCGGCGTTGGCTCCTTGATTTGCAAATCCTGCCCGCCAGGTGATTTGTGATCCTATCTCATAGTCCTCTACCACGGCTGGCAAGCTGGAACCGTCGAGCAAGACCACCAATGCTCCGGCACCAATGGAGCTATCCAAAGCCGCATCCGTACCGGATTGGCCTCGCAGCAACCGTTGTAACAACCAACTTCCATCTGCCTGTAAATCTGCAAATTGAAACTGTAAAACCTCCCAAACTCCGTCGTCATGTTGAACCGCCAACGAGTTTTGACCACTTAAAACTTCCAGTTCTTCGACTGATAGCAAATTCGCATCGGTAAATAGCACTTGAAGCGCCGCACTCTCATCAAAGCGACTTTGGACACCGCCCGCTGGTAGTGCCGTTATTGTATGCCCTAAAATTGCCGGGCGATTTATTACGGTTCGCACGCGCTCGGCATCGCCAACTTTCACCTCAACACGACTGTTCCACGGCCTGCCAAAGGCGGCAATACGCGGACCAATTCTTTGAGGTTCACCAGGCAGCAGAGGAATATCCATAACCGCAATGATTGGACGTGATAGTGGCGGTATTGCGCTGCTGCTTTGGTTGCCAACCTGGCTACCACTTACCGGCAAACTTGCAAAAAATTGAGCTGACTGAAACCATAGTTCACGGCGCCCACGTTCCTCAATCCGCGAGATCTGCCATTGGCCGCTCATAAACGTTGGATCAAAGCGAACAACGTCCCCAACCTCAAATGTCATTTGTGACGGCGGTACGGTAATATGCAAACCTTGGGTTTTTTGACGTGACCGCGCCAGCACATCATCTCCCAGTTTTTTCATTGATAAATGATCAGCCACCAGTGGAACGGAGATTGCAACTAAACGATCCGGATTAAACTGTTCAACCCGAACATTGGTTTCTGCTGGTTGATAATCATTTTCATCATCGGAAAATTGTATCCGCACGCTGGTTGTTTGCTGTTCGGCGTCGTCGAGCATTTGCTCCGCGCCAAATGAATTATTGCTTGCCGCCAAGTCATCAGCGCTTAAGTTTGCCGTAATCACATGGCTACCCGGCGTAAAAAAGAATAACGAACCGAAACGTTCTGCTAGGTCAAACCCATATACCTGCGCCAACGGTGCCAAAGCATTTCGCACACTAGAGCCGCCGCGCACTACATATCCGGTCACCACACCAGAAACCGCTGCAATCGAAAAATCCGAAATGTTTGCTTGGTGGCACAGATCAGCAATAATTGCACCTAAGGAAGAAAACCCGACGCGACCATTTAGCCAATGACCCAACGGCCAATTTCCACCATCTGACCAAATAGATAAGCGGGTTGGAAAATCTGGAAATGGCCTAGCATCCCATGTCCAAAATTGAATATTGGCCGGGTCGATCATCGGGCCGTCATAAAGTGTTGAGTGCGGATTGCCCGGATTACCAACCTGCCAATGCTCTAGCATTGCTTCGATGTATCTTCGTTGAATTAAATCGTCGCGTTGGCCATTGGAAAAATATGGAAGATGGCTTTCCGAACTTTTGGGGTCAAAAAACACATTAGGTTGATTGGAACCCTTGTCTGCCGCCGGGCATCCGGTTTCAGTAAACCAAATAGGTTTAGACATTGGCACCCATGCCGTTGGCGTTGCTATTTCAACACCCCCAGGTCGGTTAAAATGGTTTTGCCCCCACCAATTTGCTAAGTCTTTGTACCGAAACACCCAAGGCTTTCCGACAGCACCATCGGTGATCGGCGTTCGAATTTGCGCCTCACGGTCGGCAATAGACCCATAAAACCAATCATAGCCCTCCCCGCCGTTCATATTTGTGGCTAAATAATCCGGATCGTAAATATCGACAAATTGCGCCGCGTCCAAATGGCCTGCACCTTCACGCCAATCGGACAGCGGCACATACCAATCAATTCCAACAAAACTAATGGCTGGATGCGCCCATAACGGATCGAGATGAAAATATACATCACCGGTTCCGTCTTGTGGCTGGTGCCCAAAATATTCTGACCAATCAGCCGCGTAAGAAATCTCGGCGGTTGGCAATATGCTTGCTGCGTCTTGCGCCAAGGCACACAAAGCATCGACCATTGGGTATTCGTCCTGCGATGAGCGCAACCGGGTAAGTCCTCTTAGCTCAGAGCCAATGATAAACGCGTCCACCCCGCCAGCCAAAGCGCATAAATGCGCATAATGCAGTGTCATTCGACGCAATGACCATTGTGCCGCGCCCGTATAAGAGACAGCGTCCTCACTTACGGAAAAGTCAGCAATTGTAGCATCGCCAACGAATGCATTGATTTGAGTGCCCACCCCAGCAGACTTATCCGGGCTGCCCGGCTGTGACGGCGCAGGATCGCACGTAATACGTCCACGCCAAGGATAGGTTGGTTGCACCCCACCCGTATATGGGTCAACTAATGTATTATCCGACGGAATATCCATCAAGATAAACGGATAAAACACCACCCGAAATCCACGAGCTTTAATCTCGGCAATTGCCTGTAAAATAGATGCATCAGAAGGCGTGCCACCAAACGCAGGGCGCTCATTAATTTGCGAGACCAAATGCGCCCCGGCTCTGTCTATACCATTTACGGCCCAATCCGTGCCAATGATTACCTTGTTGGTAAATTCAACACCAGGTCGCAATTGACACGTTCCCATACGTAAATCATCGCCAAACCAACTAACGACCAAGGAAACCGTATCGCAAGCCGGTAATGTACGTTCCAAATCATCCAATGCGACGATAATATCAGGCCCGCCAAAACTATTATTGATATTCTCGACTTTTGTTGTGCCCGGACCTAGATCTGCTAAAATAGGTGTTGTTGCATAGGCAAATTCGCCGGAGCTTGGAATCAACGTGACACCACGCAACCGGTGGCGCAAGCTGGTCTGGCTATGATCCGGAGGGGTGCGAAACACTTCAAACGAAAGCTGCGGTATTCGGTTTCCAAAGCTCGACAACGGGAAATCTTCAAAAACCAGATAGGCCAACCCTTTGAATGCCGGGGTATTACCCACACCTTCGATGATTTGAATAAGGCTATCTGCTTGTTGATCTTCAGCACCCGTGTGCAAGCGAAAATGAGTTAAAGAAGTATCCAAAAGCTGTCCATCGGCCCAAATCCGGCCAACGCCATCAATCACGCCGTCACAAAGTCCCACAGCAAAGTTTAATGAATATCGCCGTTCGGTTGTTTGTGAACCCCCCTTGCCGCCGCTTTGAACTTGTTGTCGGTTTTCAACTGGGTTGTCTGCCCAAATCACCTGTCCGCCGGTGCGAACTCGGCCATATACAATAGGAATGGGCGCACCTTCTGTTGATTGCAATATATACAATTGCTCCAGTTCTGACCCGATCACGCGATCACCCGCAAATAGGGAGGTGATTGCGCTACCGACCAGTGCATTTGCAATGCCGGTAACCGTGCGCGCTGCAAATGAAAGTGCCAATTGTGCCATTTTTCTGTTCTCTATTTAGGAAATTGATAAACGCCGGCCAGCCGTTTTTGCCACCATCGGCCATAGGCTGATCGGCAAACTTTTCGGCTCCAATACGCGTGAATAAACTCAGAATTATTGATCATAATTCCACAATGTTTCACTGGACTTTCCGCCGTCATGCGAAACAAAATAACCGACCCTGCTGTCGGCCGTATGCTTGGCGTTAGGTATTTTTGTGCTGCATCAAATAACAGTTCAGCTTGGCCTCGTTCAGCCCAATTTGGTGAATAAATCGGAAGCGGCGCCGGTTCAAACCCATACAATTCACGCCATATCCCACGCACTAAGCCCAAGCAATCACATCCCACACCTTTAACGCTGGCTTGGTGTCGATATGGCGTACCAACCCAACTTAGAGCCTGCCCTACCACCAATGAAGCAGTCGTGTCACCGTCGGCCATCACTCAACAATCGGCGTCGCCAACAATGCATCATTGCCGGGCATGAACGGACACCCACGAAAATTGATAATGTTAGAAAACCGATTGGCGCAATGGTCCAAGGATTTATCACAACCAACAATTAATGCGATTGCATCACCTACCGCCAACGGCACTGCAGGTGGTAATAACAATTCGAATACTTCTATCAGGTTTTCGGCGCTTTGCCCGGCAACATAATGCCCGTTAATCCGGGCATGGTTATCAATTTTGGTCAGTGCAAGCCATTCAACCCGACCAAAAACAAACCAATCTGTTGCAGGCAAAACCAACCCAGCCACCGAAAAAGAAGTCGGGCCAAGCACGGTATCTATGGTGGCCAAGACCCGCCAAGGCGCAGTGCTGATGTCTTGGCTACACCGCGCATCGCCCAATTCTGCATCACAGCTTTTTGAAAAAGCACGGCAGCCGTTCGTTCAAGTTTGCGGGTGTTGGCAACCAACTCGGCGTTAAATACCGTATCTTGCAACCGTATTTCACCAATTTCGCCCGCCCAAATTCCAACCCGGTCATTTGGAGTTTGCCAATCCACGCGCCAAATTTCAACCTGCGCGCCGTCAAATTTTCCTGACTTCAAGTCATCTTCGGACAAACTATCATGCAAAATTGACCCTGCGGTTCCTGCTGATCCGGTTTCAAAACCGATACTGGTTTCAATCAACCCCGGCGCTAGACCTGTTGCTGGTTGCCAACTGACACCATCAAATTCCAACACCAAGTCATGGTCCGTAAACCCAAAAATCTCACCGTCTTTTCGGATCAGTTTCCAACACCAACACAACCGAGTAACTCCGGATTGTAGCTTGGCGTTAAGCCCGCTAGGTATGTCGCGCATATTAGCGTATCTCCACTATCGGGATCGACGAAATGGCCCCAGACGAAAATGTCTCTAGCGAAATTGCCAAATGATCTGTATCGAAACGAACCGGTACATCAAATTTAAATCCAGCGGTGACGTCTTGACCAAAAGCCGGTTCATGGCCGCTTAAAAAGGTAATTATGCCTGTGGTAGAGTTTATCAGAAACGCTATTCCTATGGACTGCTCCACACCTGCCACTGCCACCTGCACACTGCTCGTTACCGGCTTAGAAATTGGGCGGACATATGTATGTACGCCTGCTTCATAGGCTTTGCTCAATTGAAAAACAGTAGTGACCCCATCACCTATACCAAGCAATTGATCTGTAGATGATATATCACTGCCTACCGTATTTGAGCGAAAGTCCGCAGCATCTTTCCAACGAAACCCATGCAACTGCCCCATACGTGCTTCAAAAAATGCCAAAACCTTTTCAATATCGACTAAGGACCGCACACCAATACCAGCATCATAACGCCGCCGGGCGTGTTGCCAGGGGGAATTCCGTTCTTCGTGACCCGACTCTAATGTCACAATTTCAGTACGCCGCATGGGGCCGCCACTGGAGCGAAAAGATACTGAAACCGGAAATCGTATTTCATGAAACACATTCATAATCGCCGTCTCCCTTGCTCTACTGCACGGCTTAACATCGCGCTGATTTGGCCTTGCGAACGCCTAAACTCGTCCATATTTGCCCCGGTTCCCATATTGAAATTTACTGTGATAGGTGCGTCTGAAATTTGGCTGTCAATGGTTCCCGTGCCGCTGGGCCGGAACACCTCCGGTCCGCGTTCACCGACTAAATACGCGCCGCCCGCAAGCACCGGGCCACCTTCGGACCTAGCCCCGGAAAATCCACCAGAAATGGCCTGCCCTAGAACACTAGATAGCGCACCACCGACCACTTGTTTCACTGCAATCCGTGCCAAATCGCGTAAGATCGACTCGGCCATTGCACTAAATGAGAGCGAACCAGTACGCGCCGCTTTTTCTAGCTCTCGCCCAATGCTATTGCCCGCGCGCGTGAACATTTGCTCCAATTGCTCCGCAGCTTGGCGAGCTGGGCCTTGGGCCAATTCTTGTAATTGCTCACCGGCGTTGGCAAACGGGTTTGGCGTTGCGGCGTTGTTTTCGTCCATGTGTCTATTCCTTCAAAATTTCATCTGGAAATTGGCTGATCAACTGCTCTAAATGTTGGCGACTGGCATGCGCCTCCACCGGCACGTGGGTCAGCTGTCGCCATTCCCACAGTGACATTTTCCAAAAATCTACTGGCGCAATCGAAAATTGAGCGCTGGCTAAATGCACTAGCTGCCCCCAATTTTGGCGCTTCATTCGTCTGACCCTGCTAAGGAAAACGCCTTGGCAATAGCTTTTGCAACTTCGGCGGGGTCGGTTCTGGCGGCTTGTATTTGTGCGATCGACATTGCATTACCACCGCCGTTGAGCAAAGCGGCGAGTAACAACACCACATCATTTGCACTGATTTTTTCTAAGCGTACCGATAGATCAGACAGATCAGACATCCCAAGAGCGGTTTCGATTTCAGCCAACGCGCCCAATGTAAGGCACAAAACCTGCGGCTTGCCATCCATCAACAACACAGTTTCGCCCCTGATTTGGTTCACGTGCATTACATTGCTGCAAACAAAATGGCACCTGCCGACGACAGGGTTAAACTATACACTGCCTCGCGATCAAAATCGCCAGCATACTCAAGTGCAGCAATTTGAAACGGCCCGGTTAAGCTGCCAAAATCAGGGATAATGATTTGCCAATTACGGGTGTCTTGTGCAAAGAACGCCACCCGCATGGCTTCATCGGCGGCAGCATCTTTGAACACACCAGATCCGGACACCGATACGGTTTTCAAGCCGGCGCCAGGCAGTAATTCCCGCCAAGCATCCGGGCTATCCGTGTTGGTGACATCTACGGGCCGAGCGTTAAACGAAATGGTTCTGGCCCGCAGGCCAGCCATAGTCACATAGGTAGAAGACCCAGCCGGGTTTTCGATTTTTAACAAGATATCCTTGCCATGTTGCGCCGTCATTTGATGTTCCTCATGAATTAATTGTTCGTTGGGTGAGCACCCGCAAACGCAGTACTGCTTGAAAAACCCGTCCGTCTCTTGCCCGAAACGTATCGGAAAAAATGGTCCGGAATCCCACAAGCACATGCCCGTTCATCTGGGTCGGCATGGTTTGCAAGGCTTCGCGTAATGCATGCAAGACATTCTGCGCCTCGGCTTTTCCGCCATATCGGGACCAAACGTGTAAGCTAAGCTCCTGTTCCAATACCGGTTCTGCATCACCCTCAATTGGACGAGATTGATGGCGGCCAAAGCTGACAAACGGATAGCTTGGTGATGGCGGCGGGTCGTCATATAATCGTACTGGTAATGTTAATGCGGCCTGCACGCCTGCGTCTTGTTGCACATGTGAAAACACCGCTGTTTGTAGCGCTAATTCGGGGCTGTTGCTCATTGCAATATCTCCTCGCATTCTATTTCCAACCGTCCCATTGGTCGGTTTCGCAAGGCCAGAACCCGCAATGCCTTGGCATCCCAAATCACACGTAAAGGCAGTACAATATCGGGTCGATCTCGGATGAATACTTTGATGAAACGCCGCGTAGTCGTACCGCCGAGCCGAGTCCCCTCAGTGGCAGAAGCCGGGCGTACCTCCGCCCAAACCAGCGCCATATCTTGCCAAACACGCATTTGCCCACCGGAACTATCAGGTGTGAGGATTTGCGTTTGCAACATCACTTGTTCGGACAGGCTTCGAAGGGCGCTCATAGCCGTACCCGCCGATATCGAGCCAATAAAGACTGGGCCGGAAACGGTATGGCACTATCATTCTCGTCGCGACGTTCAAACAGCCATGCCGTTTGTAGCAAAATGGCCGTTTTTAACGGCGCAGGAACATCACTTGGCGCATTTCCATATCCAGCGATATATTGAATTTTATAAACCGAAGTTGAATGACCTCTGCCCAGTAAAATACGGCCCTGATCAAGGTCAATTATATACGCCGATGCATCCAATATTTGGACGCTATTGTCCGGTCCAATTTCAGAAACTCCCGTAACTGACTGCACCGGGTTCACGGCCAGCTCAATCACACCTGTTTTGCTAGGTTTTGCCCCGGTTTCTTGCACAGTTTGGGTAATAAATGCCCGTGATGTTACGGCTTCTGAACGGGTGCGGGCCGTTCGAACCAATTGGGTAATTAATTCGTCTTCTGTTGAATGATCTAGCCGCAACCACGCTTTGGCCTCGGCCAATGTCACCGGTTCAATTGCCGGTTCTACCAGGATTTTGATCGCCATTAGTTTGGCTCCATCTGTGAAAATGCAAAGGTAAACGCAATCGGGCGCGCAACATGTCACGCGCCCGATCACTCATCGCCAACAGGATAAGGGGCGTTAGCTGACGGCGAATTTCAAAAGCTTGATGGCGTTAAAATCTTGAATGCCACCACCAACACGTTTGGTGGTATAAAACAGGACATATGGCTTGGCTGAATACGGATCGCGCACCACGTTAATGCCGGCGCGATCAACAATCAGATAGCCTCGACGAAAATCGCCAAACGCCATTGAGTACGAATCATTTGCAATGTCCGGCATGTCCTCGACCTCGGTCACTGAATACCCAAGCAAGGTGGACGGTTGCCCCGCGCCAGCGCCGGGTTGCCAGATATAATTGCCATCGGCATCTTTGAACTTACGAACTGCCGAAACCGTACGTCGGTTCATCACAAAGCGGCCATTGGGCCGATAAACGGATTGCGGCGCATAGATCAGATCAAGGATGGCATCCAGCGGATTACCCGCATCAAACCCACCCGCAGTTCCAGTGGCCACATAGCCGATTTGACCCCATGTATGAGCGCTTTGCTCGACATTGGTATAGGACAAAAAGCCTCTAGGTTTGGCAATGCCATCACCAGCAACAAAGGCAGTGGTTTCTTGTGCAGCCAACACATCGCGCACTTCTTCAGCCAGCCATTGATCGACATTGACCACCGCATCATCGAGCAAGGTTTGCGTGGTTGCAGGCATGGCGTAAATCTCGGCCATTGGAAACTCAAGCAAGTCCAATGTCGGGGTAGAGGTTTCAGGCCGGGCCGCTGTTTCGCTCACCCAACCAGAACTAGCACCGCCTTGGCTTACTGGTTTTCGTAACAGACCAGAGCTGGTTTGCTGCACGGTGGCTAGGGCCCGAATAGGCGAAACCTCACGTAGCAATCGGTCAATCTCGACTTGGGTTTCGTCCGGCGCAACATAACCGCCATCGACATCACTACCGGCGGAGAGCGATTTTAGTTCGGTCAACCTTGAGGCATCGCCTTGGCGCATATAGCGATCCCATGCTGGGTTGTTACCTATTGCGGGGCTAAGCTCCAAACTAGGACGAGCGCGGCGAATTGCCATTTGATCTAGCGCCGATTTTTGTTCATGCATTGCCAGATCAATACGGTCTAATTTTTCGGTAGTTAGAACATCTGCGTATTGCTTTTTTTCGATCTCGGCTAACCGCTGATCATTGGTTTGTTTAAAAGCATCAAAGGCGCACAAAAACTCCTCCATACCGGACTTTGACGCAGGCTTAGCGCCTGCCATTTTGGTTTCTTTCTTCACGTAGTTTCTCCTAAGTTAGTTTGAAAGATCCAGTTTTTAAGCTGGTAGTAACGCCTCTGCGACGCGAAAACGCGCCTCCGGCAACATCGGGAAAGTGACGATTGACACCTCCCACAAATCTATTTCGTTTAGGTCCCGGCCCCGGCCATTTGGCTGGGCTTGTTGGGTGCGAAACCCAATGGACAGACCATCAACCGAGCCACGCTTGGCCAATGCCAAAGCGGTTCTGCCGCGTGGCCCATCTGCAATGATATGGCCGCGAACAAAAAGACCTTTATTGTCTTCAAATATTTGATCCCAAATCCCAACCGGCTCGCTAGCATCATGCTGGAATAACATGCGGATACCCCGTGGGTTTCGCTGGGCAATTGATCGTGAAAATGCACCAGGTAGGACAATATCGCCCGCCAAATCACGTCTAAAAAAACGCGAAGCATAGCCCTCAATCACGAGGGAATTTCTCATGGAATTCATTATAAATTTTCCGATTTTAAGCGAGGGTTATTCGCGTTCGTCTAGCTGACTTTCAATGCGGGTCAGCGATTGCCTAGTTTGCACCATATGAGTTTCTAATCTTGCCAGTCGCTCTGCTACATCTTGTTGACTTGCCACTCTTATCTCTAATTGCGTGATCCGCTCGGCGGCACGTCCTGCCCACAACAATGCCGTTGCACCTTGCAAAACCACGGTCGCAATAACCGCCAAACCCAATTGCCGGCTTAACCGCCATTGGTTGTTTACTTGTCGTATTGCGCTCATGTGCCTCCCCCAGGTTTTTTAGATGTACCTGCAACCAAAACCCGTTTTTCATCCGCCGTTAAAAAGTCGGCATCCGTAACCCGTTTCCACAACGCAGCTTGGTCTTCGCGTAAGGCTGGAACGTCCGTATGGTCGGCTTGCAGTGTAACATCGCCGTCAAACCAATGTTGCAGCCAGTTTTGTAAGGATCGCGCGGTTTTTTGAGTAAGGGGCAATACGGTTTGCCGCCAAAAAGCACGATTGGCTTCTTGGTAATTCGAATACGTATTGTCGCCGGGAATACCCAACAGCATGGGTGGCACCCCAAATGCCAACGCGATCTCACGAGCCGACGAATGACGGCTGTCTAAAAAATCCATATCCGTTGGGCTTAATGCCATTGGTTTCCAGTCTAATCCGCCTTCTAGCAAGAGCGGTCTTCCGGCATTTTTGGCCCCTTGATGATTGGATTCTAATTCGTGTTTTAAGCGCTCAAATTGTTCATCGCTTAAATGATCTCCTTGTTGACTATGAAACACCAACGCACCGGAGGGCCGTGCGGCATTGTCGAGCATCGACTTGTTCCACACCGCGCCAGCGTTATGGATATCGACCGCACAGGCGGCGGCCTCTAAGGGGCTCATGCCGTAATGGTCATTGTCGGGATGAAATAATTTGATGTGCAAAATTGGATTACGGCCGTCGACGAAATCTCGTGGTAATTGGATTTTTCGTCCACCAACCGCGTATTCCCAACCCGAAGGTCGACCCGATTTGTCAACAATTACTTTCATTCGGTCTGGGCGTAAAACGTGCAGTTCGTGTAGCTCGCCCCCGGCCTCGACCATTTCCAAATAACCGTTTCCAGCCAATAATAAATAGCCGTACAAGCTCTCAAAAAACTCTGTCCCGCTTTGTTCCGTATTTGGTTCACCCAATAACGCTGCCACATCTGGCCGCGCACAGGTCATGGGAACAGAGGCCGCAGCCTCGCAAATCATTCGCACACAGCGATACACCACGGCATTTCGCATAAAGCCTTCGCGGGCCAAGGCTTGATAGCTGCGCGGGGTCCAAACGGCACCAGCGGCGGCTTGATAGGCGATTAAGTGCCGAACGCTATCGGCTTTTTGTTCCGGTGGTTGCACCGGCGTTTTTTGTCCAAAACCAAACATTGAGTATCCCTTGTTAAAAATTTTACAACACGCGCATTCTGGGTGAACCAACCCCGTCCAACAGCAATGACCAGAGCGCCCAAACCAATGCATCTAAGCGATCCGGTGAGGCCATTTTTCCTTCGGCTCCAAACCGGCACATCTGGTCTTCAAGTTCGACAAACCGCGCCGCATGGCGAATACGGCCTTGTTCGTAAAGTGCCGCAATCGGCTCAGCCCGAACATATTTACCGCGACGGGCATGGACCAAGGTGATCGGCAAGTTTTTATCCACCAATTGCAAAATGGTTCGAACCATTTCACCGCCTTGGTTGGCCTCGGCAATAATTCTATCGGCGGCAAAGTCTTGCCATGCATCGGCTACCGCTTTGGCCCATTCAGATGGCTGTAACCCTTGCACCGTTCGATCCGCCAGCACCCATGCTTTTTGGTGTTTGCCTTCATCGGTAATCCCGGCGACCACAATGCCACACGCGGCGGCATTTGGACCGGCGCTAGCGGGTGGATCGACGGCCACCACAATTCGTAAAAAATCATCCGGTGCCTGACCGATAATCTGTTCGATTTGCGAACGCTTCCACAACGCCCCAACGGGGTCATCAATCAGCTCGCCACCTAATTCCTGACGGCCCAAAACCGTTCCGCCGTATAACGCCTCCAACCCAGTTAAAAACGAATGCGACAAATGCGGATTGTCGCGGGTTTTAGCTTTGGTTAGCACCAAGCCTGGCTCCGCAAGCAAGGCTTTTAACGCCGGCAATGGTCGCGGCGTAGTGGTGATGACCAATTGCGGGTGTTTTCCCAAGCGCAATCCCATACGCAACATTGCCAAGCAATGCGCCGGGTTTTTCCAAGCGCAAAATTCATCGGCCCATGCCGCATCAAATTGCGACCCACGCAAGCCATCCGCATCTTCGGCGGAGAACACTTGAGCAACGGTTCCATTTTTCCATTTTAACTGCCGCCTTGAAGCAAAATATTTCGGGCGATTGCGCGGGCAAGATATGGAACGAAGCCCGGAATTACCGTCAATCATCACCTCTCTGGCATCATGAATGGTCGGTGCGACCAAAGCGATGCGTAAGGGTCGGTCGTACTTTATGCTTTGTGGTTGTTCGGCCAGTGCTCGAACCCATTCGGCACCGGCTCTGGTTTTTCCAGACCCACGTCCGCCTAACAATACCCAACTCGACCAAACTCCAATTGGTGGGATTTGATCAGGGCGTGCCCAAAATCGCCAGTTCCGCAGCAATTGGCTCGCAACTCCAGTTGGTAAATTGTGAATGGCCCAGTTAATTCTTTCTGGTTCAAATTTAATCAAATCAGAAGCGTGAAATTCGCTTGGTGATATGGACAATGGCATATGCTCCCAAGAGCCTGCCCCGAACTCAAATTGTGATTGAAGAAGTGGGCAAAAGCCCGAAACTGTTTAAAGCCCTATTTGGGACAGTGAGTGAACTATAGCCGATCCCTAGCTCGGTGGTATTAGTTGTTGGAATTTTGTTGTAGGTGGTTGATTTTTAATTGGTTTTCAAAGCTAATCTTGGCTGGGAAACCCAAACTATCCCCGCGGC
Organism: Robiginitomaculum sp.; assembly: GCA_016763185.1. GTDB lineage: Bacteria > Pseudomonadota > Alphaproteobacteria > Caulobacterales > Maricaulaceae > Robiginitomaculum_B. The sequence continues at coordinate 14,030 of JAESUG010000047.1, read as the reverse complement.
TTCTCGCCGGGCCAGGTTACAAGATAGTCTTCTAGCTCAGTTTGCTTAATCTCGCTTTCACAAACGGAACGATCTTGCACCGACATGCCCGCTTCATGGATGGTTTTTCGCTTGGTACTGACCAAATGATGATAGTCCGGCAGATCTTCGCCCGCAGCCACCAATCGGTATGCACACGTATCAGGCATCCAATATAATTCATGTACATTTTGCGGGGTTAAAGTCACGCAATCGGGCACTCGTTTGCTACGATTTGCATAATCGGTGCATTTGCAATCGGTCCGTTGAAATAATTTGCAAGCTACATTGGTGGTATGAACCACGCTGGTGTCCTCGTCTTCAAGGCGGATCATACAGCATTTGCCACAACCGTCACAAAGCGACTCCCATTGCGCCTTGGTCCAATCCGCGAGCGGCAGGGTTTTCCAAAAATCAGTCATACCAAAGCCTCATAACCCTATGATGGCTGCACCGCTAGCCTTTTCGAACAGAACATTTCGATGTAAAGAGCGAAATGAAAACATTCCGGGTTGATTTGCACCGCGTTGAAGAAATTCGCAAGAACCGCCGAAGAAGCTTTTGGCTTTGGACCTTAGTCAGCTTGGTGTTGATATGTTTGGTGGGTTTTATTGCAGTCCAACGCTATTTTTATCATGACGCGCCGAACTTACCCGAAGATATCAACGTTTTGTGGTCCATTGGCAAAGAGCCGTCATTTGTCCTGCTTGATAAAAATGGTGATGTCTTGGCGACCAGAGGTCCGCATTACAGCCAGATCATACCGATGGGCGACATACCAGAGCATGTGGTGCAAGCATTTTTAGCCATTGAAGATCAACGTTTTTTTGAGCACGATGGGGTTGATAAAAAAGGTATCATTCGTGCGGCATTTGCCAATTTGCAAGCGGGGCGCATCGCCCAGGGCGGCTCGACCATTACCCAGCAAATAGTCAAACTATTATTATTAAGCCCCGAGCAAAGCATCAAACGAAAACTACACGAAATGCGGTTGGCGCGAAAATTAGAGAAACGATTGAGCAAGGATGATATTTTAACGCTGTATCTTAACCGAATTTACTTTGGGAACCGAGCGTATGGAATTACGGCTGCGGCGGAGCGCTATTTTCAAAAACCTGTCACTGAGCTAAACTTGTCCGAAGCTGCTATGCTTGCCGCTCTTCCCAAAGCGCCCAGTCGATTTGCTCCACATTTACACCCAGAGCAGGCGGCTGCCCGCGCCAAAATCGTATTGGCAACCATGGTAGAAGCCGGATTTATTCGTGAAGACCAACGCGTGATCGCGATTCAAAATCCAGCACTGCCATTACCGTCCATTGAACGAGAACCCCACGGATATATATTTGATTTGGCCACCCAACGCGCCATGAAATTTACCGGCGGCCGGATCCCGGCTTTGGTGATTGCAACCACCATTGACCCCAAGTTACAAGCCATTGCCGACGGCCCTATCGTCGAGATGTTCAAAAAAGAAGGCGTATCGCGCAACGCAACCCAATTGGCTATGATCACAACCGATCACAGCGGCGCTGTGCGCGCTTTGGTTGGTGGGGTAAGTTATGAAACCAGTCAGTTTAACCGAGCGGTTTCGGCCAAACGCCAACCGGGATCCGCATTTAAGGCATTTGTCTATGCTGCAGCATTGGAAGTTGGCATCCGTTCGACCAGTATTCGACGCGACGAGCCGATTGAAATTGCCGGTTGGTCGCCCGGAAATTACGACGGCGGATACCGAGGTCGGGTGACCTTTCGTGAGGCATTTCGCCGCTCAATCAACACGGTTGCAGCACAAGTAACCGATGAAATTGGGGCACATCGCGTCGCCAGTCTTGCTACTCGCTTTGGTGTCTCTGGCCCCCTTGAGGGGCTCCCGTCAATTGCGTTAGGCGCCCAAGAAGTCACGTTATGGGATTTAACCCAAGCATTTGCAGTGTTTGCCAATACTGGTAATTTACAAGAAAGTTATCTGATTGAAAAAATCACGTCGTCTCGTGGGGATGTATTATTTCAGCGCCCCGAATTGCCACCACGGCGGGTATTTGATGAGGCTCACGCCCAAACCATGACCAGCATGATGCAAGAGGTCGTGCTAGCGGGCACCGGCAGGGCCGCCCAAATACCTGGGCGGCAAGTCGCTGGTAAAACCGGTACATCACAGCAATGGCGCGATGCTTGGTTTGTTGGTTATAGCGCTCAAATGACCACCGGGGTTTGGGTTGGCAATGATGATAATTCCTCCATGTCCAAGGTCACGGGCGGCCAGTTGCCGGCGAAGGTCTGGGCAATGTTCATGCGAGCAGCCCATGATGGACTACCTATCAAGCACCTACAGTCGCCGGCTCCACAATTGTTATCCGAGGTGGATGAAGGTCGTGCCGCGTATTACCGAGATCTAGCCCTTATTTTTGGCGCATTAGAAACAACAAACAACGTCCAATAGATTAAACCTAAATCCGCCAAACAAAACCGTTTCTAACTCTTGTTTGTTGAACCTTTTTTAAGGGCTTGCGGGCAAATTGATGCCTAATGTGCAGGAGATATCTCATGTTTCGGTTTGTTTTTACTATTTTTATCCTCAGTATTTTTAGTTTCAGCCCAAATTCTAGTTCGGCACAAATGTTCGAAAACAACACCGAACGAGCAGGCGCCACCTATGTTCGAGGCGCGGTGAACGCCGGAGGGCCAGATCGATGCTGGTCGCTATGTGCCGATGACGAGCGGTGCTTAGCTTGGACGTGGGAGCGCCCTGGCGTGTCTGGACCGCTTGCCATGTGCTCATTAAAAACAGCCGTTACGCCGGGGCAATACAGCCCGTGTTGCGTCTCTGGACTATCGGTTCGACTAGAACGGCAGATTGATACTGGTTTTAACCCAAGAAGGATTACACCTTCATATCCGCAAAGCAGGCGAGTACCATTTTATGGAGACTGAAAAAGTGGTCATGACCCAGTCACCGGGCTTGCTAAAACTAGCGGAACTTGCCAAGGAAACATCGTCAGAGCGCCGGCGAGAACTCTTGCGTGATGTGACCGATTTGTATTTTTCCACGCAAGCAACATGCTCCGATGTCGAAAGTGAACATTTTGGGGAGATATTGGCTATCGTCACCCAAGAAATGCACAAAGAAGTGCGAAAAGAAATGGCCGGGCGCTTCGCTAAAGAACCCGTAGGTCCATTGCAATTATTGCGACAACTCGCCAATGACGAGATCGACATTGCTGGCCCGGTTCTGCGCCATTCACCGATTTTGCAAGATACGCAACTAACCGATATTATCATCAGTGGCAGACAACAGCATATGCAAGCCATTTCAACTCGTGGCGCCTTAAGTCAGGGCATTACCCGACAATTGATCGAACACGGAAATGATCAAACCTTGGTCACATTGGTCAGCAATCACGGCGCACAAATTGACCGCCCATCCATGCAAACTTTGGTTGCCCGTTCAGAACAAGTACCCGCCCTACAAACGCCATTGGTTGAGCATCCTGATTTGCCAGCTGACCTAATGAACGACATGTATCTATTTGCCGAAGAAAAAGTACGGGCACGTATTTTAGCTCGAAATGAAGAGATCGACCCCAAATTGCTGCAACAAGCCTTCAGCCAAGCCAAAACGCAAATCACCAAACCAACAGATACGCTGCCAACCGGATACCCTGCTGCCCACAGCGAAATTACAACCTTACAGCAACAAGGTGTATTGGATGGCACCCAGTTGCTCAAGTTTGAGCGGGACAATGATCGCCTTAAATTCACCCTTGGGCTGGCAGCGTTGGCTAAAATCGACTACCAAACGGTCGACCGCATTTTGCAACGTCAAGATGTCAACGGTTTAGCATTGATTTGTCGGGCCATTGGGTTTGATCCCTCGCTTTTTACCACCATTGCTTTGTTGACCAGTAAGGACGAGCAAAGCAATATGGGTAATTCAGGCAAGCTTCGCGAATTATACCTAGCTATTCCCGAAGGCGCGGCGGGACGGACATTGCGATTTTGGCAGATGCGGCAAAAATTTGAAGGCGAGAAGCTCGCGTAAAATCAGAGGAAGTTATGAAAAACCCATGTCTCGTTTTTGTTGACTGGCAACAAGGTTTTGCTGATCTGGAGTATTGGGGTGGTGGGCGCAACAACCCCTTGGCCGAACAAAATGCTGTACAACTTTTACGCCATTGGCGACATCAGCAATGGCCGGTTGTTCACATTCGTCATGATTCTACCGATCCCAACTCAAAGCTACACCCGAACCAGCCTGGTAATGCGCTGGAAGCCTTTGCCAACCCGCTTGCGGGCGAGCCGCTTTATGCAAAAAATGTCAACTCAGCCTTTATCGGTACTGATTTGGAAACAGACCTCCGAGCGCAGAATATTTCCAAACTAGTTTTTTGCGGTATCTCTACCGACCATTGCGTCAATACCAGCGTGCGGATGGCGGCCAATCTTGGCTTTGAAGTTCGTGTTGCCGCTGATGCTTGCTATACTTTTGATCGCACTGATGCCTTAGGCCGTCAGCTCGATGCCCAAACCATCCATGATGTCCATTTGGCAAGCTTACATGGTGAATTTGCTCAGATCAAAACCACTGAACAAATCATCATTCAAACTTGGTAAGTATATCGTCTAGCTAGGTTGGTATGCGCGCTTGACTTTTGGAGCTTCACGGGTAAATTCCCGCCTCTGTTCAGCAAAGTTTGCTTGAAGAGTTATTTACGGGTTGTCACGAAACCGCCGTTGTAATCGCAAGTCTTGTTATTTGACTTGCCGGTTTGTGTCAAAATAAAGAAGCAACAACTATGACAAAACGTCATACTCAAAAGTACAAAATCGACCGCCGCATGGGTGAAAACATCTGGGGTCGTCCAAAAAGTCCAGTTAATAAACGCTCTTATGGCCCCGGTGAACACGGTCAACGCCGCAAAGGTAAGACCTCTGACTTTGGTTTGCAGCTCCGCGCCAAGCAAAAATTAAAAGGCTATTATGGCAATATTACCGAAAAGCAGTTCCGCCGGATTTACTCCGATGCAGAGCGCCGTCGTGGTAATACGGCTGAAAATTTAATTGGTTTTCTCGAATCAAGACTAGATACCATGGTCTATCGTGCCAAATTCGTACCTACTGTTTTTGCTGCCCGCCAATTTGTCAACCACGGTCATGTCACGGTTAATGGCCGCAAAGTCAATATCCCTAGCTATCGTTGTAAAGTTGGTGATGTGGTGCAAGTTCGCGAAAAATCCCGCTCGATGGCCTTGGTCCTCGAAGCCTTGGAAAGCCCTGAACGGGATTTTCCGGATTATGTCGAAGTTAGCGGAAAAGCCATGAGCGCCACCTATTTACGCGTTCCCGCATTTGCCGATGTCCCGTATCCGGTTGTGATGGAACCCAATTTGGTTATCGAATTTTATTCATAAAATCCCAATTACGACCCCAATTACAACCCCAATCACAACAACGACAAAAAGGCTGCTTTCGCAGCCTTTTTTTTGCATGGGTGTCAATAATTAAAGTATGCGCGAAAACGTAATATACAAGCATATATTTCGCCCAAGAACGAACTTAGACTAAAACGCCTTTATCATGCAGCAGGGTTTTTAGCTCGCCACTTTCATACATTTCACGCATGATGTCGCTGCCACCAACAAATTCACCTTTGACGTAAAGCTGGGGCACTGTTGGCCACTGTGAATATTCTTTAATACCTTCACGAACGGCCATGTCCTCTAGGACGTTCACCGAGGCGAAATCTACGCCGATCACGTCCAAAATTTTAGTTGCCAACGAAGAAAACCCACATTGCGGAAAAACGGGCGTTCCCTTCATGAACAAGACGATATCATCGCCTTCAACCGTGGTTTTAATATGATCCAATATGGCTTGATCGGTCATCGCTGACACCTTTCATGAGAAACACGTGATCTTCAGCTAAGGAGCCTTACCTCATTCGTCAAGACAAGCTAGCCATTCTTTCATATGTTTATGACGTGTGGTCGATGATAATACTGTATCCACCTCCAAAACACCCAAAGCTTGTTCTAGCGCAATAGCTGTTTTTACCTTCGTAATCTCCCCGCCGCCACGCACCAAGCGCCGCACTAAATGCCAAACATCGCCCGGCCACAATGACATTCGCCAAGGATTGCGGGTGTGCATCAACATTTCAATGCCAATCACCTTTGTGCCTTTGTCTTGGGCTTGACGTGCAATGGGCTGATGAACGGCAATTGTTTCGGGCCCCATTGGCAACATCAAAAAATTAAAATCCTTGCGGGTCAAACAAGCTGTTAACTCTGATCCACGCCCTGCTAGCCCTAAATTTTGAAACATGTTTTGTTTTTGCATGTCTTGTAATGTATCGAGCAATTCGTCCGTTAACTCCGTTGCTGCCGGACCATGCAAAAATAACACGTCAACCGAACCCACGCCTAACCGCTCCAAGGATCGTTCAAGACTTTGCCGGATGCTGGAAGGTGAAAAATCACGTTGCCCTTGTTCATTTACGCCAGCTTTGGTCGACAAAACCAAGTTTTGGCGATCATGGCCCAAGATCGCATGGCCCAATCGTCGTTCAGCCTCGCCACCACCATAGGACGGTCCCGTATCAAAAAAACGGATCCCACCGATAATTGCTTGTTCAATCAACGCACAAGTTGTTGCCGCCGGAAACAACCGGGCGCTATGGGGGCCGGCAACCCCAAATCCAACTTTACCTAAGGGTTTCTGGTGCATGAACGGGCTTACTTCTCTGCTGTTTCCAAGGCCAAAGCGTGTAACTCACCGCCCATTTTTCCTTGCAATGCGGCATAAACCAGTTGGTGTTGGCGTATTCGCGACAATCCAGCAAAGCTGGCGGAGACAATTTTTGCTTTGTAATGATCACCGTCTCCGGCCAGATCGGTAAGCTCAATAACGGCATCGGGCAATGCAGCTTGGATCATGTTGATAATTTCACTGGCAGGCATGGGCATCTTAATTCTCCATCAATGCGGGAAGCCATTGCTCCCATTGTTTGCGTAACTCACTTAATTTCATCCGCGAAGAGCCCAGCGCAATATCATCACCGATCACCTCACCAACATAAGACAGGCTAATGTCGTCATTGCGGGCCATATCCTGTAAACGGGTTAGGTTATTGGCAGAGACCATCAGCAAATACCGGCCTTGATCTTCGCCAAAATACCAAGCATGAGCTGGCAGAATGTCGCTTCCTTCTAGAGCCATACCCTTACCACTGGCCATCGCCATATCAGCAGCAGCAGCGGCCAAACCACCATCGGATACATCATGCACGGCTCGTACTAAGGATGCGCCAATCGCGGATTGGACAAACTTTCCGTTATTGTGCTCCAATTCCAGATCTACCGGTGGCGGCTCATGGCCGGTAATCCCCTCAATCTCGCGCGCATACAGCGACGAACCCAACCAACCGGACGTATGGCCAACCAAATACAGCAAGTCACCCTCAACCGCCGTGCCAAAACCGGTCGGCAGCGACAGATCGCGAATTAACCCGACCCCGCCCACCGTAGGGGTTGGCGGGATCGCTGCACCATTGGTTTCATTGTATAATGACACATTGCCCGACACCACCGGATAGTCCAACGCGGTACAGGCTTCGGCCATGCCCTCCACGGCGCGAACAAACTGGCCCATAATCTCTGGTCGCTCTGGATTGCCAAAATTCAGACAATTGGTGATGGCAATCGGTTCAGCCCCGGACGCGATTAAGTTACGCCAGCTTTCAGCCACTGCTTGTTTACCACCGACATAGGGGTTGGCCTTCACATATCGCGGCGTGCAATCCGAGGTCATGGCCAACGCCTTATTGCTACCATGAATTCGGACAATCGCAGCATCAGAGCCACTGGCCGAGGCCGCCAACGTATCGCCCATCACATGACGATCGTATTGCTCCCACACCCAGCGCTTTGAAGCCATGTCAGGCGCACACATCAAGCGCGCCAGTGCATCTATGGGATCGCGTAATGGTAATGTGCTCATATCTAGCACCGGCGCCGGTTCGGTTTCGCGCCACGGGCGATCGTATTGGGGGGCCAGATCGCTAAGCGGCGCTATCGGCAGGTCGCAAACCACTTCGTCTTTGTGCGACAGGACCAAACGGCCCGTGTCAGTGGTCTGGCCAATGACCGCCACGTCCAATTCCCATTTGGTGAAAATCTGTCGGGAACTGGTCTCGGTACCGGGTTTTAGGACGATGAGCATCCGTTCTTGGCTTTCGGATAGCATCATCTCATATGGGGTCATATTGGCTTCGCGTAAGGGAACTTTGTCCAGATCAATCTCAATGCCAACGCCGCCTTTGTCAGCCATTTCGATCGAGGACGACGTAAGCCCCGCCGCACCCATGTCTTGAATGGCGATGATATTGCCGGTCGCCATCAACTCCAAACAAGCCTCGATCAATCGTTTCTCGGTGAACGGATCACCGACTTGGACCGTTGGGCGCTTGGCTTCTTGATCATCGGAAAATTCCGCCGAGGCCATGGTTGCACCATGAATTCCATCTCGCCCAGTACGGGCTCCAACATATAAAATCGAATTACCAACCCCTTTGGCTGCGGAATAGAAAATTTGATCAGCTTTGGCGATGCCAACGCACATGGCATTGACTAAAATATTGCCGTTATAGCCGGGGTCGAAATTCATTTCACCGCCGACAGTTGGCACCCCAACGCAATTGCCATAGCCGCCAATGCCGGCAACCACACCGGAAACCAAGGAACGGGTTTTTTCGTGTTCTGGCGCGCCGAAACGCAAGGCGTTTAACAGCGCAACCGGCCTGGCCCCCATGGTGAACACGTCGCGCATAATACCGCCAACACCGGTGGCGGCACCTTGATAGGGTTCAATAAAGGACGGATGGTTATGGCTTTCCATCTTAAAAATTGCGGCATCGCCATCATCAATATCAATCACACCCGCATTTTCGCCCGGACCACAGATCACCCGCGGGCCAGTTGTCGGAAATTTTGACAAATGAATGCGTGAAGATTTATAGGAACAATGCTCCGACCACATCACCGAACAAATACCCAATTCGTTTAGGTTTGGCTCACGGCCTAATTGCTCGCAAAGCTTTGCATATTCCGCTGGACTTAGACCGTGATCCGCAACCATTTGTCTGCTGATTTTGGGGGGATTGCTCATCGAAAACCACCCAACAGGCTTTTGAAAAAAAGCACACCATCACCACCATCACCGGTGGTGCCCATGGCCCGTTCCGGATGCGGCATCATCCCCAATACATTGTTGGCTTGGTTGACAATTCCGGCAATATTATTGGCCGAACCATTGGGGTTGTCTACATACCGAAACACCACCTGTCCTTGATCCTCAAGCCGCGTTAATTCGTCTTGGCTGGCATAAAAGTTTCCATCATGATGAGCCACCGGTATCGTAATCGGTGACTTTTGCGAGTATTGGCTGGTAAATGGCGTATCAATGCGCTCCACCTGCAGCGCCACGGGCTTACAAACAAATTTCAAACCAGCATTTCGCATCAATACACCGGGCAATAAACCGACCTCGCTTAACACCTGAAACCCGTTGCAAATTCCAGCCACCAGTCCACCAGCCTCGGCGTGTTTGCAAACTTCGCGCATAATAACTGAACGCGCCGCCATTGCGCCCGGACGCAAATAATCGCCATAGGCAAATCCGCCGGGCAGGACCACAAGGTCCACCGCCGGCAACTCATTGCTCTGGTGCCAGACCATCAATGGCGCTTGCCCCGTTACTTGGGCAAGAGCAGACGCGGCATCACGGTCGCAATTTGAACCGGGAAACACGATAACAGCAGCGCGCAATGCAAACCTCCTTCGCCTCGATCACCTAGCCTTGTGATCCTAATCCTCGATGGTTACGGTAAATTGTTCAATGACCGTGTTGGCCAATAATTGTCCGCACATCGTTTCAACTCGCTCTTTGGCAAGATTGTGGTCGGTACCATCCAAATCCAGTTCAATGATCTTGCCTTGCCTGGCACCAATAACTTCGGTGAAGCCAAGGGCGTGCAACGCACCGGTAATCGCTTGGCCTTGCGGGTCCAACACATCCGGCTTTAATCGCACATGGACAATTGCTTTCATTCGGTAGTTTCCCTGTCCACCAGTTTGAGCTTGGGTTCGTCTTTTAATACCCCAAGGCGGCGTGCAACCTCCGCATACGCTTCTGGCACCTCGCCCAGGTCTTCACGAAACCGGTCTTTATCCAGCTTGCGGTTGGTCTTGATGTCCCACAGCCTACAACAATCTGGACTGACCTCGTCCGCCAGAATAACTCGAACCATATCGTCTTCATACTGACGACCAAATTCTAGCTTAAAATCAATAAGTTGAATTCCGATGGCGTAAAACAAACCAGATAAAAAATCATTCACACGAAATGTCATCGCCACCATATCGTCCATTTCTTGCGAGCTCGCCCACCCAAATGCCGAAACATGATCTTCGGAAACCAGCGGATCACCCAACGCATCGTCTTTTAAATAATACTCAATAATCGGGCGCGGTAGTTTTTCGCCTTCCTTAATACCAAAGCGTTTGCAAATTGTACCCGCAGCCACATTACGACACACCATTTCAAGTGGAATAATTTCGACCTGATGCACCAATTGCTCGCGCATATTCAAGCGCCGAATGAAGTGATTGGGAATACCAATGCCATCCAACCGGGTCATCAGATACTCACTGATACGATTGTTCAGCGCGCCTTTGCCTTCGATCTGGCCATGTTTTTGATTATTAAACGCAGTGGCATCGTCCTTAAAATGGGCGATCAAAGTCCCAGGTTCTGGCCCTTCATAGAGGATTTTTGCCTTGCCTTCGTAAATTTTTTTTCGCTTTACCAAACCAAAATTCTTTCGTTTTTATATGGAAGGCTGAAATTTAAGTATCCGCAACCATTTACCCAAAACCAAAAATGACGCGACTTAGAATCACCGCGCCGTCCACTTTCTCAATGTAACGGAAGCTATCCACCTTCACAATCCAATCATAGTGATTGATTCTGGTTGATCTTCGGGGTACCAGAAGCTCAATCCATCGTACTATAGCTAAGGAATAATCCATATGACCACTTTTGATGAGCGCAAATCTGCCCACGAATCAAAATTTGCCGTAGATCAAAACCTTGAATTTAAGGCGGCGGCACGGCGCAACAAGCTGCTTGGCCTATGGGCAGCAGAACTGATGGGCAAATCAGAGGCCGAAGCCCAAGAATATGCCAAAGACGTCATCATAGCCGATTTTGAAGAAGCCGGTGACGACGATGTATTTCGTAAGATTCGCGCTGATCTTGATACGGCTGAAGTCGAACAGTCAGACCACCAAATCCGCCGACATATGGACGAATTGCTGGAATTAGCTCGCGAGCAAATCCGCAACGAAAGTTAAGCTATTTGATTAGATGCGCTGTAGGCTATTGTTCAGCTTAACAGCGATGGTTTCGGTGCTATCGCGCATGGTGATGATATCAATCACCTGTTCTGTTGCCGGATCAATCAACAACATAAATCCGGTTTTACCTTTGTTTTTCGCATAAATATTGGCCAAACCCTTTTCCTCGGCCAAAGCCTGCAACGCGCCGCCACGAACCAAAGCAAAAGAAAAATCAAATTTGACAAACTCAATCGGGCGCTCGGTAAACCCCAATTTTACCGCCTCAATCTTTGGGTCTAAAATCTGGCAAGCGCCACACCAATTGGAGTAAAACATCACGGCAGTTACCGGTTGGTCCGTCACTGGAATAGTTGCGGGTGCGGGTTGTGTGTTTCCAGTTTGGCTAGTCGCGGGCGAAAATACGCCTGACAGCAACAATCCAAAGCTGGCAACGCTAATAAGTAAAAGTCCAAAAAAGTTTCGCATATTCAAATTCCTTTGTTTCATTGTATTGTGGGCGGGCGCATACGACTTGGCGGACAAACAACCGAGTTGCTATCCCGCGCCCCAGGTTTCGTAGTTTGCGTTCGCTCAATAGCCCGCGAAAATGCCTGTACCATTGCATCCGGCGTATATAACCGATTGACGCAATCAATCCGTTCTCCAGTGTCACTTGCGACCAACACCACCAACCCGGTAGTTCCGGCATAGGCGTTATAAGTTGAGACAATATCATGCTCCAACGCCAACTCAATCGCGCTATCCCAAGTTTGTGAATTGGTAAAATCCAAGGTTACATGCTGCACCGATAGCCCCGCGCTGCTGGTTTTGGCTTCGGCCAAGCGCGGCTGCAATATCCGGCAATTCGAACACCAATCCGCATGAAAATACACGGCCTTGATCGCGGGGTTATTGATCGATTGTGCCAATAAAGCCTTGCTAGACAATAGCGCTCCAGCAAAGCCTAAGCTTGCGATTACAATCCAAACTTTGACGAAATTTCGAAACATATGCATCCTGCCCAAATGAGACTTTAAGGTCATAGACAAATTCACCTTCAACCACCAATCACAAATCCGCGATCAACCAACAAAGACGGGTTGGCATGAGTATTCACTCTGTGTTTTCATCGGCGAAAAGATCATAAAGGTGTTTTGGGCTGTTCCCGGCGCCAAATCAGACGTTTTCTTGCTATGTCACAACGACAGCACTCCGATTGAGAAAATTACTCGACATTCTTGAATATTCATCTCGCATTCTTGGTATTCCTAGCTAATCATATCCTTAGATGCCTTACACATACATATGAATGAAGAGGTGAAATAACTGAAATGAAGTTTGGTGACTATATACGTGATTTGAGATAAGCGCTTCGTTGGACATAGCCAGAAGCCGCGAATCAGGTTGGGATTGAGCAATCTTACCTATCAAAACTTGAATCAGGTAAATCATATCCTTCTGAAGATGTTTTTTCTGGCCTTATATCAGCCTACACAATCGATCTTTCAGACATGAACGCCAAGCTATTTCCAGGTGAGTTTGATAAACTAAGAGAGATTGGTGAGGTCCGCGCAGTCATACTTCGTGAAGAACAGGACAAAAAGAAGTTGATCAGGGCGTGGCTCGTTACCGGCATTTGCGCATTGTTGGGGCTCATACAGCTAGCGCAAGATACAACAATCGCGCAATTTCAATATCGCTCTGAGGGGGTCGTATTGACCGGAGAGAGCTTTGCTGTTTTCGAAATTATCGGGGATAGTCAGTTTGGATCTGGACCAGATGCCAAGAAATCCTTGAAGCGTCAGCAAGAGATGATTGCCAGGATCGATGAGCAGTATCTGTCCGTCTTCATATAAAGTGGCACAGATTTAGGCCTGCACTAAGAGAGAGTTTGCTCATCTATTGTTGATTGATATTAAGCTACGGCTTCTTATTGAAATTCCTTTATATGTTTTTGGCTATAATAGTTTTCCTGATGGCTGTTATAACGGTAAGTACCAGAAGCGGTGCCAGAGATTAAAGTTATGAGTTTGCGCATTGTGTACTCCATTGGCTATTGTCAGGTTATTGTCGTTTGCGTTGATCTATTCGCCCCAATGATTTGGCTTTTATTGGTGGATATTTCACGTTATTCCAAAATATATGGCCGATAGCGGGGGGCATGAGCCATAGATTGGAAATCTCTTACTCGGGTGGTTTCGGCAACTGTGTGATCACAAATCCAATTACCAGAAGTAATATTCCCGCCCAAAGAAGGTATGGGGAATAAGGCGTGGGGCCGCCGAGCATTTGAACAAAGCCAGAAACTTGTCCACATTCACCCCCCGGATTGATGAGGCAAGGAACATACGGGTCTAAATTGCCATCCCCTTCTATTTCACGGTAAAATCTAGCCCACCATATAAATGCCGCTACACAAAGTACCGTGCCGATGCCAAATAAAGCCTTTGATATATTTTGGTTGTTTTGCATTTGAAATACCTTTTATTGTCTAGATGAGTTGATTGCGAAAAACCCAATAACTAGCTTTCTCAGCGAATGTTAGTTTTGACCGTATGCAGATCCGTTTGAAATATCATTCAGGCGCTCTGCAATGGCTTTGCCCATAACGACTTCCAA
>JAESUG010000046.1 GCA_016763185.1 Robiginitomaculum sp. | reverse complement strand
TTCATTAATTTGTTCTGTATTTACAGAATTAACATATGCCGAATCCTCAATTATTGAAAATTCTTGCACTTGAATACTAATTACTGCAAAACCAAAATTCTCTATACTACTAATTGATTCATTGAATGTTTGCTGATGTGGATTTCCTTCAAAAAGATTTGTTACAGCAGAATATTTTCCGGTACTTGATGTTTGGGGGAACCTATAGACATTTTGTCCTGAAAGTTCAAAAGGTGGGGAATCTCCTGTGAATAAACTTGTGCTGATATGTGTGATTTGATTTTCTTCAAGAATTGATAGAGTATCTGAATTAAATTTATTCAAAGGAGGAATGAATACTTGCGGTTTTTCATTGAAAATTGATTCAAGAATTTCTATGGAATCTTTAAGATTGTTACTTTGCTCAATTTGAGAATATTCTGTATATGGTACTAACCCAATCCCTTTTGTAGCAATTTTTAGATAACTTACTTGGCTTTGTGTGTCTTTTTTAATAAAATCAAATGTTTTTTGATCATATCCAAACACATCTGCAATAATTCCAATTGTTAGAGGAGTTTTATTTTCAATAAATGTCTGCATAATTTCAATTTGAACATCATTTAGCCAATAATCTTGAACATTATCAAATCTAAATGCTACACAATTACAAGAGATAGATTCTTCTTCAATAATTTCTTCTTCAATAATTTCTATTTTCTCTTTAGAAACTATATTTTTTGTTGGATCATATGGTTTTACTTCACCCATTTTTACTAATCTTATATCCAACTTTTTAATTTCATCTAACAATAAACTTAATTCCAAAAGAGTTTTTTGATTTGGAATATCATAGTTTCCTTGGTCATTTAATGCAAATTCTTGTGGATGCATCATAACTATGGCATATCCGTTATCTTTGATACTTTGAATTACTTTTTCTTTAATTTCATTTTTATCAATTATTTTCCACTCTGTATCATTATTTACTAATTTTGCAGTTTCAGCAACTGCAGGTGTTCTGTAAAATGAATCGTCCTCAATGCTAGTAATATCAATTTCTTCAATATGTGAACTCAAATGAGTAAATCCATTATTTTTTAAAATCTCCACTGATTTATCATTGTAAATATTTTCTGGTGGTACAAATGATGTTGGTGTAACTCCATACACTTCAAAAATTCTTTTATTTGTATCTACAATATATTTTTCTTGAGTTTCATTATCTACGGATGTTAATACATCATTATTCCAACTATGACTAACAATTTCTACATTATTATTTTCAATATTTCTTTTTAACATTGATGTGATTCTATTATCCTCTCCAATTATTCCACCGATAACTGCTAATGATAGTGGAACATTTTTTTCTTCAAATAATTCAACTAATTCAACTTGAGTATCTGCTAACCAATAATCTTGAATATCATCTAATCTAAAAGATACACAATTACATGTTTCAAACGGATAAAGTTCATTAAGTTTATTCTCTGAATATTTGAAAATATTAAATTTATTCTGATCCCCTATGATTAGAATTGTTTTTTCAGGCCATGATTTTTTCTCTTTTTCATCTGATGATGTAATTTTTACTAAATACGTGCCTGATTTTAGGCTTGAAAAGTTTACATCTCCTCTGACATTTATTTTTGATTTAACAGAACTATCATCTTGAAGGTTCTGCAAAGAAACTGTATAATCACCATCAGTTGGTTTTATTATTTTAGAACCATCATACAGGTTTATTGTAATTAATTCTTCAACTATTTCTGGAATGTTAGTGATTATTTTTTCATCAACTGCAATTCCTGGTTGGATTTTAATTGTTGAGACTGATTTTAATAACACATTTCCTAAATACACTTCTACAACATAATGATCTTCTACTCTTACTGTTGATTGAATCCAATAACGCCCTGTTTGACCTTTATCATTTGTAATTGATCTATCTAATTCACTATTATCCGCTGATTTTAGAACAAATGTGGCATCTTTAATTGGAGTTACTCCATTTTTATAATATATTTCAAATTGTATTCCGCCGGACATTGGAATGTTGATATCCATTTTTACAGGAGAATTATCTAATTGGATATACCCTACATCTGCATATATCCCATTAACATAAACTTCAATTTTGTATTTGTGATATTTTTCTACTATAATTGAATCGGGGTTTCCAGCTAGTTCTTTTTCTAAAATTGGTATTTTGTTAAAGTCTTGATAAACTAGAATTTTTATCCCTTCATAGTTTACCCTATCCCCATCGGTATATTTTATTTCAATTCCTATTGTTTGGGTTTCTTCAGCATATGCATTACCTGTAGAGCAAATTAGTAAAATACTTGCAGAAATCATTAATAATAATATTTTATTTTTTTGTATCATTTTCAACTCCAATTCTTTGTGCACTAGTCCATGTTGCTTTTGTATGTCGGAAATTCTCTATTAGTGCTCTTAAAAGTAAAACATCGATAATTTGTTTATACCCAAATACCAACAATCCCGCATATGGTAGTAATTTCATGTCTTCTCCATCAATTCTCAAAGCTAATGCAGTCATCATATAATGAACACCTACGAATATTGATGTAACTTGTAATACATACAATCCATCCCCTCTAATTATTCCAAAAATTGCCATAGCTATTGCAGTTAAACCAATAATTGGAGTAATTACCATGCCTAAGAAAAGATATGGCAATGATAATTTTTGTAAATAACCAAATCTAGGATTCATTAGAGCATCTGAATGTCTTTTAAAAACTTGAATATTTCCTCTAAACCATCTTTTACGTTGTAGTACAAAATCTTTCAATGTATTTGGTGCTTCAGTATATGCTGTAGCTTTTGTACTTCCTGAAGTGATTAATCCTGCTTTGAGTAGTTTTATTGTTTGATCATAATCCTCCACAATAGTATCTTTACCATATGAACCACATTCATCAAGCATTGATTTTTTAAATGCACCCAAAGCACCTGGAACAATTGTTATTGAACCAAATACATCAAAAGCTCTTCTAACAATTTGAATTCCAGTGATGTATTCTAATGCTTGACATTTTGTAAGCCAGTTTGTTCTATTTCTTACTTTAACATTTCCTGCTACTGCTGCTACTTTTTCATTTACCTCAAAACCTTTTATGATATCTTTGAGTGCATTTCTTCCAATAATTGTATCCGCATCAACTATGACAATAATTTCACCATTGGAACATTCAATTCCATAATTTAATGCAGTAGCCTTACCGCCATTTTCTTTATGAAGTATAGTGATTTTACCTTTGAATTGGTTTGCAATCTCTAATGTTTTATCAGTACTCCCATCATCTACAAAAATAATTTCTTTGTCTGGATATTTTGTTTCAAGTAACGCATTAATTGTATGTGTGATAACTTTTTCTTCATTATATGCCGGAATAATTACTGAAATTTTTGGAAATTATGTTACATCTGGTCTTGCATCTTCTCTATGTTTACTTAATACTGCTAATGGAACAAATAACATTGTTGTAAAAAATGATATGGTCATTGCCCACAATAAAATTATTCTTGTAGGTGATTCAAGAAGAGAAAATCCTTCATAGATTATCATTGCCCCAATAATAAATGGCGAGATAATTAAGAACATCAAAAATACAGACGGTTTATGTTTTCCGGGTTTATTTTGAGAAAATAACTTCTTTGTTGCTTGAAGCATATAATATACAGTCACAACTCCTCCTATTCCCATAGCAAACATGCTGATTGGTCCTAGAACAAAATACACCCCACCAATTAAAACTGCAAAAATTGCTACTGCAAGACCAATTACCACTGGATCATGTTTTACTTTAATTTTTTCTTCTTTTACTTTTTTTGATGTTTCTGGTGGTACAACTCTTTTTTGTTCTACTGGTTTCTCTACAACTTGTCTCTGTACTGTTTTTTGTTCTACTGGTTTTTCAAATAATTCAAATAATTTCTTAGTTTCTGGTTTCTCTACAACTTGTCTCTGTACTGTTTTTTGTTCTACTGGTTTCTCTACAACTTGTCTCTGTACTGTTTTTTGTTC
>JAESUG010000045.1 GCA_016763185.1 Robiginitomaculum sp. | reverse complement strand
CAGAATAAGTAGTATCAGATGATGTTCCATCAACAATAGTAGTTGCAATTTCTACAAAGACACCATCACCAGAATGTCTTTCAATCAGATAACCAGTGACATCTCCACCAGTAGTGTCTTTTGGAGGAGACCATTCAAGGTCAATTTCAGTAGATGAGAGTACATCAAGTATGAGAGCATATGGAGAAGAGGATGTTGCTGCAGGAGTTACAGTTACAGTTGCAGATGAGAAACTATCACCAACTTCATTTGTTGCAGTTACACGTAGTGTGTATTCTTGACCATTGATTAATCCAGATATTATTTCAGATGTTGTAGATACAGTTGATGATGGAGTAGATTCATCAAATGCTCCATTAGTAGAATATTCTACAAGATATGAAATTATTTCAGAACCGTTACTTTCAGGTTCATTCCATGAGAGAGTTATAGATGCGTCATCAGGGATTGTTGATAATCCAGTTGGTTTGTTTGGAACAGTAGCTGGAGTTCCAAATGCATCATTAGATGGAACACTTTCACCAATTTCATTTACTACCTTTACTCTAAAGGTGTAATCCTGTCCGTTAGTTAAACCAAATATTGTGTATTGAATTTCAGGATCAGTGTTTGATGTAGTTGGGTCTACTTCAATATAATCAGGGTTTGTACCAAAGTTACCACTTGGATCATCAGTGAGTTCTAAAATGTAAGTCTTGATTGGTAGACCACCATCAACAATGGTGTATCCCATCCTAAAGTTACATACTGGTTTCCGCGTTCAATAAATGAAAGAAGTTCAATGGGGTCAGGTACTGTTACAGGAGATGCAGTATCTTCATTAGATGAACCACTTTCACCAGCAGAGTTTGTTGCAGTTACAACAAAGGTGTAAGGTTGTCCATTAATCAAACCAGGGACATCTGCAATAGTTTCTGGCAAGTTACCATTCAATCCAAAGATTTCCATTGATTCCCAATTTTCTGAATCAAATGTATTTCCAAGAGACCACTTTAGGATGTAAGAAGCAATTTTATCACCACCATTGTTTTCTGGTTCAGTCCAGAATGCAAAGACTTGCTCAACACCACCATCTGTTGTGAGATTAGTTGGAGAATCAGACACACCAAATGTTGTTGTAGTAGATGTTCCAGATGGGTTACCAACTCCAGAACTAGTAGTAATAGCAGATACTCTGTAAGTGTAAGAGATATCACTGGTTAATCCAGTATCAGAATATGTTGAATCAGTTGCAGTTGCAGTACCAGTAGTAATAACAATTACTGCAAAGTTACCATCACCTGAATGTCTTTCAATTTGGTATCCAATAATTCCAGTAATATCAGGTGCAATCCAATCAAGGGAAATTTCTGTTGAAGAAATAGTCTTTGCAACAAGTCCAGAAGGTGGCACTGTCAAATCAATTGGAATTGCACTAGCAAGATTAGAGAATTCACCAGTTCCAAGTTCATTAACTGCAGCTACTCTAAAGAAGTATTCCTGACCATTAGTTAAACCAGTAACGGTAGTTTCAGTATTAGTTGCAGGATCTTCAGTGTCAGGGAATAATGTCCAAACTAGTTTATCAGTACTATATTCAATGATATAATCAGTTACATCCTTTCCACCATCAAAAGTTGGTTTTACCCATGACAATGTCACCTGAGATGTGATTTCAGATTTTGTAGACAAGCTAAGGGGTTGATCAGGGGTTGTTGCAGGAACAGCAGATAGCGAATCAGAGAATGAACCTACGCCGATTTCATTGACTGCAGCTATTCTAAAGTGATAGGTTACACCATTAGTCAAGTTTGGTACAGTGTAAGTAGTTCCAACAACAGAATCTTCTACAGTAATCCAATCAGGAGTGTCAAGTGAAGTTGCAACTTGTACTACATATTTCTCAACAGCTAGTCCACCACTACTTGTTGGCGGAGTCCATTTGAGTTCGACTTGTCCATCGCCTCTATTTGCCTCATCTAGTGTTGGAGTACCAGGAGTAGTAGATGGGGTGCCAGTTTTAACATCAGATGAATCACCTGTTCCAATGGAGTTTATTGCAAATACTCTAAAGTAGTACAATTGACCATTTGTAAGACTTTCAATTTCAGTTGTAAGTGAAATATCAAATATTGATGGAGTTACTCCACCAGTTGTTTCTGGAATTGTTTTATCTCCAAGTATTGATGCAAAGTTATCAATTGACCATTCAATCTTGTATGATGTAATATCAGAACCACCATTAAATCCTGGAGAATTCCAGGAAAGTCCAATCTCAGTACTCTTTGAAACAGTATTCAAGGACAATGGAGCATCAGGAGGAGATGCAGGTTTTCCAGACTCCACTTCAGATGGAGAACTAGAACCAGCATTGTTTACAGATAATACTCTAAATGTGAATAGCTGTCCATTTACAAGATTAGGTACTGTTGCAGATGTTCCAGTGCCAACACCATCATCAAAGGTGACAAATCCTCTACCGTCATTGTAATCTACTTGTACAATGTAATCAATAATTGGGTCACCACCAGAATCTGCATGTGGTGTCCAGTTGACAGTGATTTGTTTATCACCTAGAGTTAATGACAGAATAGTTGGTTGTTTTGGAACATCAAATGGGGTTCCGCTAACAGCTGCAGGTGTTTCACTTTGTCCAATACTATTTACAGCAACAACCTCAAAGTCATA
The DNA here is from genome assembly GCA_016763185.1 of Robiginitomaculum sp. Lineage (GTDB taxonomy): Bacteria > Pseudomonadota > Alphaproteobacteria > Caulobacterales > Maricaulaceae > Robiginitomaculum_B. The sequence goes on along the minus strand of JAESUG010000045.1, from coordinate 2,039 downwards.
AGATACACCGTTTGCCAAACCAGTTACAGTAATTGAAATAGTTGCAGGTGTTGGGGATGCAGTAGTGGTTTCAGTACCATCAAATGTTACAAATAGGGTAGAATCAGATGTTTTTGATTTTATAATATAATCAGTAATTGTATCACCACCATCATTTGTTGGTGCATTCCATGTCAAAACTACAGATTGAACCCCTCGTGCTGCAGATAGATTTGTTGGAGTTCCAGGAATTGTTGCAGGTGTTGCAGTATCTTCATTTGATGATGCACTAGATCCTTTCTCAGTTACAGCAAATATTCTAAATCTATACTCATCACCATTATCAAGTCCAGATACATTGTGACTAGTTACATCCTTGGATACAGATACGGAAGTAACTGAAGTATCTGAAGAGTCAGTCTGTCCTACAGATGCAAATGTTCCTTTAGTATATTCTAAAACATATTCAGTTAGTGCAAATCCACCAGTTTCACCAGGTGCATTCCATGTAACATCAACTGCAGCATTATCACCTGTTGCTGCTAATCCTGTTGGGGCATCAGGTAATGCAAATGGTGTTGTAGTAATGATAACTGTTGGAGCACTAGAACCAACATCATTTGTGGCAGTTATTCTAAAGGAGTATTCTTGACCATTTTGTAACGAGAGAACGTTGTAAGTTGGTGAAGTAGTTGTAGGTGCAGGATCTTCAACTAGGGTTGCAAAGTTATCAATTGAAGTCTCTACTACATATTCTAAATTAAGACCGCCGTTTGCATCAGAAACAGACCATGTCAAATTAACTAGTTTATCACCAGCTGTTGCAACAAAGTTGCCAGGAGTAGATGGATTACCTGCAGGAATTACAAGGTTAGATATATCTGAATATGCACCTAATCCAGCTCCATTAACTGCACGAACTCTAAACACATAATCTACACCATTTGTTAATCCATCAACTAACACATCTTCAGTATCAGTACTAGTTGAATCAGAGAATGGAGACCAATTTGGAAGTAATGCTGCAGTAGTGTATTCAATTAGATAATCTGTAATATCTGAGCCACCTTGAGAACCAGGTGCACCCCATGAAAGTAAGGCAGATTCATCACCTCTAGTTGCAACAACATTTTGTGGTGCACCAGGAGTAGTAATTGGAATTCCTGTAGCAATTTCAGATGGCACACTTGTACCAACAGCACTGATTGCACTTACTCTAAATTCATACGGTACACCATTTGTCAATCCGATTACAGTGACATTAGTTTCGCCATCTAGTGGTGGGGAAGTAGATGGAGACCAAGCAGCATCAGATGATTTCTTAAATTCAACTTTGTAACTAGTGATTTCAGAACCACCATTGTTTACAGGTGCATCCCATACAATTTCAATCTCAGTGTTTGATGGATTTACTTGAGTTATTGTTGGAGCATCAGGAATAGTGAATGTTGTATCACTGGCAGGATCTGATGCGCCACCAAGTCCAGCATTACTAATTGCAGAAACTCTGTATGTGTATAAAGTTCCCAAACTCAAACCAATGTCAGTGTATTGAAGATCAGTTGATGGAGCAACTACAGGAACAGTGAATGTAATGTATAATTTTGCGGATCTATTTGGAGATTGATCATAGGAATATGCATCTCTATCATTATTACCATTAATTTCTTCAAAAATCAATACTGCAGAATTACCAGATGTCCATCCTGCACCATCAATAATTTCTTGAAGAATTGTTTTGATGTCAGGGGTTTGTGTATCTGCTCCAACTTCATTTTCTGACCATTCTGGGATTGACCAAGTAATAGTTTCAGTAGTTGAAACTCTTGAAGAAATATCATCATCCGTTGAAGTGAAGGTTGGAGCATTGTCTATTCCTTGTCCATAAATTGTTACAGAAGATGCTTTGTCATCATCTTCTTCAGAGGTAAACTCTACATATGAACTTGAAATTGTAGAACCTGCAGGGATTGTAATTCCATTAAATCGTAAACCTACATAATCAGAATCATCAAGATCCATATCACTGCTAGTAAGAATTACATCAGGATCATTTGTTG
>JAESUG010000044.1 GCA_016763185.1 Robiginitomaculum sp. | reverse complement strand
GTCCAAGAGATGTTCACCCAAAACACATGTCAAACCCAGATACTGGAATTTTAAGAGTTAGATATCATATGGAACCATTCTCTGTTGATGAAAGAAAAAGACCAGCACCTTCAAGAAGAGAAATTGAAATTTCCAAAGTAATCAAAGAGGCACTAGAGCCTGCAGTTATGTTAGAAAAATTTCCAAGAACAGCAGTTGATGTATTTATCGAAGTCTTGCAAGCAGATGGCGGTACTAGATGTGCTGCCCTTGCTGCAGCTTCTGTAGCATTAGCAGATGCTGGAATCCCAATGAGGGACATGGTTGCAGCATGTGCTTCAGGTAAAGTAGCAGACACTATAGTTCTTGATGTTAACAATGAAGAAGACCAAGCAGGTCAAGCCGACATGCCAGTTGGTTACATGCCCAATCCTGAAAAAATTACGTTATTACAATTAGATGGAGTTCTAACTCCTGAGGAATACAAAAAATGTGTAGACGTTGGAGTTAACGGCTGTAAACTTGTTTATGAAATACAAAAGAAAGCACTCAGTGACAAATACTTTGGAAATGGAAAAGATTAGAAATGGCATCAAAATCTGTTATTGACGAATTAAAAAAAACACAAATCCTTGAATTACTGGAACAGGGAAAAAGAGTGGATGGACGAGCACTAGATGAACCACGAGAATTATCCATTGAAATTAATGCAATTCCTAAAGCAAACGGTTCGGCAAAAGTGCGACTTGGTGATACCGAAGTTTTATGTGGAGTAAAAATCCAACCAGACAAACCTTTCCCAGACATGGGTGACAAAGGCATCTTTATGTGTACTGCTGAACTATTGCCACTTTCACATCCTACTGTTGAAACTGGACCACCACAAGCTCCTGTTATTGAATTGGCAAGAGTTGTTGATAGAGGAATTAGAGAAAGTCATATGGTTGATGTATCACAATTAGTTATTGAAAAAGACAAATCTGTAGTTGGTGTATTTGCCGATATTGTGGTAATTGATTATGATGGAAATCTCTTTGATGCATGCTCTTATGCTGCTACTGCTGCATTACTTACATCAAAATCTCCAAAATGGACTATGGTTGATGATAAAGTAACAATTGTTGATGGCGAAGAATCTCAATTACCCACTACAACAATTCCAGTATCTGTAACTATGGGAAAGATTGGAAATCATATTGTAGTTGATCCAAATGGTGATGAATGGGATAGTATGGATGCTAGAGTTACAATTACTACAGACTCTGATGGAAATATTTGTGCTTTACAAAAAGGTGGCTCTGATGGATTTACTTTGGATGAAATGGTTCAATGTGGAGAACTTTCAGTTAGAGTGGGTGCACAAATTAGAGAGAAACTAAAAGCAGCACAACAGGAAGCACAGTAAAATGGCAAAAGCAAAAAAATCACTTAAAGGATTAGGTGCCCGATACGGAATTAAATTAAGAAAACAATATACAAAAATTCATTTTCAATTAAAAGAAAAAAGAACATGTCCTGAATGTGGTTCAAAATCATTTGGACGAGACGCTGTTGGAATTTGGTCTTGCAAAAAATGCAGCTATAAAGTAGCTGGAACTGCATATGACATTAAACTTTAGTGCAGACATTATAGTTGATGCACAAGATAATACAAAAGCAATTTTTGATTCTGTAAATACTGATAATACATTTTATCCAGAAAATCCTGTAAAGACTGAAATAAAATTTAATGAAAAACTTACCATCTCTGTTGAATCAAATCATTTGGCACATTTGAGGGCAAATCTAAATTCAACACTTCGACTTATTCAGGCAAGTCATGATACAATCGAGTCAGTAAAAGAATAATCTGATAATTATGCTAATTTGTATTTTAGTCTAAAATGATTTTTAATTATTTTCTATTGATTTGAGAAAACATGTTTGCACAATAGTCCATCCCCACATGAACAAAATAATCACATGATTTCATAAAAGAATTCATTGTTTCAAATTGTGTCTTTTGAAAATTTGTATACACATCAATATGAAAAATGGTAGTTTCAGTAAAAACATTCCAGAATTTATCTGTCGAATCTAAAACCTTTTCATCAATTTCTAGACTATCAAAGAAATGTTTCTCAGATAAATAACAGGATCCAAAAATATCTTCAAGTGAATGAAGATATTCATTATAACAATCAGAATACAACTGTGCATAGATGGGTGTCTGTGTTTCAAATTTTCTAATTATTTTTGTAGTGTTATCTTTTAGTAAGTCACAAACTGAAATCGCATTATTTCTAATTTTTTCATTACTCATTTTGTGATTTACCACGTTATTATACATCGAAATGAATTCTATCTACTTGTTTGATCATTTTGGACAAAAATATGCGTATATGTTCAACATTGGTAAATGAGATGTTGGTAAAAATTTAGGCTGTCATTGGATTTTTAACAAAACCGATCTTAAGCCCATGTTTTTACTACGTATCAAAAATTTGCACATTCTTTCAAATTAACTCTGTATGTTCTAATCAACACAACAAACTTCTAATAATTTTTAATGAATCATTAAAAATCTAGTTGAATCAAATCAAAAAACCGCAACCAGAAAAAAAATTAGGTCTAGTCCGCACTATACTAGTTTTTGGAATTCCACTAATAGTTATCACTGAAATTCTCATAGCATCAAAAGTCTTTGAATTTCCTTAAGAACCATATTTTAATGAAATTATGTGAATCTTAATTTAATCTAGGCACAATTATCCCTATCAAATCAATCCCAAAAAGATAAATTATTCTGTAAATCTTTAATGCCATTTTCAGATATTAACATATTTTTTGAAATACTAAACACTGTTCTATCTAAAATTAGATTGGGATATTTTTGACAAAAATTCTTAAAATTCCAACATGGTGAAAAAAAGTGAAATGAAAAAAATTGTGGACAATTATCTTTATTTCGTGTAATTAAAATTCGGCATATCTCTGAGTTCATTTCTTTTTTACAAGTATTACAAACAAGTTTTACTGACTCTTGTATTTTGATGAGTTTCTTTTTAGATGAATAATGATTGAAAAAATTAATTTTTGGTGAATAATTAATTATTTGCATACTTGTTCCTTTGTTTGATACAATTTTGACATGTTTTTGAATGGATGAATGATCATGAGATAAATTTTTTTTAGAAATTGTTTGCATTTCTATTTCACTAAAATGATGACTCATAACATGCATTTCAACATTTTCAGGTTCTATTAATTTCATACAAGCATTACATTTTATCTTTTTCATACTATCACCATATGGGAAATTATGATAATTTATTAGTGTATGTGATGATTTTCAACTAATTGTTAATTATAAAAAAATATTTGACTAAAAATATCATTTAACGCCTTTACGTAATGTGTCATTTACTATTTTGGAATAACTACATGAAACATTTTTTGATGAAATGTGTTTTGCTTGTAACACTCTAAGTTTTTTATCAAGATCATCATCAAGTATTATTGTAATTCGTTTACTCATGTTGAAATTTTTTTGAAATTGATACTATAAACTTAAAGTATGTTCTATGAATCTAGAATGATTTTTTAAAATTACATAAATCACTCTTAAACCCCTAACATCCTACGACATCCCTTGATTTTGAGTGTAATTTAACACAATTTTGGTATACATCGGTAAAGATATAATGAAAAACAATTTTTGAGAAACAATGTCATCACCACAAATGCCACCATGGCTTCAAGAACAAATAATGAAACTAC
>JAESUG010000043.1 GCA_016763185.1 Robiginitomaculum sp. | reverse complement strand
GTTGCCCACCATATTGCCATCCATACAGATAATCCTAAAACAAGCTTGGCCTCAAATGCTAACCCATCTATTGGAGAAGAGATGATTATTGCAAATAAAATTGGAGATACTACAAATCCTATAGTTCGTATTTTGCTCTGTAATGGACTCCACTTGTTAAAATTATTCATTAAAAGAATTCATCTCAGAGTATTCATTTTTTATTTTTCCTGTTAGTTATTTTTTTAATCAACATCACTACTAGTATAGTCCCAATACTTGCTCCGAGTATCAAATGGATGGGTTCATAGGAGAATAGTAATTCTTTGGTAAAAAATAGAGCAATATTGTTTATCATCACTTAATCTAACTTTGATAGTAAGGAATAAGTCATTTCTTACTTTGTAACGATTTGGGCAAAATTATTGTAAAAGTTGTTGGATTGTTTGCAGCAGAAATGCTTCCATTGTGAGCAGATATGATACTTTTACAGCTTGCCAATCCCAATCCTGTACCCTTTATTTTTGTTGTAATGAGTGGCTCAAAAATTTCATCAATAACATTATCAGGAATTCCAGGACCAGAGTCCACAATTTTGATTTCCAGATCATTTTCAGATTCTTGAATAAAAATTTTGATTGTACCTTTAGATTTTATTGCATCAATTGCATTTGAAATGATATTAGAGAAAACCACTTCAAGTTTTAAAGGATCACAAATTATTTCAAAATCATTTTTAGGTTTTTCAATTATTACAGTCTCAGAAATTGATATTCTATTAATTGATTCATTAATAATTTCTAATATTGAATTTTTTGAATTAATTAATTCCTGTGTTCTAATAAAATTCATCACATCTAAAATGTGATGAGACATTTGATGAATTGCTCTAAAACCTCGCTCTTCCTGACTTTGATTCATTTGTTTGTTTTTAGATAATCGAAGTATCTCAAATAATCCAGATAGTACATTTAATGGATTCAAAAGATCGTGTGCAAGTCTTGCAGATAACTCACCAATTGTTGAAAACTTTTCTAACTTTATCTCTTTTTGTTTTTGTTTATTGAGAATCCTCAACATTACAAATATCATAAAAATATGTATTGCAACATTAAAAGTTGCTAAAATATAATTCAAAGTAATGATAAAACTTGTATCATTATTTTCTGATTTAATCATGGAATTAAGCAATACATCAAATGCACCATCAGTATCAAACCTCTGTGTTTCTAAAACTAAAAAATCAGGATTGCCATAATCTAGACTAAAAACTCCTGATGAAATATGTTCATTTAGATGAATGACATAAATTTCAAATTTTTCTCCTGCAATGCCATGCAAGGTATGAAATTCTTCAGGTAAGGGGAATAATCTAGTCTTACCATCAATCATGCCTCCATTTTTGATAGTCTCCAGGCTAGATTCAATGAATTGGATGATATTTTCAGGATGAGAATAAGGGACGCCAGCTAAATATTTTTCAGTTTCATGTATCAAATTATCAGATTGTTGTTTAGTCTCAGTAAGGGCTATGATAGATCTTTCAAAAATAGAATGTTCGTTTTCATAATAAGACGAAATTCCAAAACTTCCAACTAGTAAAAATATTTGAATCAATACTAGACTGGAAATAATTTGTTTGGTGTTCATATTTTTTACTTAAAAAAATTCCAAAGAGTCTAAAGCATTGAATTTACCATATCGATAAATACAGATGCAGGTTGTCCTCCATTGATTTGTTCAATTTGACCATCAGGTCCAATTACAAAAAATGTTGGCGTTCCTGATACTTCATTATCTATTCCCACTTGTTTGTTAAATGAAACCCTGTCTGCAAATTTCTCTGAATCAAGACATTCATTGAATTGTGTATCATCTAATTTCAATTGATATGCATATTCTTTAAGAAATTCTGAGCTTGCCCATCCATCATCCACACTTCCCTGATTAACATAAAGATTGGAATGGTATTTTGCATATTCTCCTTGTTCATCTGCACACCAAGAAGCTGCTGCTGCTGTGTATGAATCAGTTCCTTGAAATGGAAAATCAATAAAATACATTTTAGCTTTACCAGTATCAAAAATTTCAGTAACAATGTCTGGTTTGATTGTTAAATTCCATTTTCCACAAGTTATACATTGAAAATCTCCAAACTCAATTATTGTTACAGGAGCATCAGAGGATCCTTCAACTGGAGATGCTTGTGACAAATCAAATGTTGCAATAAATAGACTAGCATCAGATGGTGTATCAACATCTAAGGTTGATGGTTCTTGTACTTCTTGAATGACAAATTTCACATCAGTGTATGGGAATAAAATAGTCTCAAAAGTTGAAAGTGGTTGTTTGCCTTCAATTTTATCAATAATTCCATCAGAATTCATGATAAAAAATGTCGGAGTTTGTTGTACACCTGAATCACTAGCTAGTTTGATGCTATTTTCTACATCTTGCAAATAGTCATCAGAGTCCATACATGCATCAAAAAGTTCCATATCCAAATCAATGCTTGATGCAAAATTCTGTATGTTTGGTAAATTTACCCAACCGCTATTGACCTCTTTTTGATTAGAGTATAAAATATCATGAAATTCCCAATACTTGCCTTGTTCCTCAACACAGTAACTAGCTCTTGCTGCAGGTAAGGAATCAGGACCTAGAAATGCATAATCAACAAAAACTAGGTTAATTTTTTTAGTATCAATTAGTTGTTCTTTAATTATGGGCATTGTATCCAAGTACCATTCACTACAAAATGGACATTGGTAATCTCCAAATTCTACAATAGTTATTGGAGCATTAGGATCACCGAGCAAATGCCCAATTTCAGTATAACTTTGTAATGTAAATTCAGATACAGTTTCAGAAACATTTTCAGAAGGATTAGAAAATGATACAATGACTATTCCAATAATTATAGCTACAATTACTCCCCCAATAATTCCAATTTTCCCCATTTCAGATAAAATTGATAACAGAATTATATTATTTAACACTTTGAAGCAATTATCTCATTTTAGAAAGACATAATTGAAATTTATCATCAGTCTAACAACTAATCCCAGAAATTCCAATCTGAAATATAATTTAAAAATATAATTATTTTCAGACTTTAGAATCGTGTAAAACTTGAATCACTTTTTCATCAGTAACTTGATCAAATTTATCATAGAATTGACTCACTGATGAAAAAAAGGTAGGAAGTTCAAGCACAATTACTCTTTTTATTAATTTTTTAAAAATCTCATAGGTTGAAGCAGGCATTACAGGTACAGCTAAAATGATATCTCGGATATTATAGTTTGAAAGCCATTTGAGAATTACTTGAACAGTACAACCTGTAGCCATACCATCATCTACAATAATGACAGTTTTCTTAGCATCAAAACTGTAATTTGAACTAGATCTATATTGTAATAGTCTTCTTTGAACTTCTTTTGTCTTTATTTCTATTTCTTTGGCAATCTGCTCATTATTTGAATATATTTTCCAATGTGGTTCTAGGTATGTTGTTCCATCATGAACAATTGATCCTATTGCAAATTCTGAAGAATTAGGCGGGGTTATTTTCTTTGAAACTATAATGTCAAGTTCTGCATTTAATTTTTTTGAAACTTCACTTCCAGTTATGACTCCCCCTCTAGGGATTGCAAGTACAATAGAATTTTTACCATTTACAACATCAACTAGTTTTTCAGCAAGTAATTTTCCTGCATGAATTCTATCCTCAAACATACTATAGTTTATGCATAATATCTAATAACATTTCAATAAAATCATTGAAGACTGAAATCTTGAACTGCTTTTACTCTATAGAGTAAAACCCCGTGATGTGACCTATGATGTCGATTTGTGGACGCAGGTTTGTTTCAGCCTTCATCAAATTACATTATAAATTAAATAATAAATTAGATCAATATGAGACTGAACATTTGTTTAATTTATTGTGTAATATGTTGTAACGATTTGAGTTTGATTACATCAAAATCTAATCTAATGTAGTCCAACAATTCTTTACATTGCACAGACCGCATTTGGTGTTTTTATTCCATTTCTCAAATGATGTACCATTTGAGATTTTAACTACTGTAATTCTTTTACATCCAGTACATTGTACCTTAACAGAAGCATTACCTGTCTTATCTTCTACAAACCAGTCTTTGAATCCCATTATCTCTCACAATTAATTTCCGGATGCACATCCATGCTTTTGTGCCCATGTTGTTACTTCAAACTCGGATGAATCACAAAACCTCTCTTCCAAGTATCCCAAATTTGCATCAAGTAATTCTTGATTTAATATTACATCATTACAATAAACCAGAGCAATTATCCTACCATAACTACCAAGTACTTGTCCATCATCCTCATCAACTACTACAGTAGACCCAACAGGACAAATGGTTTCAATAAAATTCTTAGATTCAACGCCTCCAAATCCTTTGAGTTCAGGTGCAGAAGTTAGAGAAAATCTAATTGATTCACCATTAACTTTTAGAGTATCTCCATCAATTATCTCAGATACAATTCCTGCAAAGCATTTGGCAGTTCCCATACAATCTAAATTTTCATCAACAACTGATGCAACGTCAACATTTGAAACAACTAAAGTATCATCTACATCAGTAACTGCTGGAATAATTTCATCAACAGTTTCAAATTCTCCACCTAACTGACTAGCTACAATCCCTAAAACTGCAACAACAATAACTATACCAACAATTACGAGTTTCATTCCATTCCTTTTTCCTGCTTTATTTTTTTAATCACATCAGCTACTAGTTGTTCATCTTTTGCAACTAGTTCTTGGAGTTTTACTTTATACTCCTCATCACCCC
>JAESUG010000005.1 GCA_016763185.1 Robiginitomaculum sp. | reverse complement strand
CGGGGACCGGTATTGCTAGAGACGAAACATATGAACACACGGTCCCCGCACTTGATGCGGGGTCCAGTACATCAGGTCAAATAGTCAGTCATGCCACAACCGGCGGACGCACCAACCCCTTAGTTAAACTCCTGCAAGGCGCGAACCGTTAACGGGCGGGTTTGTAATTCTTCGATGGCGAGGACGACGGCGGCGGCGGCGGCGGCGGTGGTGAAATAGGGGATATTCATCTCCAATGCGGTACGGCGGATGGCGAAGCTGTCTTCGTGGGCGCGGCGGCCTTGGGTGGTGTTGATGACCAAGGCAATTTCTTCGTTTTTCATGGCATCGACACAATGGGGGCGGCCTTCAAATACCTTGTTGACATGAGTGGCTTTGATATTGGCTTGGGTTAAATGGGCATAAGTTCCGCCGGTGGCGATCACACCAAAACCCAATTTCACCAGTTTGTCGGCCAACGCCACCATTGCTGGTTTATCGACATCTTTGACCGAAATAAACACATTGCCGTGGGCCGGTAACATCACGCCCGCGCCCAATTGTGCTTTGGCAAAGGCTCTGGCAAAATTACTGTCAATGCCCATCACCTCGCCGGTGGAGCGCATTTCTGGTCCCAGTACGGGATCAACACCCAAAAATCTGGCAAATGGGAACACGGCTTCTTTGACCGCCACATGGTTGGTTGGGGCGTTGGGGCAGTGCATGTCTGCCAACTTCTCGCCGACCATCACCCGTGTCGCCATTGCTGCTACGGGTGCGCCAATGGCTTTGGCAACAAACGGTACGGTGCGTGAGGCTCTGGGGTTGACCTCCAGCACATAAATAATGTCACCCGATATAGCGAACTGCACATTCATCAGCCCACGAATATCGAGCGCATGGGCCATTTTCTTGGTTTGTTCGGTGATGCGCGCAATCATTGCGGGGGACAGTGAATAGGGCGGCAAAGCACAAGCGCTATCGCCTGAATGTACGCCAGCTTCTTCGATATGTTCCATAATTCCGCATACCCATACGGTATCGCCATCACAGATCGCGTCCACATCAACCTCGATGGCATCATTCACATAGCGGTCGAGCAAAAGCGGCGAGCCCGCTGATACTTGCACGGCTTGGGTGACATAGCGCTTCAGGCTTTGCGTATTCGTAATAATTTCCATCGCCCGCCCGCCCAGCACATGCGACGGACGCAATATCAACGGAAATCCAAGCTGCTCGGCCCCCACCAACGCTTCGGCCTCGGTTTTAGCGATTACATTTGGCGGTTGGGTGAGCTCTAATTCGTCCAATAATGCTTTGAACCGTTCACGGTCTTCGGCCAGATCCAGACTGTCCAGCTGCGTGCCCAATATCGGAATATTGGCGGCAGCTAAGGCATTGGCCAGTTTTAACGGGGTTTGGCCGCCGAACTGTACCAGCACGCCCAATAGCTCGCCTTTGGTCATTTCAACCCGACAAATTTCCAACACGTCTTCGTCGGTTAACGGCTCGAAATACAGCCGGTCTGAGGTATCATAATCGGTGGACACCGTTTCAGGGTTGCAATTGACCATAATCGCCGCAATGCCCAGTTCTTTGAGGGAAAATGCGGCGTGGCAACAGCAATAATCGAACTCAATGCCTTGGCCAATTCGGTTCGGACCGCCGCCTAAAATGATAACTTTTTTGCCCGCCTCCACCGCGGCCTCACATTCGGCAGGCTCGCCAACCGGCGCGGCCTCATAGGACGAATACATATAGGGCGTTTTGGCACGAAACTCGGCAGCGCAGGTATCAATGCGCTTATAAACCGGATGAACATTCGCCTGATATCTGGCTAGCCGTACGTCGGTTTCACTGGTTCCGGTAAGATGGCCAAGGCGCTCGTCCGAAAACCCCATTTGTTTTACCATTTGCCATTGTTCGGCTGTACCGGGCAATCCAGCCTTACGTATCTCATCCTCGGCGCGAACAATGTCCTCGATTTGCGCCAAAAACCACGGCTCGTACAAAGAGGCAGCGGCGATTTCATCCAAGCTTAACCCGTGACGAAACGCTTGGGCAAGGGCCAGCAGCCGTAACGGTGTGGCATTGGCCAGCTCGGCGTAAATTGCGCCTTTGTCATCGCCCTCGCCCATGCCATCAAACTCAAATTCGTCAAATCCGCTTAAACCCGTGTCCAGCGAGCGTAAAGCTTTTTGCATGCTTTGCGCAAAGGTGCGGCCAATGGCCATCGCCTCGCCAACCGACTTCATAGATGAGGACAGCTTGACCTCGGCACCGGGGTATTTCTCAAAGGCAAAACGTGGGATTTTGGTTACCACATAGTCAATGCTCGGCTCGAAACTGGCCGGGGTTGCACCGGTAATATCATTGTCTAGCTCGTCCAAAGTATAGCCAACCGCCAATTTCGCCGCGATTCGTGCGATGGGAAAACCCGTGGCTTTGGAGGCCAAAGCCGACGAGCGCGACACCCGTGGGTTCATCTCGATCACCACCAAGCGACCATCGGCAGGGTTAACCCCAAATTGCACGTTGGAACCACCGGTCTCAACACCAATTTCGCGCAAGATTGCAATCGAAGCATTGCGCATGATCTGATATTCGCGGTCGCTTAACGTCAAAGCCGGGGCCACGGTAATGCTATCACCGGTATGCACCCCCATCGGGTCAATATTTTCGATGGCACAGACAATGATGCAATTGTCCGCTTTGTCGCGCACCACTTCCATCTCGAACTCTTTCCAACCGACAATGCTTTCTTCGATTAACACCTCATTGGTTGGGGAGGCCGTAAGCCCGAAATTAACGATGTCGCGAAATTCTTGTTTGTTATAGGCAATACCGCCGCCGGTGCCGCCCATGGTAAAGCTGGGCCGAATAATCGCCGGCAAGCCAATGGTTTTAAACGCTTCTTCCGCTTCTTCCATATTATGAGCCACACGCGAATTAGGCGTTTCCAATCCGATTTTTTTCATGGCAATACGAAACAAATCGCGGTCTTCGGCTTTGTCGATGGCGTGGGCCGTGGCTCCGATCAGCTCGACCCCGTATTTTTTTAAAATCCCGTCACGGTTTAGCGACAGCGCCGTATTTAGCGCCGTTTGTCCGCCCATGGTTGGCAATAAGGCACAGGGGCGTTCTTTTTCGATGACTTTGGCCACGATTTCCGGCGTAATCGGTTCAATATAGGTGGCATCGGCCATGCCGGGGTCGGTCATTATTGTTGCTGGGTTCGAGTTGATCAAAATCACTCGATAGCCTTCTTCGCGCAGAGCTTTACAGGCTTGAACGCCGGAATAGTCAAATTCACAAGCCTGACCAATAACAATTGGCCCGGCACCGATGATTAAGATTGACGAGATGTCCTCGCGTTTTGGCATGTGTGTAACCCGCGTGAGATTTTGGTGTGTGTACCCGCGAGACGCATGGATGCCAAGAAGAAAATACGATTGCCGGCAAATCATTGTCGTCTGACCTAACAATTTGTAATGTCGACGATCCAGTTTGATGATTGAGCGCTTATCCAACCAAGCACGGTACTTGAGCCGAGGCTCAGTTCTTTGGTTTGAAATGCCCTGCTCCCCGCCCAATTTTTCCTAAAAATGCTGGGCCCCGGCTCAAGACCGGAGACCCGGGTTATATAAACCACAATGGCAATGGCGCGAGCTTGATGCAAATTGGCAAAAATTGTTACTGAACAATGATCGCTCCTACATGGTTCGGTTGTTGCCCACTTCGGCAAAGTCGCGTATTCAAGGCCAGAGAAAAACAAAAGGCTAACCCCCATGACCATCCAGCGCGAACAGGGTCAATTTCCCTTGATGGAAGCCAATCAATTGGTGGCCGGATTGATGAAACCAAATCCCAAAACTTATTGGCTGGATTTCTTGATTTCAATCTCTTTGGGTTGGGCAGGCTTTGCACTGGCGCTAATGAACCCTTGGGTTTCGTGGGCCGGGATTGCCGGATTAGTATTGTCCACTTTTGCCCTGTATCGCGCCGTGTTGTTCACCCATGAATTGACTCACCTCAAAACCGGCACGTTCAAAGTGTTCCGCTTTGTGTGGAATATCTTGTGTGGATTTGCGTTGTTGATCCCGGCCTTTACCTATCACGGGGTTCATCGTCACCATCATGTGCATGATGTCTATGGTACCAAAGCTGATGGCGAGTATCTTCCCTTTGGCACCAGTCATCCGTTTGGGTTAATTGGCTATATGTTGCTGATTTTTATCTTACCAGGTTTTTTTGTGGTCCGGTTTATGGTGTTGGCCCCTTTGTCGTGGGCCTTGCCGCCATTGCGGCGCTTGGTATGGAGCCGGTTATCGTCGTTGACCATTGATCCGGCTTATATCCGGCCAATGCCCGGTGCCAAAGATCCAAAGTTTTTGTGGGCCGCCCAAGAATTTATGGCCTTTGCCTATGGTTGGGTAGCTTGTGCCTTGGTTTGGTTCGGGTGGTTGCCAGCCAAAGCATTGGTATTGTGGTACGCCATTGCAGTGTTGATATTTTTTCTAAACTCGCTACGAACCTTAGCGGCGCACGCCTATCGCAATTCGGGCGAGGAACAATTAACCGTGCCGGAACAATTTTTGGACTCGGTGGACATCCCCGGCCATCCGGTATTGACCACACTTTGGGCACCGGTGGGATTACGCTTTCATGCCACCCATCATTTGTTCCCGCGCATGCCATATCATAATTTACCGCGCGCCTATGATATCTTACGCGATGGCCTGAGCGACAATACGATGTTCTTGCTGGCCAGCCGTAAAAGTTTGGCTCACGCCTTGGTCCGCATTTGGAAAGACGCGGCACAGGCCAACCGAACCCGCAAAGCCCAACCGGCAGAGTAGCTCGCTTTAACGGGTTTTCTCGAATAATTTGGCTTCTTTTAGAAATGCGTAATGGCCGTTCATCACGCTTAGCACAAATCCGCCGCGGCCATTCAAAAAATGCCGCCGGATGAAAAAAGTTTTTAAGAAGATCAACGGCCCGGCCAATAGCAATTTCAGCAAACTAGGCCGTTTACCTGCCGCCGCTTTGTCCTTGGCGCGCAAGCTTGAATATAGCTGGATTTTTTCCAAACGAGTTTTGATATCCGGATCGGAGCGGTGCAATATTACGCCCTTGGCCCGGCCCCATTTGCCCTCCAATCGCACCGATTCGTGGACTTGTTTGGGGTCATAGTTGGTTTTTTCCGTGCGGAAAAACCGTTGCAATATGGTTTTGTGGGTCCAAGGATGAGCTGGTTTACCAAACACCATGTCGATGCGCGGCACCAATAATCCGTCCACGGATGATTGTTCGATCAATTGTTCGATCTCGGCGGTTAGCACGGAGCTTATCACTTCGTCCGCATCCAGATTAAGCGCCCATTTTTGCGTACAGAGCCGCAAAGCAAATTCTTTTTGTGGGCCAAAGCCAGCAAAATCATGGTGCATAACCAGATCAGCATATTGTTTGGCGATCTGTAGGGTTTTGTCGGTGCTACCCGAATCGACCACCACAATTTGGGCAAAGCCGGCGACGCTTTGTAAGGCCGCTTCGAGGGTTTCCTCGCAGTTCAACGTGATGAGAAAGGCGCTGGCGGTAATTTTTGTCATCCGCCGAACCACGTCATCATTGCTCTGCCCAAAAACACGATACCAATACCCGTTACCAAACCTCGTACCCACCTCAAAAACGACTTATCGCTTAGGCGGTCTAGTACAAATCCACCAACCCAGGTACCGGTCATCGAAAATGGAATGGCAAGCAGCAAAACTATCAACAGACCTTTGTTATCCGACAAAGCACCGAAGGCCAAGCCGCTCCAAAAAATAACTTTGACGAAATGGGCGATCAATTGGGTGACGGATTTGGTAGCGACAATTTGATGGCGGGTCAGCGTGGTTCGGACGAAAAAAATGTCCAAGATCGGCCCGGCCACACCTGCAAATGTGTTTAAGCCCGTCACCAAAAACCCCGCCAACACCGCATGAGCTGGGTTTTGTGCATCCAAGCGAAACACGGATTTAGGCAGCCAAATCAAAAATGGCACCAACCCCAATAGCAAAAGCACCACGGGTCTTGATGGGCGAAATGCCACAAAAAACAACAAGCCGATCGCCAACACCGTACCCACGCAATAATAGGCCAGAACCCGCCGCTGGATGGAGGTTCGTAGCAAATAACAGCGCCAGCCATTGGCCAACATTTGCAATAACCCGTGCGCCACCATCGCCTGCGGGACACTTAGCAAGCTTAGCAACACCCCCATCAGGATCAGGCCACCGGCCATCCCAAAAATCCCGGATAAAAACGCGGTGGCCAGCACGGTGATCAGTAAAATAATAGCGCTTGTAATGGGCATGATGATCTGCTTCTTTCTTGTCGGTTCCCATAAACCAAATTTCGAAGCATTGCCAATTGTTAAGGCCATTACCATGAAAACAGCTGCAATTTTAACCCGGATGCACAAATGGATTGGCTTGATTGTCGGCGTGCAAATTGTGTTGTGGACGGCAGGTGGTTTGGTGATGAGCGTGGCCAAAATCGAAGATGTGCGCTCCGAACATTTAATCGCCGAACCAAGAGCATTGCCGATTGATATTCCCAATGGCATTGACCCATTGGACGCAGCAAAAGCGGCAGGGCTTTCAGATATCACGGCTTTACAGCTTGAAAGTTTTGCTGGCGATCCGGTGTGGCGCATAACATCGGATCAGAGCGTTTTGTTACTATCTGCAACAACCGGTCGTTCCTTGCTACCCTTAAGTATGGCCCAAGCTACGACGTTGGCAGTCGCGGACTACACGGGTAGTGGCAAATTGCTTCACGTGAGCTTAGTTGAAAAAGGCCCCATTGAAGTGCGAGGCCGAGGCCCGCTCTATCAAGCGGTGTTCAGCCAGCCTTCTAACTATTCGGTATGGGTTGATATTAAGCAAGGTCGCATCATTGCGCGCCGGTCTGATCTGTGGCGGCTGTTTGATTTCTTTTGGATGTTGCACATTATGGATTATGACGAACGCGATGATTTTAATCATCCATTGTTGATCATATTTTCGCTGAGCGCCTTGGTGTTTTCGCTAACCGGAATTTCCTTATTGGTGCATCGGTTCGTGTTGCGACCGCGAAAAAAGCGGCGGGGCGGTAGGTCATCCAATTTGGGTTAAAAACTTTGCCAAATCATCTGGTGGTAAGGCCCCGGATACACCGGTTTTTCGGTCGACAATAAAGGTTGGAACGCCAGAAACACCCATTTCCTGAAAGCCTTTTACTTCGGCCTCAACTTTGGCTTTGTCTTGGGTGCCCTCTAGCAGGTCTTTCACCAATGCGCCGTCCATGCCGATATTGCTGGCGATTTGTACCAACACTTGCCGGTCGCCAATATCCAAGCCTTCGGTGAAGAACGCCGAAAACAAAGCTTCCTTGGCGGCCAAGCCTTTGTTTTGACCTAGGGCCCACAACAGTAACCGATGGGCATTGCCGGTATGGGGGCGGCGCTTGATCTTGTCGAACCGAAAATCGATACCAACCGCCTTGCCCGCTTGTTCCAAGGCCAACAATCCTGCTTTGCGTTGTTCAGGGTTGGGAAACTTCGCCGCCATATAGGCGTGATAATCGGCACCGGTTTCAGGTAAGGTTCCATCCAAGAAAAACGGGCGAAACGTCACTGAAAATGCAAGTTCAGGGCTTTGCTGCAATGCTAAAATTAAGTTGCGCAAGCCCACCCAACACCACGGACAAACAATGTCCGACACCATGTCAATTTCTCGTGGGGGCGCTTCGCTCATGGCATTTAGCGCTTTTCAACCACAATGGAACCTGCGGAATACCCGGCCCCAAACGAGCAGATCAGCCCTTTGTCGCCTGTAGTGAAATCTGCATGTGATTTATGAAATGCGATGATGGAACCGGCTGACGAGGTATTGGCATATTCATCCAAAATTACCGGTGCAATTTCAGTGCTCACACTTTCGC
Source organism: Robiginitomaculum sp. (assembly GCA_016763185.1). Lineage (GTDB taxonomy): Bacteria > Pseudomonadota > Alphaproteobacteria > Caulobacterales > Maricaulaceae > Robiginitomaculum_B. The sequence goes on along the minus strand of JAESUG010000005.1, from coordinate 27,316 downwards.
CCATTACTTTTTTGGCGATGAGATTGTTCATGCTCAAATTGGCTTGGTGGAGCCACAGACGCTTAATGGCGCTGGGGGCAATGCCTTGGCCGTCTAATTGTTCGCGGATCATGGCGGCTACCAACGGCACCACTTCGCGAAATACTTTGCGGCCCTCTTGGACGAACAATTTATCGTCGGCGCCCACTTCTTCGGGGGCAGCGCGGTTCAAAAAGCCAAAATTATTGCGAATATTGTTCGAGAACTGGGTTTTTAACACCGCATCCACAATATCAAACGCGCCATCGGGGGCCATGCTTTGCGCCTCGACCAACACGGCAGTGGCGACATCGCCAAAAATAAAATGACTATCCCGGTCGCGAAAGTTCAGATGGCCAGAGCAAATTTCGGGGCTGCATACCAACACCGAACGGGCTTGACCACTATGGATCATCGAGGCCGCGGTGCTAATACCAAAGGTCGCCGACGAACAAGCAACGTTCATGTCAAAGCCAAAGCCGGAGGTGCCCAACGCATCTTGTACTTCAATAGAAATCGCGGGGTATGCCCGTTGCAAGTTTGAACAAGCCACCAATACCGCATCCACGTCTTTGGCCGCTCGTCCTGCTGTGGCCAAAGCTTGCTTGGCCGCCGCCACTGCCATTTCTGCCAGCAATGAAATCTCGCTATCGGCACGCTCCGGAATTCTGGGGGCCATGATGTCTGGGTCTAGAATTGGCTCTTTTGACACCACAAAACGAGATTTGATCCCAGAAGCTTTTTCGATAAATTCCGATGATGACATCGGTTTCGGCAAAGCATCACCAGCGTCAATTTTGGCTTGGTGCGTTTGGTTCCAATTGTTGGCCCACTGATTATAGCTGGCGACCAGTTCATCGTTGGAAATACTATTTTTTGGTGTCCACAGCCCGGTGGAGGAAATGACGGCTTTACTCATGCCTGTTCCGTTTCTTATTTTGCTTGGAAAAAAACACAAACCCCAGCGCATTCATACGCCGAACTTGACAGCGTGTCAGGCAAAATTTGTGTCACATTACATCAAGTTTGGTTGATATCAAAACCGGCATTGCGCACCGGCTCGTAACAATGACAATCCACGGTATGATCATTGACCATGCCCACTGCTTGCATAAAGGCATAGACGATCACCGGCCCACAAAATTTGAAACCACGGGATTTCAAGTCTTTGGTGATGACCTCGGACAGCTCGGTTTTTGACGGAACTTGCGCCAAGCTCGCCCAGCTGTTTTGCAACGGCTTGCCATCAACAAACCCCCACATATAGTGCGAAAAATCCTCGCCTTTGTCGCGCATGTCTAGGAATATTTTAGCGCCATCAATGGTCGCCTGACACTTGGCCCGCGAGCGGATAATACCCGCATCATTTAGCAATCTCTCCATGTCCGTTTCGTCAAATCTGGCAACTTTTTCGGGGTCGAAATTGGCAAATGCCGCCCGAATGGTTTCGCGCTTGCGCAAAATTGTGATCCATGACAACCCCGCTTGCATCCCGTCCAATACCAGTTTTTCCCACAAGGCTTGCGGCTCAGCCTCCGCCACCCCCCATTCTTCATCATGATAAGCACAATAAAGCGGATCAGTAGGCGGCACCCATGCACAACGAACGCTCATAGATCAATCTCCTTTGGTGGATGTAAGGTTAAAGGCATATCGGCAGCCGTAATCGGTTCGCTGGTTTGGTGCAAGCGGTCGGTACGGATCATCGCCAAAGCCTCCGTGCCGTAGTTTGAGCAAATATGGCCCAATTTTGCTTTGCCTGCAAAAATAAGCGTACCCGGTGCAGGTGGTGCCCCCGTAAAGCCTGCCAAGCAAATTCGCTTGCGAATGGTCCCGCGCCGGCGCACTCGGCTCACCACTTCTTGGCCGACATAACAGCCTTTGCGCCAGGCAATGCCATTTTGTAAATCCATATTGATATCGGTGACAAACACTTCGCCACTGGCAAAATCAAGGTCTTGTTCGGGGGTGAAATGTGCAAACCGGATGGCTAAGAACTCTGGGGTCGCAGGCTTTGGTTTCGCATCTTTAGTTGGAATAATGTGACGAAACCCCAAGGCTGAATTACGTGGATCAGCAAACGAAATTGCGTTTTCAACCGATACCGGTCCAGCGCTAAGCCCGGTCTGCCAATGAGCTGACACATCAAGAATGATCACATCTGCGCGCAACCGAAACATGGTCAGTCGTTTTACGAAACTGCCAAAATCACCATTGGCGCAATCCAGTAAAAACCCGCCCGTGCCGTCACTGACCACAAAGAAGGTTTGTAACACTTTGCCTTGCGGTGACAAAAACGCTGCATAAATGGCGTTTTGTGTAGCCAACAACTCCAGATCATTGGTAATCATTCCTTGCAAAAAGCTAAAACTATCACTTCCAGTCAACGATAATACGGCGCGCATTTGAGGGGGTGCGAAAACTTCCATATCGGCTATACTGGCGGCACAATCTTAAAACTGCAAGGCGGAAAATTTCCATGAACTATGATCTTTTGATTACCGGCGGAACTTTGGTCAACCATGATGGCATCGGCCTTGGTGATGTGGCGATGGTCGACGGCAAAATTGCCGCCATCGGTGATTTACGCCAAGCAAGCGCAGCGCGAACAATAAACGCTACTGGCTTGCACGTATTTCCTGGCATAATCGACAGCCAAGTTCATTTTCGTGAACCGGGGTCGGAGACCAAAGAGGACCTAGAAACCGGCTCACGCGCTGCGGTATTGGGCGGAGTAACCAGCGTGTTTGAAATGCCAAACACCAAGCCTTCAACCTCAACGGTGGAGGCATTACAGGACAAATTAACCCGTGCCAAAGACCGGATGCATTGCGATCACGCCTTTTACGGTGGGGCCACCAATGAAAATTTTGAACAACTCCCCGACCTCGAACGGGTGCCGGGATGTTGCGGGATCAAAGTATTTATGGGGGCCAGCACCGGTTCACTATTGGTATCTGATGATGCTGGGGTGGCGCGAGTATTGGCCAATATCACCCGCCGCGCCGCCTTTCATTCCGAGGATGATGATCGATTGGAAAGCCGGTATCATCTGGCGGTAGCGGGCGATTATTCGTCGCACCCAGTGGTTCGCGATGCCGAGGCCGCAATGATCTCAACAAAGCGCCTCGTTCGTTTGGCACGAAAAGCACGAAAACGTATTCATGTCTTACATATTTCCACCGCCGAAGAGATCGTGTTTTTGGCCCAGCACCGTGATATTGCTACCGTCGAAGTAACGCCGCAACACTTAACCTTGGCCGCACCGGAATGTTATGAGGAACTGGCCGGAAAAGTACAACAAAACCCGCCAATTCGTTCGCAGCGACACCGGGCCGGGATCTGGGCTGGTGTGCAAAATGGTCTGGTTGATGTCATCGGCTCTGACCATGCGCCGCATTTGCTCGAAGAAAAACAGCGGCCCTACCCTGCTTCGCCGTCCGGGATGCCGGGTGTGCAAACCTTGGTACCGATCATGTTGGACCATGTGGCCAAAGGACGACTTAGCTTGCAGCGCTTTGTCGATCTTACTTCCGCCGGGGCCAACCGTATATTTGGAATTGCCGGCAAAGGGCGCATGGCCGTGGGCTATGACGCAGACTTCACCTTGGCGGACTTAAGCGCCAAACGTGTCATTACCGACGAATGGATTGCTTCGAAATGCAAATGGACTGCCTTTGCGGGCCATGAAGTCACCGGCTGGCCGATGGCCACCATTATTCGCGGGGTCGTGGTCATGCAAGATGACGAAATTACCACAAAGGCACAAGGCAAGCCCCTCACATTCCAAGAGTGCTTATAAGGTAAAAGTATAACGCAGACGGTCTTTTTCCTCCCATAACACAACCTGACAAATGGCTTCACCTCCTGTTCAGACAGGGTTTTGTAAGTTGCAGTCATCGCTACACAGGCTAGCGAAATATGAAGGAGAGACCCCCATGCGTAACGCAATGATAGCTGCCGCAACTTTACTTGCCGGCATAACCTTACCGGCCACAGCAATGGCTGATGATTATCGCAATAAATGCCGATCAAATAATGGCGACCAAGTCGTTGGTGTTCTGGTTGGCGGGTTACTAGGCGGATTAATCGGTTCCGAAATTGCCGGTTACCATGACCGCACAGAAGGTGCCGTAATTGGCGCTGTCGTTGGTGGTATCGCCGGGGCCGCAATTACGAATGGTAATGACGATTGTCGTCCACGACAACGACAACGGTACCAACAGGTACGTTATGATTATAACAATGGGCATGCCTATGACAATCGTCGCTCAAACAACCGGTATAGCTCGCGTCACAATCGTGGATCACGCCATGGCTATAATCGTTCATACAATCGCGGCTATGCGGGTGATAAGCGCAGCTACCGCCAAGAGCACCGCGCCCAAAAGCGGTATCAGCGCCAACAGCGCCGCGCCGATCGCAACCGACAGCAACGCCAGTATTCGAACAGCAACCAACGGCGCAATACCTATCGCAACAATGTTGACTATGCGCCGACCAGCTTTGTCTATCTAGCCGGACAAAATCGTCCGAATGATTGCCGCAAGGTCAATCGTAAGGTTCGGGATCAATACGGTTATGTTAAGCGGATCCAAACCAAAGAATGCCGTACATATGGCGGACAATACCGGACTTGGAACGGACGATAAAAACACCTAGCTCCACGTAACTTAGCGGCCCCTTCGGGGGTCGCTTTTATTTGCGGTACACGTCTTTGGGCCAACGCCGATGTACCCAAAACCAGCTTTTAGGATGGCGAATAATACAAGCCTCTAAAAAGCGATTGATCTTCTCAACCGTTTGGGCAATCGCCACCTGATGATCCGGATCCGTTGAAGCTGCAATCGGAGGATGAAACTCAACTCGAAACCGCGCTTTGGGCAATCGTACGATCGAAACCGGTAAAATCGGCGCATCAAAGCGCAATGCCAAACGCGACGGGCCGGGGGCGGTCATCAGTTTATGACCGAAAAAATGAGCCTCGATGCCACGATTAAATTTTTGATCGTTCAAAAACGTCACACTATGCCCTTGCGCCATCGCTCGGAGCATTTCTTTGGCACCGACACCGCCTTTGGCACTCAATTCAGGAATACCATAGCCAAGGCGCGCGCGGGTAATGTCAGCATCAATCCACGGATTATTGGCATGACGGTAGGAAACCCGTGCGGGCAAACCGCCCAGACATATGGCCGCCGCCATCACCTCCCAATTGGCAAAATGGCCGGAGATCAATACCGCCGGTTTGCCGCTCTTAATAATCGCCGTTAAATGCTCGCGCCCACAGATCTCGACCCGGCCATCGGTCTGATAAGGGTTTAGCCCACGAAGGTGCGGAAATTCACCCCCAATGCGCCCCAAATTATCCCACGTCGCCAGCGCCAAGCGTTTTGCCTCAAGCGTGGATAGTTTCGGAAACACCAGTTTGATATTGGTAAGCGCCGTTTTGTGCGCCGAAGTAAATGGCCCAACAACCCGCAAAGCCCACCCACCAACGGCAGATGCTTGCTCAATCGGCAACACCCGAAACAGGCCCATCACCATAAACCACAACCCGGCTTCAATGCGCCATTGCACTCGTTGCCATTTGCTTGCATTTGCTTGTTGGCTCATCGGATGTTGGCTTTTTGTAAAACTTGCACCAGATCACCAGGGTGCTCAAACACCATGTCTATTGCCCAAACCAACACCTGATCACGGGTTTCTTCGGGCCAGCGCAAAATATCTTTTTCCGTCGTGATCAACCGAATGCCGGACCTTGTTGTCCAAGCAAACAAGTTGGCCACATCCTTGGCCCGATAGGCGTGATGATCGGCAAAGGCTATTTCTTGTTCCAGATCGGCCCCGGCTTCGCGTATATGATCAAAAAATTTCTGCGGCCTGCCAATACCGGCAAATGCCAATAATTTACCGGTTGGTACCGGTTGGCGAGCCCTTATATTTGCCCGCAGCATCGGTCCAGTAAACCCCGCCAAATTCGGTTGCGGACCCGCCCCAACCAGCACCACTGCGTCCGCACGGTTGAGCGCCCGCGCCACGGGTTCACGCAATGGCCCAGCGGGAAATATTCGCCCATTGCCATGACCAGCCCCGGCATCAATCACCAAAACCGACAAATCCTTGGCCAAACTGGGATTTTGAAAACCATCATCCAATATCAACACCTGCGCCCCACCCGCAATCGCCAACTTTGCACTGGCCACCCGGTCCCGCCCCACAAAGGTTGGGGCAGTTTTTGCCAGTAATAACGGCTCATCACCCACATCCGCAAAGCCGTGTAACTTCAAGTCCACCTGCACCGAACTGCGCTGTTGCCCACCATAGCCACGCGATAAAAATGCTGGTTGCACACCTTGGCCTAGCAATGTCTTTGCCACCAACAGAGCCAACGGTGTCTTGCCCGTACCGCCAACGGTAATATTGCCAATGCAGATCACCGGTACTGAAACTTTGGTTGGCACAATTTTGGCGCTGCGTCTTTGTGCCAGCCGGTCATAGAGCCAGCTCATCGGCGTAAGCAGACTGCGGGTCACCGGTGCCGCCGCACGGCCATCAAGGTGTTGCCAAAATTCAGGTGGGCGCATCATGCTTTTCATCCAGATAAGACAACAAAGCTACTCGTACTTGCTGGCCCAGTCCATCTGCTGCTTGTTGCAACCAATGGGTAGCAGCCAAGGTTTGAGCGTTTGTGGGTGGATGCAGCACAGCATCGGCCAGTTCAGAGGCATTGGTCACCCATTGCACGGCGGACAATTTGTCCAAAGCCTGATAAATATCGGCAAAGCTGGCCACGTATTTGCCCGATATCACCGGCAGGTTAGCCCGCACCGCCTCCAACGGATTATGGCCGGTGCCCGCACCAATAGAGCCACCAACGAACACAATAGTTGCCAAGCTGAGCCAGGCTTGCATATCACCAATGGTATCGGCGATAAACACCGCGCCAGTTGGCGGCTGTTGTTGGCTCCATCTTGTGTTCGAAAAACCAGCTTTGCTACAAAGCGCTGCGATCTTTTCGCCCCGTTCGGGATGGCGCGGGGCCAATATCAATAGCGCATTTGGTTGTTGTTCAATGACCTTTCGATGGGCCTCAATGATCACTTCATCTTCATAAGCATGGATGGAGGCCGCCAGCCAAACTGGGCGGGCAGCAATCGTATTTTGCAATTGTTGCACCCACGCAGGCTCATCCTGTGCTGGCGTCGCTAGCAGTTTTAGATTGCCCAGCATTGGCGGCATTTTTCCGGTTAGCTGACTGACAAAATCCGCAGTTGGTTGATCGGCAGCACTGATCCAGTTAAATTGTTCGAACAATGCTTTGCTTAACCTAGGGCGCTTGGTCCATTTATTTCGTGAACCAGTATTTAACCGCGCATTGACCAATACCAACGGCGTATCCGTGGCTTTGACACTGTTCAGCAAGTTTGGCCAAATTTCGGATTCGAGCAATATCACCAGATCAGGCCGCCAATGGCTGACAAACCGGCGCATCGCAGTTGGTGTATCCACCGGCAAAAATTGGTGTAAATGACCCGCATCCACCAATAGTTTGGCCGAGGTCCGCGTGCCCGACGTAAATAAAAACGACAGATCAGACCGCGCGCCACGCAGTTTCTCGGCCAAAGCTAAGGCCAATATGCACTCGCCAACACTGGCCCCATGTATCCACACCAATTGACCATTGGGGCGGATTGCCGAGGCTTTGCCAAACCGTTCCTTGATCCGGGCGCGGTCTTCCTTGCCCTGCCAAACGCGCACAGCGATCAATGAACGGTACAACCACCCGAACCAATGACTAAGGCACAGATACAACCAAAGTGAGAACGGACGCTTCATAAGAGGTGACCACAGGCTTGATCGGCGCGCTGGGTTGCTGAAATAAGTTTGATTTGCATCTCAAGCCGTTTGGCTTCCAATATTTCTGCATCGGCATTGGCTGGCACCAAAATTGGCCCCTCCCAAACAATCATCCCGCGTCCAAATGGGAGCGGCAAGCAAAACCGGTCCCATGTCTTGAAAAATAAAGCACGAGTGGTGGACCAGCCAAAACACAGGATCGGCGCACCGGTTTTGGCCGCCAATTGCACTGCGCCCAAGCTGGCCTCATGCCGGGGTCCGCGTGGGCCATCGGGGGTGAGCGCCACACAGCCATTGGCCTGCACATGGGTCATCATCGCTCGAAATGCGCGAAGGCCGCCTTTGTTTTTGTTGATCTTTTTAGGGTTACCCGCCGAGCCTCGAATGACATCGAAACCTAATATTTTAGTGGCGCGTGCGATAAATTCTCCATCGGGCGATAACGAAATTAACATACTAGGCGGCTGTTTGGCAGGTGGTTTGTCCAACGGCCAGCCGGCAATGGTCATCAATACACGGGCATGCCATAAGACAGCGATAACCCCTTTGCCACCGGCCCAGATCGGGTCGACAATTTCTTGCCCCTCAACCTGCCAACGCGTCGTGCGCTTGACCCATTTCATATATCCGGCCAAAATCACGGCTAGCATATATTGAACCGATTTGGCGCGAAATAATTTCTTACTCATTTTTCTTGTTTAGCGCGTCTGAAACGAAAAGGCACCCATGACCTTTGATCTAACCACCCCTCAGGGCCGAAAAAATGCCAAAACCGATCTGATGTGGCGCGATCATGGCTTTTTGCGGGTTTGGTTTCAAAACCAATACTGGATATCCGATGACATGGTGCGCAGCAATCAGCCCTCGCCCGACCAAATCGAAAACTGGGCCAAACAGGGTATTCGTACCATCATCAATTTACGCGGCGGGTTGCAAAGCGGTTTTCATGCGCTGGAGGTTGAGGCCTGTGCCAAGCATGGCGTGCACTTGGAAAACTTCACCGTAAAGTCTCGCGATACGCATCCAAGTGAAATTATTTTTGGCGCTCGTGATTTATTTGCCCGTATTGAAACGCCAGCCCTGATGCATTGTAAATCTGGTGCGGACCGGGCCGGGTTTATGGCGGCGCTTTATATGCATTTTACCAAGGGTCAGCCCATTGAACAGGCCATGCAACAGCTTTCATTGAAATATCTACACGTCAAAGCCGGTAAAACTGGAATGCTTGATTTTTTCTTCCAAAGCTATTTGGACTTTGCCAAGAAAAAACCGATGAGCTTTTCCGACTGGGTGGTCAATGAATACGACCCGGCGGCGGTCAAAGCCGAATTTATGGAAAACCGGTTGGGCAATCTATTGGTCGATACCATTTTGCGGCGCGAATAATTTATCGCAATTGCCCTTTGGCCAGCTCGCTATACAAGCCATTGGCGGCGCATAATTGAGCATGGGTGCCGGTTTCGACAATCCGCCCGTTCTCCAGCACCAAAATCTGATCGGCGTTTTGCACCGTAGCCAAGCGATGGGCAATGACCAAAGTCGTACGCCCGGCGGCAAGCTTGGCCAAAGCGTTTTGCACCTCGGCCTCTGCTGTGCTGTCCAAGGCGCTGGTGGCTTCGTCGAGCAGTAATATCGGTGCGTCTTTTAAGATTGCCCGCGCAATAGCAATCCGTTGGCGTTGTCCGCCCGAAAGTCGGTTGCCATTTTCACCAACCGGTGTGGCAAAACCTTGGGGAAGCGCCTCAATAAAACCCAACGCGGCAGCGGCTTTGGCGGCGTCTTTAATTTCCTCATCACTGGCATCCAATTGCCCAAAGGCGATATTGGCGCGTACCGTGTCGTCAAACAATACCGGGTGCTGGGCGACCATCGAAATGGCATGGCGCAAGCTGGGAAGTTCAACTTCGGTAATGTCTTGTCCATCAATAAGCACCTGCCCGCTTTGCGGGTCGTAAAACCGCAATAGCAAATTAAAAATACTGGTTTTTCCGGCACCCGACGGCCCGACCAGCGCCAAAGTTTGTCCCGGTTTAGCGGTAAATGAAATGTCAGTGAGTGCCGCAACATCCGTGCCATAGGCAAAATTAACATGTTCCAATTTCACTTCGCCAGCGGGTATTTGTAATGGCTTGGCGGTGGGTGATTGGGTGATTTTTGGGCGCTCGTCCAATACATCAAACGCCCGGCCCAAGGCGGCCATGCCCTCTTGCCAAACCGCATTTAACGTACCCAAAGCCCGCGCTGATGGTGCAAGGCTGGCCAATGCGGTAATAAACCCCATTAATTCCGGCAATGCTGATGTGCCATGTAGCGCCCGCCAGCCAGCAAAGCCCAGCACTGCGGCCAAGGCAACAGCCCCCAACACTTCTAAAAACGGGTCAACGGCGGCTTTGGTCGCGGTGAGTTTCATCGCCAAGGCATAGCGCCCGGCAAAACTGGCATCGGCCCGTTGTTGTTCGTGGGCTTCCAGTTCGAACGCGCGAACCATGGCAGTGCCTGCGATATTCTCGGCCAATAATGCGGTTAGCGTTCCGATTTGGTGCTGGGCCGCCAAGGATAGCGCGCGCACTCGTTTACCTAACCAGATCACCGGGAAAGTGGCCAACGGGTAAATCACCAAAATGATCAACGCCAATTGCCAGTTCAGATAAAACATCGCGGCCAACGAGCCCGCCACCACCAATACATCACGAACCAAATTGTTTGAGGCCCGAACCAAGGCTTCTTTGGCCAAGTTCACATCATTGGTAAAGCGCGACACCAACAAGCCACCGGCATCATGGCTTAGCTGGCTGATATCGAGCTTTTGGACGTGGCAAAACATCAATGTTTGTAAATCGCGCACCACCCGAAGCCCCAAGGCATTGGTCAGTAAAACTTGAATATAAAGCGCAACGGACTTTACCAAGGCCACGGCGATCAACACCATAGGCACAAGGCTGAAAATACGTGGGTCGCTCGTTTCTAGCAATTCAAACGCAAAATTGACCAATAACGGATACGCACTGGTTGCTGCCGCCACCAGCACCATTGCCGGCACCGCCCACAAACCCAAGCCAAGATGCGGGCGCACCAATTGGTGCCATAGCCGCGAAGGCATGGAGGATTTAGTGCTCGTCGTGATGATCGTGTTCCGGGTCAAACAAGCGATGAGCATGAATAATGAAATACCGCATATGGGCATTGTCTACGGAGCGCTGGGCTGCGCCTTTCCATGCGGTAAAGGCCAGGCTGTAATTTGGATAGGCGCCGACAAAATCTATGTTGGATAAATCCTGGAACCTAGTTTTTCGTACATCTACCAATTCACCGCCCAATACGATATGTAAGAGTTGCGGTTCTTTGCTGTCGTTATTATCAGGTTTATTGCTCATGGGAATTTGAGTTTCCTTTGCTAGTTCACATGCGCTGTCTTATCAAATCATGCAAGGTTCGGCCAGCGCAGATCACACCGGATTTGGTGACACTTGGCAAGTTATATGCAAACGCAACCCCATCGGGGTCAGTAATTGTCGCGCCCGCTTCATTGGCAATGAGATCAGCGGCGGCCAAATCCCAATCCGATTTGGGGCGCAAGGTCAACGTCACATCGTGTGCGCCACTGGCCACCAATGCAATGCGGTACGCCATCGAGTTACGGGTGCAATATTGCATAGCAGGCCAGCTTTCACGCCAATGTTTTTGTCGAAACAAACCCTCATTGGCAATCATCCGACAGTCCAGTAAACTGGCGCACGTGCGAATGCGGATCGGTTCGCCATTAAGACTGGCACCCTTATCTTTGGCGGCCAAATACATTTCATCCAATGCTGGATTAAACACCGCGCCAGCGATCGGACGACCCTTTTCGACGATGGCTATGGATATGCTAAAATGCGGCTTGCCTTGGATAAAAGCGCGGGTGCCATCAATCGGGTCCACTATAAACACCCGCGCCGCATGTAATCTTGAGCGGTCATCAACGGTTTCCTCGGATAGCCAACCATAATCAGGCCGTGCGGCTCGTAAAACTTCCTTTAATTGTTGGTCGACCGCCAGATCTGCTTCGGTCACTGGGTGCTGATCGCCTTTATCCCACACCTTGCCTGGGTTGGCGAACCAGTGCATCGCCAACGCCCCGGCGCCTCTGGCCGCAGTTTCCAATAAGCTTAAATCCTGTGCGGGCGTGGCTTGGCTCATTGACCAGCGACGGTAAGTTCCGGCACCAGCAAAGACGGACATTCGGTAGATTCTTCTAATTTAAGGTCCGAAGCCGGAACCAGAATTTTGAAAATATCCAACATATTACCCGCCACCGTCATCTCGCAAAACGGCTGGGTTCGCTGCTCGCCATCAAAATAAAACCCGGCAATACCCACCGACCAGTCACCGGTACCACTGTTAAAGCTCGCGCCGAAACTGTCGGTTACCACCAGACCTTGGCCCATTTGCTTCATTAATTGTTCCGGTGATTTTTCACCTGCCGCCAACACCACATTGCTTAATCGCGTACCCGGCGGCGAGCCAATACCAGTAGCACCATGGCCGGTCGGCGCCTCACCCAATTGTCGCGCCGAGGACAGGTTATGCACCCAGCTAGTCAAACGGCCATTTTCAATTAAATTGCGGGCTTGTCTTGCAATACCCTCGCTATCAATTTCGCTGGAGCTGGACCCACGGAGCCGAAACGGGTCCTCAAGAATATTGATATCCGGTGCAAACACCAGCTCATTCATATGGTCCTTCAAAAATGATACACCACGGGCAACGGACGCGCCGGTGATCCCGCCTAAAAACATACCCAACAAAGATTTGGCGGTACGCGGTTCAAACAAAACGGCCATGGTACCGCCTTTGCCTTTGCGTGCGCCCAAGCGGGCCACGGCCCGGCCTCCAGCCTCAGTGCCGATATCAGATGGATCGCGCAAGTCTTCGAGCCACCTTGTGCCCGATTGCGCCCAATCTCGCTCCATCGCCTCATCACGCTCCGCCAACGCCATCACCGAATGACCGTGAAAAGAATTAATGCTGGAACGAAACAAGCCATTGCTGGCTCGGTGGCAAACCGCGCCGGTCGACCAACTGGCACTGGCGGTGGCGGGAAGGTTCACACCAGAGACAGCTAAAGCTGCAGCCTCGGCAGCTAAGGCGCGTTCGGTGAGTTGTTCGATATCAAGTTGCACCGGATCGAATATTTGCAAATCCCGGTTTGCCGATTGCACTTGCTCCGGCTCGGCCAAGCCACAATACGGGTCTTCGGGAGCTTGCTTCGCCATCGCACAGGCTCGTTCGGCCATTTTTTGCAAACCTGAACGCGACAGATCAGACGAAGATACGCACGCTTGTTGCTGGCCGATTAAAACGCGCAAACCAAGATCATTTGATTCGGAACTTTCCACTTCTTCCACCGCGCCATCGCGAACACTAACGGCAATGTTTCGGGTGACGACCACAATGGTTTCAGCGTGCATCGCGCCTGCTTGTTTGGCCAAATGCAGCATGTCTTTAATGCTGTCATCGATTGAGGTTACATCGGGTGCGCCGGGCATATTCTGTGTGTTCATGGCACCGGCTCTACAAACTGGCGGACAAAGCTGCAATAAAAATCAACCAAATTGGGTAAAATAATAGCAGATCGGAATTTCCTTCTGGTTGGGCCACAAGCATTTTTTCAAAAAGATGGACCCTCCGGTCAAACCGGAGAGAGGCGCAAGGTAAGGGGACCGGTTTACCACCCGCATTGATGACGATACGGACAATGGGTTAATATCGTAAACTCTCGATCATATTCGGACCCCGGATTTAATCCGGGGTCCAGTTCTTTGTGCGCCATAAATACTTTGCCCAAGAGGCCGGGGGCCGGTTGGGTGCCTAGTTTGTGACGACATTGGAAAAGCAATGACAGCGCAAGAAGTGGATAGTTGATGCGGGCAAAAGCAAAATAAATCAGTTCGTCAAAGCGCGCCGACCGATATCGCGGCGACAAAAACCTTCCGGCCAATCAATGAGATCAACCGCCGCGTAACAATGGTTCACGGCTTCGGCCAAATCATCACCCATTGCGGAGATGTTCAGCACCCGCCCGCCATTGGCAAGCCATTGCCCGGTCTCGTCTTGCTTGGTTCCGGCATGGAAAATTTCGACGTTGGAGGTAGCGGCGGCACGTTCCAACCCACTGATCTTGGAACCTTTCTCTACCTTCCCCGGATAGCCCTTCGTCGCCATCACCACACAGGCGGCAGGGCGCTCATCCCAGTGCAATGCAGGCACATCCGCCAACGAACCATTGGCACAAGCCAATAACACCGGCAGCAAATCGCTTTGTAAACGGCGCATTAAAACTTGGGCTTCGGGGTCGCCAAAGCGTACATTATATTCGATTAATTTTGGGCCGGTTTGATCGATCATTAGCCCGGCATATAACACCCCAACAAACGGTGCGCCCTCTTGCTTCATGCCACGTAAAGTTGGCGTGATAATCTCATCCATTACCTTGGCCGTCATCAACGCATCCAGCACCGGCGCTGGTGAATAACAACCCATGCCACCGGTGTTTGGGCCTTGGTCGTCATCAAAGGCGCGTTTATGATCTTGGGCGCCGACCAAGGGGACGGCGCTGGTGCCATCGCACAACACAAAGAGGGATGCTTCTTCGCCGCTCAGGAACTCTTCGATGACCAATTTGGCAGATGCGGCACCGAACTGTCCGCCGAGCATGTCGCTGGCCGCTTGTTTTGCCGCCGCTAATTCATCGGTGATCACCACGCCTTTGCCGGCGGCCAAACCATCGGCTTTGAGCACATAGGGGCCGGGCAAGGTCTCCAAATAGGCATGGGCTGCCATATCCGTAGCGACGGTTTTTGAACGAGCCGTCGGAATATTATGGCGTTGGCAAAAATCTTTAGTAAATGCTTTGGACGCTTCTAATTTCGCGGCAGCGGCACTGGGGCCAAACGCCAAAATTTCTAGCTCTGCCAATTGATCAACCAACCCCGCGGCCAAGGCGACCTCTGGGCCAATGACTACGAGATCTGGTTGTTCTAACGCCGCCAACTGTACCAAGCCAGCCACATCATCCGCCGCAACCGCAACACAACGGCCATAGACGGCCATTGCATCGCTGCCGGGGGCCAAGATCATCTCGCGTAATATCGGACTTTGGGACAGCTTCCACGCCAATGCATGTTCGCGCCCGCCATTGCCCACCAGCATTATTTTCATCGATATTCCCCTAGCGCCTTGCCAAGCTGATCTTCCATACTAAGATTCGCTCCCAATGACACAAACCAATGCACATGAATTTACGGTCTCCGAACTGGCTGGTTCCTTAAAACGTACCGTCGAGGAAAATTATGGCCATGTACGGGTGCGCGGCGAGCTGGGCCGGGTGACCATTGCTGGTTCCGGCCATATCTATATGGACTTAAAAGACGACAAAGCGGTGATCTCGTCCATTGTCTGGAAAGGCGTGGCTGGACGCTTAAGCTTTCGTCCCGAAGAAGGTTTGGAGGTGATCGCCGAGGGCAAGCTCACCACCTATCCTGGGCGCTCGCAATATCAATTGGTCATCACGCAATTAGAACCCGCCGGGGCCGGGGCGTTGATGGCATTGCTGGCCGAACGCAAAAAGAAATTAACCACTGAGGGCTTATTTGCCGAAACCCATAAACAAAGTTTACCGTTTTTGCCGGAAGTAATCGGGGTCATAACTTCGCCCACCGGTGCGGTGATCCGCGATATCCTGCACCGACTCGAAGACCGGTTTCCGCGCCATGTACTGCTATGGCCCGTATTGGTCCAAGGCGACAAAGCCGCCGCGCAAATAACCACCGCCATTAACGGTTTTCACGAAATGTCTGCGGACGGTGATATCCCGCGCCCTGATCTGTTGATTATTGCCCGCGGCGGTGGCTCGGTTGAGGATTTATGGCCATTTAACGAAGAAGAAGTAGTTCGCGCCGCCCATGCCTGTTCCATCCCATTGATTTCGGCCATCGGCCATGAAACCGATTGGAGCTTGTTGGATCTGGTCGCCGACGTGCGCGCGCCAACCCCCACCGGCGCGGCGGAGATGGCAGTGCCGGTACGTGCGGATCTGATCGCCAGCTTGGATGAAAGCGCACTGCGCCTAAAAGCCGGGTTGCGCCGGTTAATCGAGGCTCGCGAACTGGCACTAACCTCGGCAAAGCGTGGCCTACCCAAGCCAGAGGAGCTGTTGGCCGCGGTCAGCCAGCGCTTTGACTATATAGCCAGCCGATTGGGGCAAGCCCTAATCCGACGGGTGGAATGCGCCGAACAAGCCGTGCATCGGGCCATTGCGGGCCTGCGTCCGAAAACCCTGCAAACCGGAATTATCCAACGCGAAGCATTGGTTAGCGGACTTGCCAAGCGGGTCAACCCAGCGATGGAGCGCCTATTGGCGGCGCGTACTGAGCGCTTATACGCCACCCGCAAAATCCTGGGTGCTTTATCGCACAAGTCCGTGTTGGGGCGTGGCTTTGCATTGGTACGCGGGGATAGCGGCCAATTGGTCACCCGTGCGGCTGGGCTACAAAGTGCAGAGCATGTTTCGCTCGAATTCATTGATGGCAAAAAAATAGCGGTAATTGGCGAAGGAGCCAAAGCAGTTCGGCCCGCTGGGCGCAAAGCAAAGGCAGCGGACCCGGAACAAGGCGATTTGTTTTGAAGGGTAAATAGGTATCCCTCTATTTGTCTAGCTAATTTCGCTTGAGCATTATCCTACCGGCACATTGAGAAAATTGGATAGGGAATATGATGAGGTAAATTGGAATGTCTATTTTTTCATACTGTCATCACCCGGCTTGGAACTGGATCACCCGGACAAGCCGTGTGATGACAAGTTGAGAGAGAATTTGATGATAGGTTGAAGGGGGTTGAAGAGATCGGTTATTTTGATGACATCGGTTATAATACCTACCCTTTTTGTCATCACACGGCTTGTCCGGGTGACCCAGTCTTTGAAATGCTTAGATGACTGAACGCTTGTACTTCGTCTATATGGTGGCCCCAACAAAAAACGCCCCGGCGAACCAAGGGCGTTTTCGGTATTCGTTACAACTCAAAAAAGTTTATTTACTTTTCTTGGCGCGTCTGGCGCGAACGTCGGCCATGCCGCGGCCAGAGGTGCGCTCGATGATACGGGCGGCTTTGCCGGTTAGGCCGCGCAGGTAATATAGCTTGGCTCTGCGGACTTTGCCTTTGCGTTTGATCTCAATGCTATCGACATTAGGGCTGTAGAGCGGAAACACTCGTTCCACGCCTTCGCCAAATGACAATTTACGCACGGTGAAGCTTTGGTTGAGGCCACCGCCTTGGCGGGCAATACATACGCCCTCAAACGCCTGTAGACGTTCGCGTTCGCCTTCGACGATGCGAACCATCACGCGGATGGTATCACCGGCCGAAAAATCTGGGTGCGTTCTTTCACCTAGGATGCGGGCGGCTTCTTCTTGTTCAATCTGTTCAATGATGTTCATCATCTTTACTCCTGTGTCGCGCCCGATCCATTAGATCAGGTCGAACGCGTTTGGTTAAACCTATCGCTGCTTCGCGCCGCCAGCGGGCTATACGCCCATGATCGCCACTTAGCAATACTTCTGGTATTTGCTGGTCTTCCCACACCCGAGGCCGGGTATATTGTGGGTATTCAAGCAAATCCCCTTCAAAACTTTCTTCGTGTGTTGACATCATATCTCCCAACACACCGGGCAACAATCGAACACAGGCCTCAATTAACACCTGCGCCGCCACTTCCCCACCGGCGAGTACATAATCGCCAATACTCATCTCTTCCATGTCACGGCCATCAATTACCCGTTGATCCAAACCCTCAAACCGGCTGCAAAACAGCACCACTCCCGGACCCGCCGCCAGCTCCCGAACACGGGTTTGGGTCAACGGTTTGCCCCGGGGGCTAAGGTGGATCAGTGGGCGGTTTTTATCCGTCACACTATCTATTGCCATTGCCGCTACATCTGGGCGCAGTACCATTCCTGGGCCGCCGCCAGCAGGCGTATCGTCAACGGAGGCGTGCTTATGATGGGAAAACGAACGAATGTCCAGCGTTTCAAGCTGCCATTTTTGCTGTTTTAACGCGCGCCCAATCAAAGACGCCCCCAGCACACCAGGAAACGCCTCCGGGAACAAGGTAAGGACGGTGGCGCTAAACGGTTCACGCATCATGATCACGTGGTTTTTTTTGGGCTTTGGCTTCGGGCAAAAACCTCTGCCAGTCAGCAATAATTACGGTTTTGGCCGCAATATCTACCGTTGGCACATGCGCCAATGTAAACGGCAATGTCCAATCCTCAGCCACATCAGGCGTGCCCGTGATCTCTAACAAATCAGACGCACCAAAATTATGTATGGCTGTGATTTGACCTAAAATCTGACCCTCCGCCGATTGCACCTGCAAACCAACTAGATCGGAATGATAAAACTCATCCTCCTCTGGTTTTCGCAATTGGCTGCGCAGGCAATATAACTTAGTTCCGCGCAAAGCTTCAGCTTGATCGCGATATTGTATGCCCGGAGAACGTACCGCAAAGCCGCCCTTAATGACCCGTGGTTTGGAGATTTTTAATATCTCCTTGCCCGCCTCATCAACAAACGGCGCATACTCCAAACAGGCCGCCGGGTCTTGGGTGAAGGATTTTATCTTGATCTCACCCTTGGCCCCAAAAGCCCCAGCGATCGCAGCTATGAATACGGTATGAGAGGGTTCCAACATGTAAAATACTCCCCCTCTCAAACCAATATCGCTCAGCTTTCTTTGGTTTCCGGCGTGTCTGTTGCCGGCGTTTCTTCAGTGGCCGCAGCCTCAGTGGCTGGTGCTTCAGCCTCAGTGGCTGGCGCTTCTTCGGCTGGTTTTGCAGCTTCGGCTTTGGCAGCTTCTTTGGCTTCGATGGCGGCTAGTTTTGCAGCTTCCTTGGCTTCGACGGCAGCTAGTTTTGCAGCTTCTTTGGCTTCGACAGCCGCTTCTTTTTTCGCGACTTCTTTTCTTTTTTCTCTTCAAGCCGCTCCAAAGCTTTCTCGCCCGGCTTGCCTTTGTTCGGGTTATTGCCGTGCTTCCACTCGTACAAACCAGCTACGCTTAAAAATCTGGCCACGCGATCGGTGGGTTGTGCGCCTTTGCTAAGCCAATATTTGATGCGGTCTTCTTTGATGCGTACCCGGTCCTCATGGTCTTTGGGCAATAATGGATTATGAGTGCCAACTTGTTCAATATAACGGCCATCGCGTGGGGCGCGAACATCGGCAATAACGATACGATAATACGGACGCTTCTTGGCACCGCCTCTGGCTAATCTGATTTTTACTGGCATTTGAGTATTCCTTTTGAGGTTTGTGTAAAATTAAAAATAGAAGTTCATTTCTTTCCGGGCAGGCCGGGTAAACCGCCGCCGCCCAAGCCTGGCAAACCGCCAGACCCTAGTTTTTGTCTCATTTGTTCGAGCTGTATGGGATCAATATTGCTAGGTGGCATGGCTGGGTTTTGGCCGCCAAAGTCGCCACCGCGTCCGCCTTTGCCCATTTTTTTCATCATGCCAGACATTTGCTTGTGCATTTTTAGCAATTGATTGATCTGTTGTACTTGGGTTCCAGAACCAGCGGCAATACGTTTTTTGCGCGAGGCTTTGAGCAATACAGGTTTTTCACGCTCCAGCGGGGTCATGGACGAAATAATCGCTAACTGTTTGGTAAAAACGCTGTCATCCATGCCAGAGCCATCGAGCTGCTTTTGCATTTTACCCATGCCCGGCAACATACCCATAATCGCTTGTAAGCCGCCCATTTTTTGCATTTGGCGCAGTTGATTGCCCAAATCTTCGAGATCAAACGTGCCTTTTTTCATTTTGGCGGCCAATTTGTCCGCCTGCTTTTGGTCGATCATCTCACTGGCTTTTTCAACCAGTGACACCACATCGCCTTGACCCAAAATACGACCTGCTATGCGGCGCGCATCAAAATTGTCCAGTCCGTCAATTTTCTCGGACACACCCAAAAATTTAATCGGCAACCCGGTTACGGCCCGCATCGACAAAGCCGCACCACCACGCCCATCGCCGTCCAAACGGGTCAGCACCAAACCGGTTAAGGCCAAACGGTCGTGAAAACGCTGGGCAGTTTCCACCGCGTCTTGTCCGGTTAGTGCATCGGCCACCAACAAAATTTCGGTAGGCTTGGCAATATTGGCAATCGCCGCTGCTTCGGTCATCAGTTCGTCGTCGATTGAGGTCCGGCCCGCAGTATCCAAAATCACGACGTCAAAGCCGCCAAGTTTGGCTTGCTTGATGGCACGAGCCGCGATCTGCACCGGCAATTGACCGCCAACAATCGGCAAGCACTCAACTTCAGCCAATCCAGCCAATTGCGCCAATTGCTCCATCGCCGCCGGACGACGGGTGTCCAATGAGGCCAATAATACTTTTTTATTGTCTTTGGTGCGCAAACGAAGTGCGATCTTGGCGGCTGTGGTGGTTTTACCGGAACCTTGTAGGCCCGCCATCATAATCGCAACCGGTGGTGTGGCGGCTAGGTTTAGAGGGGGCGCGGTTTCTTCGTTGCCGCCCAGCATTTCAACCAAAGCGTCATGGACAATTTTGATCATTTGCTGACCCGGTGTTACCGAACGCAACACCTTGTCGCCAATGGCTTCGGCCTCAACCGAGGTGATAAATTGTTTGACCACGGACAGGGCTACATCCGCGTCCAGCAAGGCAACCCGTACTTCGCGCAGTGTTGCTTTGACATCTTTTTCCGACAGTGCGCCACGACCGGTCAATCGGTCAAAAATGCCGCCTAACTCATCGGTTAAAGTATCAAACATCAAACCACCCAAAACCAAACACAGCAAAAGAACCCCACTGAGCAAACCATTGCCGAGTGGGGGCTCCGCCTGTCTCCCCTTGAGATAACCCAAGTTGTACAGCCAGAGGCGTCATCTGACGCTGTGGATAAGGGGCGGTATGTATCTAGCTAAGGTGAAGCTGTCAATAATAATTAAGAAGTGCCGAAATACTGTTCTATGTGGTTGCCTTGGTGCAAGGCACATCATGGTTGTCTTAGTGACAAGGCACATCGTCGCTCTTCGACTACTACCCACTTTCACCCCACGACGATTACCCACTGTCACCCCACGACCCCCACCACCTGTCACCCCACGACTTGTTCGGGGGGTCCAGCTCTTTGCGCATTGTGAGAAATTTCCCAAGAAGCTGGACCCCGAACTAAATCCGGGAACCGAAATTGGTTGTTTGAAATTATCCTTGCTTACCCAACCACCTGCGGTTCCTGACGAATGCAATAAAATAGCAAAATAGGACTCGCCTTGGTTGTGCATTTCTTCTAATCTTCCCGTTCGGGGGGTATTAGGTGTGGATGACAGGGTAAAAGCCCCTGTTTTACGATCGAAAAAGAAACAAATAGCCGGGAAAAACTCGGAAAATTTCGATCAACAGGGACGCGTAAAAGGGGCGAAATTTATTCGCGTGCGACATGGGGAAACTCGTCATGCCGCGTATCATCTTGCGCAAACCAAACCTTTGTATTCTGCAGCGAGCGGGTTGGTTCCCGGTCAAGTTTTGTTCCTGGCCTTATTATTTGGTGCGATCATCTTTGGGTTGGTGATGAATTTTAGTTTGATGCTTCAAATTCTTCGTCTTTGCTTACTTGGTTTGTTCGGATTTATCATTGCTTTTCGCGGGTTGTTATTGGTTGTTCATTTTTGGCCAAAACCCAAACCCGACATGGCTCAAACCACGCCAAAGAGCTGGCCGCTCTATACAATATTGCTACCGGTATATCGCGAGGCCCGGATATTACCAAAGCTGGTCGAAGCCATTGCCAATTTGAACTACCCACGCGCGCGTCTGGATATTAAATTATTGCTCGAAGCTGATGATGAAGAAACTTTGCGCGCGGCGCGGCGTTTGCATTTGGATGCAAACTGGGAGGTGCTGATCGTGCCCAATATCGGGCCGCGAACAAAGCCAAAAGCATTAAATGTTGGCTTGCACCGGGCCCGTGGCTCATTGGTGACGATTTATGATGCCGAAGATCGCCCGCATCCGGATCAGTTACAAGCTGCCGTGTGTGCCTTTGCGAAGGATGAAGACGATCTAGCCTGTGTGCAAGCACCACTTGGCTATTATAACGCATCGCAAAACTGGCTCACCCAACAATTTTCGCTAGAGTATAACGCCCAGTTTCGGGTGGTCTTACCGGCCCTGGTTCGATTGGGTTTGGCGTTTCCCCTAGGCGGTACCAGCAATCATTTTCGTAAAATTGCTTTGGATGAGTGTGGTGGTTGGGACCCGTATAATGTCACCGAAGACGCAGATTTGGGCTTTCGGTTGGCTGCTTATGGTTGGCGGTCCGGCATGATCTTGCCGCCGACGCTCGAAGAAGCTACCGCCGGGCTGTTGCCGTGGATTGGACAGCGTTCGCGCTGGATCAAGGGCTTTGTTCAAACTTTGTTTGTTCATTTGCGCGGTACCACACCCGGCGGACGGCCAAAACACGCATTTGGATTTTTCGCCAGCTTAGGTGTGGCCGTTGTTTCGTCATTTAGTCATGGATTGTTATTGCTGGCCACGATGGTTTGTCTGGTTTGTTGGCCATTGGGTGGGCAGCCACCGGCAGTGCCGGATGCAATCTTGGCGGCTTGTGGCACACTGTTGGCGTGGGGTTTGCTGGCGTGCGGTCATATTGCGGCAAAAGACCGCACGAGCTGGCATATAGACCCAGTTCTGATCATCAGCTCACTGGCCTATTGGCCGCTACAAACCTGGGCGGCATTGCTGGCGATTAAGGATTTACTGGTTCGGCCATTTCATTGGGAAAAGACCGCCCACGGTCATTCATTTGCCCATAGTCACTTACTTGAAGAACACCAACCACCTTGAATTTTAGATCAACATCCCCATTTCAACGCCCATGACCATGGTACAAACTTTGCTCTGGCTAGGCGTGACCATAGCCATATTGGGATTGGCCATTTGGCGCGATAGCATCCCAAGACAAAACGGAAAAGCCCATTGGTTTAGCTGGAAACCGGTATTGATGATCGCAAGTGTGGTTGTTATCGTCCTCATTGTTCATATTCTAAATGTGTTGGGAATTGAAACCGGTCGCGGGCGCTAGTTTGACTTTGCACCATAAATTGCGCAACGAAACACCTATGCAGACACCAGCTCGAATCTTCATTCTAACCTTGTTTGCCGTCATCGCCTTTGCTGGCAATTCAGTATTGGCCCGATTTGCCTTGGGCGACGAGCTGATCGGACCGTGGAGCTTTACGCTCATTCGCTTATTGGCTGGTGCGGTGGTATTGGCCGTGTTGGTCGGGCCGCGAACCGCATTTCAGGCTGGAAGTTGGTACTCGGCGGCGGCGCTGTTGGTCTATGCTGGGTTCTTTTCCTATGCCTATTTGATGTTGCCCACCGCCACTGGCGCGTTGATTTTATTTGCGATTGTACAGCTAACCATGCTGGGCGCTGGGTTGGCTGCGGGCGAGCGGTTGCGCGTCATTCAGTGGGCTGGAACCGGATTGGCCATAGCAGGCTTATTGGCTTTGCTTAGCCCCGCTCTGGCACCGCCTTCATGGGTTGGCGCATTACTGATGGCATTGGCCGGTATCGGTTGGGGCGTGTATTCACTGCGCGGGCGCACCAGCACCCGTCCAACCGCACAAACCGCCGGCAATTTCACCAAAGCAGCCGTGATCGCGAGCTTGTTAGCTGTACCGTTATTGCTGTGGATGCCCGAAGTTCGTCCGCAAACCAATGGTGTCCTTTTGGCACTGGCTTCGGGGGCGATCACCTCTGGGCTTGGGTATGCCATTTGGTATATGGCGTTGCCGGGGCTGAGCGCCAACCGCGCCGGGGTTTCACAACTGAGCGTACCCGCGATTGCCGCATTAGGCGGGATGGTGTTTCTGGGCGAGCCAATTACCTTTGGCTTTATAGTGGCCAGCTTGGTTATTTTGGGCGGGGTTGCCTTGGCGACCCTGACCCCGTCGCGCTCAAAGTAAAACTTTTATCGTGCGCTCATCCCGCCGTCGATTTTTAACTCAACACCGGTAATAAATCGCGATTCGTCCGAGGCAAAATAAATAGCGGCATAAGAGACATCATCCGGCTCACCCACTCGTTTTAATGGGACACTGCGGGCTAATTTTCGCTCGATCTCGGCTTTGTCAGTGGTGCCAATGGCCGCGCCCATTTCATACATAATCGGGGTGCGAATAAAGGTTGGGTGCAGTGAGTTGGAGCGAATATCATAGCCCGCACTGGCGCAGTGTAAGGCGACGGATTTCGACAATAACCAGACCGCAGCTTTGGCCGCATTATAGGAGGCCATATTGCCTGCTGCATACAATCCGGCGATGGAGGACAGGTTGATGATTGAGCCTGGTTGATGCTGTTTCATGTAAGGAATGGCTAGTTTACAGCCCAAAAATACCGAATCGACATCTACCGAAATAACTTTTTGAAAGGCTTCCAAAGTTTCGTCTTCCACCGAGGCCATCGAGCCAATGCCCGCATTATTGACCAACACATTAAACCCACCCAGCGCCGCATCAGCTTGGTGCAATACCTGTTCCCAGCTTTGTTGATCCGCCACATCATGCGCCAAAGCGATCGCAGCGTCCGGGTATTTTGCGTTGATCTCGTCGGCAACTTGCCTCGCGCCTTCTAGGTTCAGATCCGTCAACGCAACCCGCGCCCCATGTTCGGCAAAGCGCATGCCCATCCCTGCCCCCAAACCTGAGGCACCACCGGTAATAACCGCCCGTTTTCCTGCTAGCCGTTGTGACATATTGTGCTCCCTTTTTTGACTGCGACACGCATAAGCGGTTTTCAACTTAAAAACTAGTCTTGATCGCCGTGCAATAGCCTGCAACAAATCCCAATGAACAAGTCTGAGATCATCGCCCCAGTATTGCACGCCCTAGAGGTTCAGCGCTCTAATGTGTATCTCACCGGACGAGCTGGCACCGGCAAAACCACCTTGCTCAAAGCCTTTGTCGCACGCAATCCGACCACGACGGCGGTGTTGGCCCCCACTGGAATTGCGGCGGTCAATGCCGGGGGTCAAACCGTACATTCGTTCTTTCGTTTTCCGCCACGATTGATCGAGCCGTCAGATGTAAAGCGCCTGCGCCATGCAACCGCATTGCGGGCCATACAGACCTTGGTTATTGACGAGGCTTCGATGCTGCGTGCCGATGTGATGTCGGCGATTGATCTGTCATTGCGGATGAACCGCGAAGTGGATGCACCCTTTGGCGGCGTGCAAATGGTGCTGGTGGGCGATCCGTACCAATTGCCGCCGGTGATTGAGCGCGGGTTAGAGAGCTATTTGGAGGAGGTTCATGGCGGGTGTTATTTTTTCTCACCGCCGTGTTTTCGTGACGGCCAGTTTCAGTTGATCGAGCTAACCCAAGTTTTTCGCCAATCTGATCCGGTGTTTTTGGATGTATTGGCCGGGGTGCGCCACGGCGAATTGGACCGGCAACAAGCTGAGTTCTTGGGCGATTGCGTTACCGATACTGATCCGGTCACCGCATCAAACACCCATGTGGTATTAACCGGCACCAACCAAGCCGCATTTGAGATCAACCACCAGCGCTTGGCCGCGTTGCCGGGGCAACCTCATGCCTATCAAGCTAAGGTCAGTGGCGAGTTCGACGCCAAACTATTTCCCACCGAAGCGCCGTTGTCTCTAAAACCGGGCGCGCGGGTGATCATGCTCAAAAATGACCCGGACAAAAAATGGGTAAATGGAACATTGGCCGTGGTGTCCGGGGTTGGGGATCAACAATTACACGTCAAAATCGACGGCCATATCCACAAAATTGAACCTGCCGTCTGGGAACGTATTCGCTATGGAGTGGATCCAAAAAAATCAGAACTGAAAAAAGAAGTGATCGGGACGTTCAAGCAATATCCACTTCGCTTGGCGTGGGCGCTCACCATCCACAAATCCCAAGGCCAAACCTTAACCCACGTCTATGTGGATTTAAGACGCGGCCTGTTCGCGCACGGCCAAGCCTATGTCGCCCTTAGTCGCTGTCGCACCATGGAGGGTTTGCAATTATCGCGGGCCATCACCGCGCGCGATATGATCATGGACCGACGCGCTTTGGCCTTGGGGCGCTTGGCCGAGGTCCAAGAATTTGATGGTTGTAAGATAGCCATGCTGGAACAAAACTAACGCAAGCAATGAGGCGTCAGGTTTTCTTGGGCCATCACAATTAATTTACCTTGCCACAGATATATCTATTCAAATCTTAGAATTTCTATAAACAACACGTTGTCATTTTTATCTGGAAAGAAAAATTCAATATGAAAACACGTAATCAGCTTCAAGTTTTAGCGCTAACTGGCCTGATGGGTCTAGCCGCATGTACAACCTCCCTCACGATAAATACTGGTGCAGAACCGGCAAAGTCGGCCACGGCAGATGATGCTGTGCATTGGGGATATGAAGGCGCGGGCGGGCCGCAAAATTGGGCGGCTTTGGCCGATGCAAATTATCTATGCGCGGCCGGAATTATGCAATCCCCAATTGATCTTAGTGAAGCCAATGCCTTAGGTAAAGTTGCAATCAAACATAATTACGCACCGGTGCAAGCCTCTATCGAAGACAACGGCCATACCATTCAAGCTAATTTTGCTGCTGGTTTGGGTGTCAAAATTGATGCGCGTAAATTTAAATTGCTACAAGTTCATTTTCATACGCCATCCGAACACGTAATGGCCGGTAGCACCTATCCCATTGGCGCACATTTTGTCCACGCGACCGATGCTGGTGAATTGTTAGTTCTTGGTATTTTATTCACCGAAGGCGAAGCCAACCCACAATTGGCAACCATTTTGGATGCCGTTATTGCAGGTGATACATCAGCCCAGCACACCTTGGACCCAACCAAAATGATCCCAAGCGATCTAAGCTTGTACCGCTATATGGGCTCACTAACCACGCCGCCATGTTCCGAGGGTGTAAACTGGCATGTGGTCAAAACCCCAGTAAGCGCCAGCACAGCGCAGATCGCCAAGTTCACGAAAATCATGGGCGGCAATGCCCGTCCGGTGCAACCCCTAAACGGTCGGTTATTGCTACAACCTAAATAAGACTAGGTAACTTTGCGACGCCCTTCGGCTTAGCCGAAGGGCTTAAGCTGTTTTTCAACCGGCGGTCTTCATTGTGCTACCCTTGGGCCGCCTCCTACCTTGACACGTCATGACTGTCACCACTTGTCACCAACAACGGTGGCGGCACTGGGTGGCACAACCCTCTCCCGCCTGCCACCTCACGACCCCCCAAGTCTGCCACCCCACGACTTGTTCGGGGGGTCCATAGCGCACCATGAAACATGCGTGAATGTTGCACAAAGAGCTGCCCCCCCGAACAAGTCGGAGGGTGACAGGTG
>JAESUG010000042.1 GCA_016763185.1 Robiginitomaculum sp. | reverse complement strand
GCTTCGCAAGTGAGTGCAGAAAATTTTCTGTTGCATCCATTCGATTATGCACAGGAAATACGATATATACTGTTGTTTCGGTATAAGTCATTATATGTGATATTTTTCTAAGTTCACATTAAGCCTATTTATTCGAAGTTAACTTTAAAATTTTTATAAAGGCGTTATTGGGAGAGATATAAGAGAGCAATTCAGTGGAGGCCTTACTTTATTTTAATTTCATGGTTAGCTCTGATACAAATGTAATTGCCAGCCTTTCAATTTTAATTTAATTTTCTGTATTATAATTTCTATATTATCGATCTGCAGCATTGATCAAGGACTAACAAGGAGGGATAAGACATGAAGGCACCAACCTTTCATTATGCTTAATCAATGCTACCAGTAACAGCCAGCCCCATAATCAGTCGACGATGGTCTGGTTGAATCTGGAGCATTGACCCAATAAGTTTTATCCATGGCGTCCCAAGGTTTTTCGGTCATAAAGCGCTTTCCTTTAATACCACCCCATACCTGTAGTACCCCACCAACATGTATCGCTTGCTTGCCTTGGGATTTTACCCAGGCCGCAAGCGGCAACCCAATGCCTCCACAGGCAATTAAAGCAACATCGTAATCTGTGTTCGAAATTTGATTCTTTAAATCATCAAGTACGTCCGCGTAACTGCGGTACTTGCTTTTTGTTTTGCTTTCCCAGCCATACGGAGTATTTATCGCTATGCAATCACGCGGCAAAATTTTCTCGATATGCTCAAATTCCTGTGGCCAAAGCTTTAGCAACGTTTCCCTGGTCAACCTTTCCTTCAAAAAACTAGCAAAGCTATTAACAATCAGCACTCTCTTACCGCGCAAAGCATGCCACCAACCCGTTCCCGGGAGCAGATAAGGCTCTAACGCATGAGGACGAGTAACTAGCACATCCTCTCTTAGATAATTTTTGAGGTAGCCTTCACCCGACCAACCAAAAGAAATTAGCACATCAACCAGTTCAAGTCCTGCTTCGAGTTCCGCTACAAAGTTTTTAGCGGTAGTGAAATTACCAGGGAATATGCCGGCCTCAATTTCCAAGCGGGGAGGTGCTTTGAGGGCAAACTTTAAACCGTTTATATACAGTAAGTTCCTCAATTCTGTGCTGCCGACTCGGCCCGCTAAAAATGGAGCATCGGAATACAAAAGTTCTTTAATCCGCGCGTTGCCTTCTTCGGCTGGAACAAGCTCTAATGCCGGCGGGTCAGGAAATAGGCCCATTCCAGGGATGAGTCTTTTCACTATGTCCTTACCCCAACCCAAACAGACTTTAAATTTCATTTACTCGCAATCCTAAATTTAGGAGAAATAGTAGCAAACTTCCAGAATGTAGCAAAACAATATTACCTCAAATAAAAGGAATCTTAATCCAATTATTCAACACTGAATCACGCATATTAAGGTTATCATTCCTCATTAGGATAGTACCATGCCAATTCGTAATTGGAAGCTGGTCATCAACCTGTTTGTGGTTGAGTTTTAGGGTCGGTTTTAGGTCGGCGAGTGTAACTACCAGTTACACCGATTCTTTTACAGTCTCGTCGACGGCAGTGTAGAAACGGTTGAAGAAAAAGCACGTGAATACGCATTTCATCTATCCTGGCAGTCCGTGGCAGAACGCCTATTGTGAAAGTTTCAATTCGATTTTTCGTGCGATCTGTTGAGATCGTGAGTTGTTCTGTTCAATGATCGAAGCTCGTGTCGTCTTCAATCAATGGCTTGAGGAGTGCAACTCGATCGGGCCGCATGGATCGCTTGGTGACATGAATTCAGATCTATTTTTGCAACGATGGACTGAAGGAAATACAAACCAACACCCTAACACTCTGAGTGGATCAAACCTCTCGGGTTTGCAATAACTGTTCTTCAAATGGATCAAGAAAACCTGAAAATCAAATCCTTTGTCGGCACCAGCAAGAATGCCGTCGTGACGCAGGTCTGGATTGCCTTATGTGTCTATTTGTTGCTGGCGTTCCTCAGGTTTCAATTGAAATCAATCAAAACCCTACGGCAGATACTTCGACTATTGCATCTTAATCTGTTCAAAAAACGCGACCTGATGGCACTATTGCGCGGCGGTCCTCTTCATATTAATAAGTTCACCATTAACCAACCGGTTTGTTGTAAAGTTAACGGGGCAGCAGTGAGTGTCAACATAGGCAAGATACGCCATTATATTAACGAGTGAATCGAATAGGTGTTTCGTATTGATCAGAGTTCGTTACTATTACTAGTTAACCAACATTGTTAGTATATAAAAAAAATCTCCACCAGATTACTGGCGGAGACCATTGCAAAGCGCGAATCTCAGTTAATGTGTTATCGGTGAATCAGACACGATAAAGTTATCGTAATACTGGTATTGGTCACCATGCTCGCGGTTCCTTGGATCGCTGGGATTGCCGCCGTAATAGCTATACATCCATAACCCATCGATACGGCGATTGGCGTTGCTTACCTGATTGCCCGGATGGCTTAAATCTGCGATCCATAAATGATCTGTAATGTCAAGCGCTGGCACGCCGTCCATCCACATCCTTAAAATGCCGTTTCGCTGATTTACTGTATTGAGCTTCATGTACTGCTCAATCTTGACCCATTGACCAGCTGGCATCACATATTGCCCTACAATACCCTCTGATGTCGGGTCAATCGTATTGAGCCAGTCAGAACGTTGTACTCTGTGTTTGTCATAGTAATAGCCATGGATGGAATAATCAGGGCGCCCCGAACCTGTATCGCTTCTATCCATCTGTACTAAAGCGCTAAAGGCAGGCAGTGTTGATTGATGCGGCGTCACTTCAAAGGAATGTGAAGCCTCAAGTAGCGTGCCATTGATCAAGCCAGGCATCTTAAATTGATGTGGATCGTGCCAGTCATTGGCAACATAAATATCATAGGCAAGGTAATACTCATCGGCAGGTGGCAAGTCTGCACGCCAGCGCATGCCGCCCTCTTTTAGAGTGCTCCCGCCTCCCACTCCAGCATGGTGTAAGACCCGCATCACATTGCCGCGACCCGAATTGGCTGGGTCGGCCACTATATCAACGGCGTTATTATCCGGCCCTCTAACCGAGTCGTTATAGCCCTGCGTTCCAACCTGGAAATCCGATCGTAAATCTGATTCCCTGTAGGACCCTCTAGCCAGATTATCAAAATTAACCTGCAAGACAGGGGTTCCACGATTATTGCCGATGGTTGAATTAGTGTTTCCATTGCTTGTATCTAGCGTATTAACAATACCATCATTATCGATATCAGCATTGAGCAAGGCTTGGGTGATTGGGGGGGTGTAGTTGGGGATAAGAAAGGTTGCGGTGGAATTGCCCAGTTGTAGCTCGTCTTCGAGCACTCCCACGATGTCTCTGATTTTGATTGAAGAGCGGGGAATATTCAAATCTAGGGCGTTGGCACGGATGATGTCGAGGTCGATATTGTGAGGTAATGACGCGCCAGCG
>JAESUG010000041.1 GCA_016763185.1 Robiginitomaculum sp. | reverse complement strand
CTGGCCCCGTAAAAAAATATTGCGGGGGTTGTGGGTTTGTCCCCGTGGACATTAGTTGCTGAAAATCGCGGGGACAGGCTGGGGTCAATACAAGTGTACCTTGCCCGCCTGTGCAGACATATTCTTGTCTGCTTGTTGTTTACCATGTCAAAGAGCCAAAACCGGTCATTTAAGAACAAGTTTTCATCATGATTTTAGCGGTTATGCAGGGCGGGTGGATGCTATGGGTTTATCCTCGGAGTTGAGGTGCCATTTTTGGCGCAATTGGCGCCTTTTAGCGCTTTTGTGGTTTTTTATGCATCCCAAATGGAGCATTATTGCT
This sequence comes from Robiginitomaculum sp., assembly GCA_016763185.1. Taxonomy (GTDB): domain Bacteria; phylum Pseudomonadota; class Alphaproteobacteria; order Caulobacterales; family Maricaulaceae; genus Robiginitomaculum_B. The sequence continues at coordinate 3,580 of JAESUG010000041.1, read as the reverse complement.
GAAATTGGCGATGGGGAATGGCACACTTTATCACTATTCGTGGATTATGGTTTCGGCCCAGTCTTACCCCAAGGCCCTAATCACCTGTCACCCCACGACCCCCACCACTTGTCACCCCACGACTACCCACCACCTGTCACCCCACGACTTGTTCGGGGGGTCCATAGCGCACTATGAAACATGCATGAATGTTGCACGAAGAGCTGGGCCCCCCGAACAAGTCGGAGGGTGACAGATGGTGGGTAGTCGGAGGGTGACAGATGGTGGGTAGTCGTGGGGTGACAGATGGTGGGTAGTCGTGGGGTGACAAGTGGTAGGTAGTCGTGGGGTGACAAGTGGTGGGAGTTGTGAAGCCGTCGGGCAACTAAAAATGGCAAAGCCAAAAAGACAGTCTTCAACCCGCGACCACAACCCGAACAACCTCAACCCAATTTGCCCGCGAAAGCGCGACTGCGCGTCCGGCGGTCAGCCCGCCTCGCCTCTGGCGCACTCTTTGCGCCGCGAGACAAAGTATGAGAGCGAGCGGCCCATCTCGCCATAAAACCTAAACCCTCAACCCGCCACAGCGGGCGTGATGGTGACGCTGATCCCACAGCCGCAGGCATCGGTTTCATTCGGATTTTTGAATACAAATTTCGAGTGCAGCGGCGTTTGTTCATGGTCGATGGTGCAGCCTAATAGAAACAACACGGCGGCGGCATCAACCAAAATACGAACGCCTTTGTCTTCGACCATCTCGTCCAGCGGGGCCGCTTGCGTCACATAGTTCATGGTGTATTCCATGCCGGCGCATCCGCCATTTTGCACGCCGACCCGTAAAAAGCCTTGCTCTTTTTCAAGTAACAAGCTTTGCACGCGGGCGGCGGCGGCATCGGTAAGGGCGACAATTTGGGGGCGGGTTCGGGTCATGAGGCTAACATGGCAATGTTTAGCCCCTTTTTCAAGACGCATTACAAGCTGTTTAATTGTTACTCAAATTTAAGTGGTATGCGCGAACTAAGCATGACTATATGCGTTTAGTCTCACTTAAATTTTGTGAACCCCAAGGAATTACGATGCACAAAACAATAGTACTTAGCACAGCATTACTAGTTCTTATCGTAGCTCCTGCACTGGCCGGTGATGACAAACCGGCCAAGGTCAAAGGATTTGGCGGCGTTTGCTCTGCTTGCGACTTGTCAAAAAAAGACTTGTCCGATGCCAAGATGATCGGTGCGAATTTTCCACGTTCAAACTTTGCGGGCGCTGACTTAACTGACGCCCAAATAAAAGGTTCCAATTTCAGCCGGGCAAATTTCCGCCGCGCCGACTTAAGTGATGTCAGAGCCAGGAGTTCAAATTTTTCGTGGGCGGATCTTTCTGGTGCCACCTTGGATGACTTTGAAGGACAAGGTATCAACCTGTCCCACGCAACCATGAATGGAACCAGAGGTAGAGACGTTGTGTTTTCCGCCAGTAATTTTAGCCATACCAAAATTCTAGGCGCTTCGTTTATCGAAGCTGACTTTCAAGATTGCAATTTCTCCAACTCAGATTTTTCAGGATCCAAACTAAGAGAGGCTCATTTCACCAATTCCAATTTTACGGATACTAAATTTGGTGCTTCTGACTTGCGCGAAGCAAGTTTTGACCACGTAAATTTTCTCAACGCGGACTTTGGTAGTGCCATTGTAAAAGACGTTCAATTTAATGAGGCCTATCTGGTTGGCGCTGATTTATCCAAAGTACGGGGCTTAGCTAAAAATCAGCTAGAACATTCATGCGGAAACTCGGAAACTAAAACCCCGCGTGGCATTCAATTGCCGGACTGCGATACCATAGCCTGGGCCGATGATTTTAATGGTAACAACCGCAACCGGTCTAGAAATTTCTCGATTCACGTCAATAGCCAACACCTAAACGAAAAAGATATGGAAAAATTTCACCAAAAAACCAAAGCCGCAATACTAGGCGGTCACGAAGCTATGGTTGCCGCAGGCCAAGCATTGATCGAGGCCTTGGAAGAAACCGATCAACATGGGTTTTCGTTTGAATGGGATGACGCCGATATCAGAAAGGCCACCCGCCAGACCCATCGCACACAACGAGCACTGGAGCGATCCATTCATTCATTAGAGGCATTGGAGCTGACATCAACCGCAGCGCAGCGCGAAATTGAACAAGCCATTGCCAGCCTAACCAAAGCTCAAAACGTCTTGAAACAACAAGTCGAAGAACTAGAAGGAGAATAGACTAGCCATTCTTCTTGGTACATCATCCTTATGGCAATGGCGCTGAACTTGTTTGCGCTGGGCCAAATTGTTTGACAAATTCGTCGCGCAAAATCACATCCACATCACGCATTGGCAGGCTAATCCCAAGGTCGTGGAGGCTGGTCACGCCATGATCCGGTAGCCCGCACGGAACAATCGCATCAAAATGACTAAGATCAGGGCAAACATTGATCGAAATTCCGTGAAAGCTCACCCAACGTCTGACCCGAATACCAATGGCGGCGATTTTGGCTTCGGACATTGCGCCAGCACCCGTTGGCCGATCCACCCAAACTCCCACACGGTCATCATAGCGCCGCGCATCCAGCGCAACCCGGCCCAGGCTGGAAATCAGCCATTGTTCTAGCTGGCGAACAAAGCGGCGCACATCTTTGCCTCTGTTTGCCAAATTTAACATGACATAGACCACCCGCTGCCCCGGTCCATGATAAGTGAACTGGCCACCACGCCCGGTTTCGAACACCTCGAAACGCTCTGCTTCCAATAAATCTGCCGGTTTTGAACTCGTACCCGCCGTGATCAATGGCGGGTGCTGTAGCAACCACACCAGCTCGCTAGCATCGCCAGCATAAATGGCGGCAACCCTTTGTTCCATGATGCAAACAGCATCTGGATACGAAACCGGCTGCGTGGATACCGCCCAATTCATTTTTTGGTTCGTATTTGAAGCGTTCATCAGATCAAAGACTTATTTTGAGAATTTCATGTGATTATTTGCACCCATATTAACGCTTAAGGAACCCATTAGCGAGACAATCCAATCTTAATACGTAAAGTGATTTTAAGGTGGTGGGAATTCTGTGTCACAATTAGGGGCCGTCAAAATTGAAATATCGGTGCTACTCGGCAGATGTCTCTTGCCGATGAAGCAATTGCTACGCATGGGCCGTGGCGCCGTCATTCCACTAGATTCCTTCGAAGGCGACGATGTGTGGATTTTAGCCAATAATTACCCAATTGCCAGAGGCGAGATCACCATTCAAGGCGATAAAGTAGGCGTAATTGTAACCGAAGCTGCCAATGTCCACGACTTTCGCGCCCATAGCTAAGCCCTAACTATTCTTTTTGCTTCACAAAGCAATTAAATTTTGATACCTCCCGCCCACCTCCTAAGTCTCTTTCACTGAACCGGCGTGCGGCCGTGGCGGAACTGGTAGACGCGCAGCGTTGAGGTCGCTGTGGGGTAAAACCCGTGGAAGTTCGAGTCTTCTCGGCCGCACCAATTTTTCTTGTGCTATCGGCCTTTGGCCTATTTAAGCACGGGGTTTGCGCCCAATAAGAAATCATCATTCACTTTGCAAATTCGT
>JAESUG010000040.1 GCA_016763185.1 Robiginitomaculum sp. | reverse complement strand
GCTTGGACTGAGGCACTAGCGCCCATCACAATGAGCGAAGCCAGCAAAATAGTGTGAAAAATTTTCATAGTTAAAACCTTCTTACTTGAGAGAAACGAAATGTTCTCACATCATCAAAACTTGCTTGCTCGAAAATATTTGAGAAATCAAATCGAACAGGACCAAATGGCGAATCCCAAAATATACTCACACCCGCTGACGCTCTAAGTATAAAATCATCTCGGACTACAAACCTTGTAATATCACCAACAATTCTATCATTTTCGTCAAGCAGGCCCAATGTACCAAACTCGGTAAAGAGCGCGCCTTTAACGCCAAACTCTTCGGGTAAGCCCAGCGGGAATGCTAACTCAACAGATCCGATGGCAAAAGCTTTGCCGCCCAAGGCATCTCGTGGCACTTCGATGGTTCCGCCTTGACCATCAGAAACAAGCTCTACAATTCGAGGACCAAGACCTGCTACATCGAACCCGCGAAAGGATGTCCCGCCTTTAAAGAAGCGATCATTAATTCGAACATCATCGCCGCCCCAACCGGTGATATAACCAGCTTCCATATGTGCACTTAGGATGAAGTCTTTTATAAGGCCACGATATGCATTGGCGGTAACCTGCGAACGCAAGAACCTAACATCACCGCCAAAACCTGCAAAATCTTGACTAAACGAGGCATCAAATCCACGTGTCGGCTGAATGGGATCATTGCGTCGATCCCAACGCAGGGAAAAGCCAACTAACGAGGTTAATCGTGAGCCAATTTGTGAACAAATTTGGGCCGACGCCGTACAGCTTAAAGCCAAATCACCGTTTGCATCAAATACTGGATTTCCAAATAAATCCAACTGCACTTGTTGCGGCGCTGATATCGTATCATTTCGCAACGTATAGCTCAGAAAAAGCGATGAATTACTGGTCAGAGGCAACCCAAGTCGCACACCGCCGCCAAATGTATTGGTCGCGAAGCTTGCTTCTCTTAAGAAATCTGAACGAACATTAAATAAATCAATCCCGGCTGAAATATTACGGCCCAAAAACTTAGGTTCAGTAAATCGAATATCAATACTTTGGCGGCGGGAGCTTGCAGATACAGCTAATCTTAGGGATTGCCCACGCCCACGAAAGTTTCGCTCGGAAACTGAAACATCTAACAGGAACGCGTCCACGGAACTAAATCCTGCGCCAAACGTTAATTCACCGGTGGGTTGTTCCTCAACTTTTACTTGGATAACCGCACGATCTGGTTTTGAGCCGGGCTGTTCGGTAATTTCCACGTCGCTAAAGAAGCCTAAGCGACGGATCAAATTACGCGATCTATCCAATAGCGCACGGTTAAATGCATCACCTTCAACAAGTTGAATTTCTCGCCGTATAACTCTGTCAACGGTTCGTGTGTTGCCAACAACTTCAATTCTTTCGAGATAAACGCGGGGGCCTTCATTCATTTGAAACTTCACATCAACCGTGCGCTCTTCTCGGTTTCGGGTCCGTTCGGGGCGCACTTCAACAAAGGCGTAGCCGGTCGCGCCTGCGACAAAGGTGAGGCTATCTATTGAATCTTCAATTTTCTGATTTTTATATAACGCCCCAGTTTTAATTGGAACTAACCGCCTCAAAAAATCGGTATCAAGGGCATCTAGTTCTGTCTCGACTGTAACTTCGCCAAACCGGTATCTCACCCCCTCATCAATCGTAAATGTGATGTAAAAATCCTTCCGGTCCGGAGTTAGTTCCGCAACGGATGAAACCACCCGAAAGTCTGCATATCCTCTGTCGCCATAATATCTACGCAGCAGATCTCGATCAAATTCCAGACGGCTTGGATCATAATTATCATTTGAAGTGAGTAGCTTCCACCATCGACTTTCTTCAGTCACCAAAAGCCGGCGTAACTCAGAGTCAGAAAAAATGACATTGCCAACAAAATTAATCCGCCTGACATCCGTAACCGGCCCTTCAGCGATTTCAAAAATTAAATCAACCCGATTTTGTGGTTGTTCCGCGATTTTCGGAGTAACGGTAGCAGCAAATCGACCAGACACGCGATACAATTCAATAATACGTTGCACATCGCTTTGCACGCGCGCTCGTGTAAAAATTGCCCGTGGTTGAGCTTGAATTTCATCCCGTAGCTTGTCTTCTTTTAGTGCACGATTACCCTCAAAAATCACCCGATTAATGATCGGGTTCTCAACCACAGCAATCAACAATGCGCCGTTTTGTTCTTGAATAGAAATATCAGCAAATAAACCTGTCGCAAAAAGCGTCTTCAAAGATAGATCAATCAATTGCGGATCAAAGGGGTCACCGGGTCCCAATAGCAAATACGATTGCACTGTTCCAGCTTCAAGGCGTTGATTTCCTTGCACGATTACCTGTCGGATTCGTGATATTTGTTGTGGAGCACCCACCGCAGCAGTTTGCGTAAACGCTACGGACGCGGCCCCTATCACTGGAAAGACGGTGAGGAGAATAACTAAAATATGCAGGCCAAATCGAGGCATGTTGTACAAAATCCCTATTTCGTTTTTTAAGACACTAAACGCCCGAAAAAACCGAACACATTGAAATAGCGCAAGTCGTTGAATGTGGCAAAGGCCAATAAGCATATTACAGCAGAAAAACCCAATTTGAAGCCAATTATTTGCAGACGCTCTGGTAAAGGCCCGCCAGCAATGGCTTCATATGCATAAAACACCAGATGACCACCATCCAACATAGGCACCGGTGCCAGGTTAATCAAACCAATGGCCACGGATAAAAAGCCCGCCAACCAAATTAAACCAATAATTCGCTGCGTAAATGTCCGGTTGTCCTGAACCTCCGTGTCCATGCTGCCCGCGCCGACTTGGCCTGCTATGTAAAATATCCGCAGCGGACCACCTAACATTTCGGAATTGCCTTTGCCACGAAACAACCGTCCAACAAAGGCAATCTGATCGACAATCGCGGTTTGGGTCATTTTGCCCCCTTCAACCACAGCTCCACCCAAATTGTATTGTTTTTTCAAAATCTGATCAATGCTTCTAATCCCCAAAAATCCCCTATTTGCCATTCTGCCGAACGGATCTTTTTCATTCACCGTTTCAGGAGCGGCCGTAATTGAAAGGATTTGCTGACCTCGTTTTACCGTAAAGTCTATTGGATCATTGGCGCTAATAGACACGATGGTGACCAACCGTCGAAAGCTTTCGACTTTCTCACCATTGGCATCCATGATTACGTCGCCGACTTGAAAGCCAGCTCGCTCGGCGGGGCTTTGCGCAATGACCGCGCCAATCGTCGTCGTTCGGTATGTTTTTCCGGAAACTAACAAAAAGGATGCAAAAATAACGATCGCAAATAAAAAATTCATGACCGGACCCGCAGCAACCACAACCGCGCGGCGCCATAATGGCATGAAATGAAAAATACCATCCACCGATCCCGCATTTGAATTTTCGGTGATACCTTGCTTTAATTCCTTGAGGGCTTCGGTATCGGGAACGCTTGCAGCACCGCTATCTCCGGCAAATTTAACAAATCCGCCCAAGGGTAGACGTGCAATTTGCCATTGGGTTCCATACCTATCCATCCACCGAAGCAAGGGCTTACCAAACCCAATGGAAAAGGTTTCAACCTTAAAACCCAACACTCTCGCCGCTAGGAAATGGCCCATTTCATGAACAAACACAATCGTCGTAAAAACAAATAAAAACGATAGCACCGAGGCTATGGAAAATAAAAAAATACTCATCTCATCTCACTCTATTACACTGGCCACATGCTGCTGCGCTGCCATCCGCGCTCGCTCGTCCACGTCAAAGACATGCTCGAAACTTTCCGGTTCACCGTGCCAGCTTGCACCACATACGTCACCTTTTTCCAACACATCGCCAACGATTTTGATCATTGTGGGAAATCCGATTTTACCCTGCAAAAAAGAGGCCACCGCGACTTCGTTGGCTGCACTTAACGCATTACAAGCATTGCCACCGATTTGCATCGCCTGTCTTGCCAGTTGTAATGCTGGGAATTTTTTTTCATCGGGCCACTCAAAATCTAATCGGCCCAAATCAGCCAAGGATAGACGTTCACCATGCGTTTGAATGCGCTCTGGCCAAGCCCATGCCGACGCAATAGGCACTTTCATATCAGCCGGACCAAGTTGAGCAAGCATTGAGCCATCCATATATTCGACTAACCCATGTACCACGGACTGCGGATGGACCAGGACTTCTATTTGATCGGGACTTACGTCAAAAAGATGGCGAGCTTCAATTATCTCCAACCCTTTGTTCATCAACGAGGCTGAATCCACTGATATTTTTGCCCCCATCGACCAAATCGGATGCGCGATAGCTTGTGCGGGCGTAGCTTTTGCCATCCGCGCAGCACTCCAAGTTCGAAATGGGCCGCCGGAAGCCGTTAAAATAATCTTTTGAACCCTATGTTTCAAGTTCGGATCAAATACTTGAAATATTGCGTTATGTTCGGAATCAACCGGCAATAACCGGGTCCCAGAAGAGACACAAATATCGGTCAATAAGGAGCCGGCGCAAACAAGCGCTTCTTTATTTGCTAAGGCCAAGATACAGCCTCGTTTGGCGGCAATGAGCACCGGGCGCAATCCAGCAGCACCCGTAATTGCCGCCATCACCCAATTGGCATTTCGAGCCGCCGCTTCATCTATGGCGGCAGGGCCAGAGCCAATTTCAATCGCAGTATGTGCGAGGGCATCACGAAGCTGGGATATGTTTTTAGGATTGGCCAATGCAACAAACTCGGGTTGGAACTCACACGCCAGTTCCGCTAACTTTTGCCAATTATTTTGAGCGGTTAAGGCTAGAATTTTTATTGAATCATACCCTAATCGGCCACGCTGATCTCGTACGATCTCTAGGGTTGCACAGCCTATCGACCCAGTAGCCCCTAAAATGGTTACTGTTTTTATGTCACCATTATGCACGAGCTAGAACCTTCCCCAAATATCAGGAAATTCATAAATCAGGGCCGAACAAACCAATACCGCAGCCAAAAACGCGTCCATTCGATCGACCACCCCACCATGGCCGGGGATGATATCTCCAGTATCTTTAACGCCAAAATGTCGCTTTATTCTGGAAATAAGTAAATCACCGCCAGCGGCAACAACCGTCAATATCAATGCTAAAATTCCAAATGCCACTGGGTCTCGCCCCAAACCCGCAGCCAGGGCCGCGCCTGCCGCCGTGCCCAGTGCGATCCCACCGACAAACCCTGACCATGTCTTGTTCGGGCTGACTTCAGGCCATAATTTTGGACCTCGGATCATACTACCCAACACATAGGCGCCGGAGTCAGCGGACCATACTACAGCAAATATGAATAATACCAGCCCTAGGCCACCATCCATATTCCGTAACAAAACTAACAGTAAGATGGGAAATAACAGGTATAAAAGTCCAAAGCCAGCTCGCCAAGCGCTGCCTCGTCTGGCCCGTTCCAGGCTATTTAAAAATACAAACACAAATAACAAGATACCCGCTAATGTAACTTGATCAATCGCCACCAAAATTAGCGTAACGGCCAATGCCAATCCATTTAACACATGCGGTAAATGACCAGTTTTTGTATCGGAAATATTTTTCCACTCGACCAACATTAACAGCGCAAATCCACCTGCAACGAGAACAAAAACATGCCCGCCGATAAAAACGCTCACCAAAACAATTGTCACCAGAACAATTGCGGAAAGCAATCGTGCTTGAAAATTTGGTTTTGAAAACGGATTAGACAGGCGAAACTTACTCATCACGCAACACCCCCCATCCGACGGCAGCGGGTCGCATAAACTTGTAAGGCATAATCATAATCTGTTGCGGTGAAATCCGGCCACAGAACATCCAATAGAATAAATTCGGCATAGGCGCCTTGCCATAATAAAAAATTGCTAATTCGATTTTCACCGCTCGTGCGAATAATCATATCTGGATCGGGCTGCCCCGCGGTATCAAGAGCGCGGGACACCATTTCTTCGGTAATCTGCTCAGGTAAAACGTCACCGGCTTTCACCCGTTTGGCTAGTTTTGTGGCCATTCGTACAATTTCATCGCGCCCGCCATAATTAAACGCAATGTTGAGATATAAACCGTCATTGCTCGCGGTTTTGTCTTCGACTTGTTGCACTAATGTTTGAATATCCGGTGGCAAATTGCGTCGGTTACCCAATATCGTAACTCGAATATTTTCGCGGTCTAGACGGGCGAGATCTTTTGCAACAAAGCTTCGCAACAGCGAGAATAACGCTTTAATTTCTTCTTTGGGGCGCTTCCAGTTTTCAGTAGAAAAGCTAAATAGCGTTAAATGCTTGGTTCCTGATTGCGCCACATGGCCCACAACTTTTCGTAACGTCTCAACCCCCGCTTGGTG
>JAESUG010000039.1 GCA_016763185.1 Robiginitomaculum sp. | reverse complement strand
GACCTTGAAGAAACCGAACGCTTGGTTATCGATTATGGTTTGAAACCTTTTAGTCATGGAAGTTATGACCCTGGCCGCCGGTTTTATTTTTTTGATTGGGATGGCATTGAGTTTGAAATTATTAGTTATTCATCATCAACTGCAACGTAAATACGCTTATTCAGCGTGGTGGTATTAAATGAAATTTGAAGATGTATTGCCAAGCTTCTGACCTTGGTTGCGGAGGTGCTTCTTCGGAAAATTTAAGTTTACCAATGGTAGCGGCGAGCGTGAAACACAACAAAAAAAAGGCACCGCCACGATACGCAGCGATGCCCTTGATTATTTGTGAATGAGGGGTTGCTTAGTTCAAGCTAACCTTCATTTCGAGTCCAAAAATACGGCCTTTGTTTAATGGCGCGAATGCACCACCGCCCAAGGCTATTGGCAATTGTGTGTCGCCACCGTGAGTGACTTCATCCAATATATTTTTGCCGTACAACGAGAAACTGACATTGCTTGCTGTTGTGAAGCCCAAGTCAAAATCGACAATATTGGCACCATTTAAGGTTCCAAGGTTATTGTCGGTAAAGAATGAGTCATCACGATGGGCGTAATTGGCGCGCAATGACCAAGCAGCACCGCTATCCAATACATGATCAAACACAAAGCCAAAGCTATAGGTCCAAGGGGCCAAACGAGGAATGTTTAGATCCAAGTCAGCTTGGTCCAATACCGTGTCACCATTTAGGTCGAAAAACACATCGTCATATGAACCATTGGTATGACCCAGCGAGGCCAATAAGGTTAGGTTATCAGTGACAAAGAATTGTGCTTCTGTTTCAAAGCCCCAAATGGTCGCATCCGCAGTATTCCTGATGATTTGGACAACGCCAGCAAACGGATCTGCTAGGTTAATTTCCCGCTGTAGATTGGCAACATTGTTATAGAATACAGCGGAATTAATCCGAAGGGAATTTCCAGGTTGTCCTTTGAGACCAATTTCAAATGAATCAACGGTTTCTTCGTCAAATGGTCCAGAATTAAAGACGGCAGATGTGTTGCGGAAGTTGTAGCCGCCAGAACGGAAGCCCCGTACCCAATGCCCATAGACATTCCATTCGTCATTTGCTTCCCACGTTAAACCTACTTTTGGTGAAAAATTGGACCAGCTATCCGAGTCATTGAAATCAAACGGACAAGTACCCGTAATCACGTCACATTCTGCCTGATTAAAAATCAAAGTCGCAACGCTGGCGGTTTTTTCTTCGCGGGTAATACGGGCACCAAGGTTTAGGGTAACCGTGTCAGTTAGAGAGAAATCACCTTGGGCAAATGCGCCGAAGGTTTCTTGGTCTTGAACACCGCCACCAAAGAAATTCAGTGCGCCACCAGCAATATTTCTGGTTTCCTGATAGGCAATATTTTGGGTGAAATAATAAAGACCAGCGGTTAGGCCAAACCGGTCACCAAAATTACCAGAGTAGCGAAGTTCGTTGCTCCATTGGTCTTGCTCGGTAGCAAAGCTGGCGTGGAATAAAAACGCTGGGGTGGCGTCGATATCGCTACGCCCGGCGCTGCTAAACTCACGGTAGCCGAAAATGTTAGTGATCGTACCGTTACCAAATTCCACATCAATGTTAGTTTCAAATGTGTACTGGTTCCAAGTATTGTCGCTAAATCCATCTTCGTCGATTGATAGTCCGAATGAGTTACGATCGGCACTAAAGAATGGATTGTTTTGGCCGGTACCACTTGCATGGTTTTGCGAGGCCGGGCCATCACCGGTACTGTTACCATGCTCAAGGCGAAGGACAAACTCAGTGTTGGAATTTGGTGTGTAAGTCAAAGCAGTACGGAACAAAATCGTATCAGACTCACCAAAATTGTTAAACTCGTCAGGCTGGCCAAAGTTTGGACCCCCTTCGAAGTTTTTGAAATAGCCATCATCGCGATTGTAATATACGGCAACTTTACCGGCCAATTTATCTTCGACCAACGGGCCGGAAACTGCAGCGCTTAGGGTATAGCTACTGCCGGTTCCGCGTAAACCGCTTTCAACGCCAGCTTTGAACGAGGCTTCAACCGTGTCGCCGGGCTTTTTGGTGTTTAGCAATACGGCGCCACCGGTTACATTACGGCCAAATAAGATGCCTTGGGGACCACGTAATATTTCGATGCCTTCGAGGTCGAACACATCAAAAACGACACCAGCATTAATCCCCAAATAAACCCCATCAACAAATACGCCAACGGTTGGATCAATGGACGGAATCGAGCTGTTTACGCCCAGTCCTCGAATGGAGAAGTTGGCAACACCGCGTGCGGTACCAATATCTTCAAGTGAAACATTTGGTACCGAATAGCTTAAGCTTTGTAGGTCCGTAACGTTCAGTACTTCAAGCTGTGCTTCGCCAAATGCGGTAATGGCAACCGGTGCGTCTTGAATGTTAACACCGCCCGCTTTCTTGGTGGCGGTGACCGTAATTACGTCGCGTAAAGCTTCGCTTGCGGTTTGGGCTTGGGCAAGTCCGGCATAGCCGAGTGCGAGCACGGAAGTGGCGCATAATGTGAGCGCTTTGCGTGAAATTATGTTCGTCATATTGAATGTCCTTTGTGATATTATTCTTTTGTGATGTCATTCTTTTTGAGTTTGCTCAATGGCTACAATGAGGTAAGCAGAAGTAAAGATGAGCAAATATCTACTTGTTACCAATGCCTTATTTTCTGGTAAATGACCAGTCAGCACAGAGCCAGAAGCCGTCGTTCGCCTTGATTTTGACGTTGATTGTCACAGTCTGTGACTAATTGGTCACAAAACAGCCAATGGCAAGCAAAACCAGCTAGCCAAAAGAAAGAATATTCCCATGAAACGTAAAGTTTACGAACAAGAACTGTATGATTTGCATATCGAATTGTGTAAATTACAGCGCCATGTGGTCCAGAGCGATCATCGTTTGTGCGTTTTGTTCGAAGGCCGCGACACGGCTGGCAAAGGCGGGACCATCAAACGCATTACCGCCAATTTACCGCCGCGCGCGGTCCGCGCCATTGCCTTGCCCAAGCCCAATGAGCGCGAGCGCGATAGCTGGTATTTTCAACGATATATTCCGCATTTACCGGTGAAAGGCGAAATCGTGTTGTTTGACCGCTCTTGGTATAATCGGGCCGGGGTCGAACCGGTGATGGGATTTTGTACGGCTGAACAACACCAACGATTTTTAGCAGCCGCGCCCCATGTCGAAGACATGTTGGCGCAAGACGGTATTCAATTGATCAAGTTTTGGCTGGATATTGACCGTGAGGAACAAGCGAAAAGGTTAGAGTCTCGCCGGGTTAACCCGTTAAAAACATGGAAACTAAGCCCGATGGATGCTGAGGCCCAAGTGCGTTGGGATGCGTATTCGGCGGCGCGTAACACCATGCTTAGTCATACTTCGAATTGGCTGATCGTTGAAGCCACCAACAAACGCAAAGCTCGTTTGGCGGTCATTCGTCAAATTTTAGCGATGGTACCTTATGAGGGTCGCGCCGAGAAATATGCCAAACCTGATGGCCAAATTGTGCAAACCTTCACCAAAGACATGCTAACCAATGGTTGGCTGCATAAATAGTACCAACTGCATCGAGATGGCGGCCATAAATTAAGTATCCCTCGCTCATCCGCCGTGACCCTGATGAAAGTCGGGGTTCAGTTTTGTTCACCAAATATGGTATGACAAAAGTTAGTCACTGATTTTTATCGGAATGACAAAGGTCTGGTTTAATAATTTTCTTACCATACCGCCCCACCGGTCCCCGGCCTTGAGCCGGGGTCCAGTTCTTCTCGAAAGTTTCCCAAAAAGCTGGACCCGGCTCAAAGGCCGAGGACCGATATGGAATACCCGAACTCCTCTTTATCTCATCCTCCTCCTTGATGGGGAAGGTGGCCCCGAAGGAGCGGAAGGGGGAGACCCTCTTAAGGAAAAAGACTTCGCCTAACGGCTAGGCAGCAGATACCACTAAGCAAAAACACCCCAAAATTTACTCTTGCATCATCTCATCGCGCAAGGCTTTGAACTCATTGCCTTCGTACCAGTTTGGCCATACGCCGTCATGGGCGAGGGCTTCACCGACCAGATACAAGATGTCGAAATTTTGGGTCATGCCGGTAATATCCCAATCCACGGAGTATTCATCGGAGACCTTATGATAATTATCGGAACGATAGATTGTGGCTAGCTTCTCGCCGGCTGCTTTGCCACCAACCAATAAATCAACACCACCGCGACCATACAGCATGGGCACGCCCTTTTTGGCGATTGAGATATGGTCCGAGCGATAAAAATACCCCGCTTCAGGATTTTGATCCGGGACCAAATGCTTGCCGTGGGCTTCGGCCTTGGTTTGTAATATGTCTTCAAGTTCTGATGAGCCAAAGCCAACGACTTCCATATCGTGCGAGCGTCCCGCAGGCATCATCGCATCAATATTTATCCCGCCAACAATCTGTTTTAATGGCACAAACGGTCTTTCAGCAAAATAAGCTGAACCCAATAAACCGGATTCCTCTGCCGTTACCGCCAAGAATAAAATGGAGCGATCCGGCGCGGTTTCTTGGGCGGTGAATGCTGCAGCAATGGTCAATATACCGGCGGTGCCGGTGGCATTGTCAATGGCACCGTTAAAAATACCATCCTCACCTTCGGCGACTTCCTTTTTGCCCAAATGATCCCAATGCGCCGTGTATAATACGTACTCGTTGGGGGTTTTAGCGCCCGGCAATACGCCGGCTACATTGCGCGAGGTTAGGTGTTTAATTTCAGTTTGTAGCTTGCCGGATACTTGTACGCCGTCCAACACAGACGCGCTAAAGCCGGGCTTTCCTGCGGCATCACGTAAGGCTTCGTAATCTTGGCCGGCGGCTGCGAATAATTGTTTGGCGCTGTTAAAAGAAATCCAACCTTCAAGCTTGGTGCGGTTGGCACCCCCATCTGGGCGTTCCAGGTCGTATTGCGCGCCAGACCAACTGCCCGATACCACTTCCCACGGATAGCTGGCTGGGGCGGTTTCATGGACGATGATCGCAGCAGCGGCTCCTTGGCGGCCTGCTTCTTCAAATTTGTACGTCCAACGACCATAATAGGTCATGGCTTTGCCGTTAAACAGCTCGCCGTCGGGGTTCACAAAGCCTGGGTCGTTGATCAACATCACCACGGTTTTACCGGTGACATCGACACCCGCATAGTCATTCCAACCATATTCAGGCGCAATCACGCCATATCCAATAAATATAGTTTCGGTGGGATCAAAGCTAAGATTGCTCTCGGTTTTTTTGGTCCAGAACATTTTGTCGCTGGTCATCGGTATCTCAACGGTTTGGCCATTTACCGTAAAATTAAGTTCGGAGACGGCCTCATCTAAAGTAGCTTCGACTAAGGGTGTTTCTTGAAACCATGAACCATCCACAGCAGGTTGTAAGCCGATGCGGGCCATCTCATCGGCAATCCACTGCCCAGCCGCAATTCCGCCCGGTGTGGTTGGGGCGCGACCTTCGTATTTGTCGTCCGATAGCTCGGCAATACGGGCGCGTAATCCGGCTTCAGAAACGCTTAAGGCAAGCTTGGCTTCACCCATCATATCGCTGGGCACTTCGCCGCGCGGTAATGGCGTAGATGCTTCGAGTTTTGTTTCTGCATCCGTTTCTTGGGCGCAAGCCCCGAGCAACAGGCCCGCCACGCCCCCTAAAATAAGAAAGTTCTTCATCATAATTCTCCCAAAAATATGGACGCTTATTTTACGCCCATTTCAACCAACAACCGATCTGTATGGTCCAGTTTTTCCATCACCCACAACATATAGCGCACATCAACCTGGATGGAGCGCGTGGTTTTGACATCAAAATCCCAATCGGAATTGATGCTTTCATAGGTGCCGTCAAATAATAAACCGACCAATTCGCCTTTGTCATTTAACGCTGGAGAGCCAGAATTGCCGCCGGTAATATCCAGATCAGCCAAGAAGTTCACCGGTACCGAACCAATATCGTCCAAGGCATACTTACCATAATCACCAGCTTCGATCAAAGCCAGTTGTGCTTTGGGCGAGTCAAAGGGGTCAAGGCCAGTATCTTTGGCCAAAATACCTTCAAGTGTCGTGAACGGTTTGTATTCCAGCCCATCTTGGGGACTACCGCCCAATACAGTGCCATAGGTGATGCGTAAGGTGGAATTGGCATCAGGGTAGATGGCTTTGCCTTGGGTTTGGCTATAGGCAATGATCGCTTCCATATATTTGGGGCGCAGGGTTTGTAGTTTGCCTGCTCGGATTTTGAGCGTTTCTTCGCGTTCCATGTCATAGTCAAATAAGGCCACCGCCAAACGAATGAACGGGTCATCGCTTGCTTCAAAATCAGCCGGTGTTTTTTCCATCCAAGCCAATCGTGCTTCGGACGTTGCTAAGGCTGGATTGGCGTAATACCCGCTTACATCAGGTAGATCAGCACCGCTCATACCCAATGCCATATCAAATGCGGCAACTCTGTCCGCGCCTTCTAATGAGCCATAATATGTTAGGAACATTTCCCAGACGGTTTGGTCGACTTTGGCGTCGTATCTGCGGTCGGTTCGTTGTATTCTTTGGGAAAATCCGCGCATATCGCGGTCTTGGAAACCGGGTTCACGGGCCTCATTAGGCTTTTGTTTTTCTAGGGACAACCGATACAATCGTTTGGCTGCGGAAAGTAAAGCGGGACGAGCGCCGACATACCCATAAAACTGGTCGCGCACTCGGGTTTGTTGCCCGGCGAGAATGACCGCGTCCATTTTGGCAATGGATGTCTGGTATTTGGCAATTCGGTCGGCATCCGCCGCGACCCATGCATCAAGCGCGGTTTCCGTTGCTTTCTTGCGGCTGGTCAGGCCAACTTTGCGCGCGCCTTCCATTTGGCCGCCGAGGTTTTTGTGAAAATTGTTCAACCCGGCCAATAGCGAGGCATATTTCACCCGCGCATCGGACCCGGTTGGTGCCGCGCTCTCGATGGTGCCGATCCAATTTCCAAGCACATCTTCCAACAACGGATATTGCCAGCTAAAGGCATGATTGACCTCACTTAACCGCCGATACCGGCTGGTCCGACCCGGATAACCGGCAGCCATCACAAAGTCACCATTGCGTAATCCTTGTGGTTGCACTGCCAAATGATGTTTGGGGACAAAGGGGATGTTTTCTTCGGCAAAATCAGCCGGCGTGCCGTCCGGTCCGACATAGGCACGATAAAATGCGAAATCACCGGTGTGGCGCGGCCATTGCCAGTTATCAATATCGCCGCCATATTTGCCCACTGCACCGGCGGGCGCATAGACAAGTCGAACATCCAAAATGGTCATGCGGGTGGTGAGAAAATATTGCAAACCGCCGTGAAATGCCGAGACAGCACACCTAGTAGCTTCATCGACTTCGCAATCGGCAACCATTTTTTTGCGCCGATCATCAATTGCCTGAAACCGGTCGCGGGCTGACATTTCTTCGGCCAAACCGCCGGTGATTTGTTGGGTTACATCGGTTACATCTGTGGTAACAGACACCCGGCTACCCGGTGCAGCGGGCAGCTCGTCGCCCAAAGTTTCGGCATAAAAGCCATCAACAATCAGGTTTTTCTCGGCGGTAGAATTATATTGAATAGAGCCGTAGGCACAATGATGATTGGTCACAACCAATCCGGTATCGGAAACAAAAGAAGCGGTACATCCGCCCAGCGAGACAATCGCGCCCATCGGATGCGCGGTTAAATCAGATAAGGCTTCAGGGTTCAGTTTTAGACCCTTTTCCTTCATGGCAGCGGCAATTTGTGGGACTTGGTCCGGTGTCCACATTCCCTCGTCGGCCAACACCGGCATTGCAAAAGCAAAACCCAAGGTCGCTAGGCCAAGATTACGTCCAAAATTTCCCATAATGATGTCTCCGTTATTGTTTACGTGTATTTTGTTGACGATGTTGTGAACCGGTTGCTGGATAACGTCAAGCAGTGCTAGCGCGCGCGTATTACATGTGCCAGAATACCGATAGATTTTTAGATGTCTCACAAATTTTGGAGTTTGCTTATGACCCTTCGTCTCCCAGTGTTTTTATTGGCTTTGTTGATGTTTTTTGCACCTTTGGCCAGTGCTGATGAGTTAGAAGCCCAAGCGAATGAGCTGATAAAACGGGCGTTGGCCAGTTCGCTTTCTTATGAGCTGACGGAAAGTCTGACCACTGAGATCGGGCCCCGGCTTGCCGGTTCTGCGGCAGAGGCGCGGGCGCGGGCATGGGCGGTTCGTAATTTTGAAAGCTTGGGATTTGACAAAATTCATATCGAAACCTTTGACATGAAAGGCTGGGAACGGGGGCAGATATCTATTCAAGTCGGTGCGCCTTATACCCAACCGCTAATGGGCACGGCGCTTGGTAAATCTGTGGGCACGCCGGTGGGTGGCATTACGGCGCCGGTGGTGCGCTTTGCCGATTATGCAGCATTGCTGGCGGCGGATGACGATGCGTTAACCGGCAAAATAGCATTTATTGATGGCGGGATGGTACGAACCCAAGATGGTAGTGGATATGGTGCCGCTGGGCTTCGGCGCCGGGTAGGGGCGTATGAAGCGGCCAAGCGAGGTGCGATCGGGTTACTTATTCGTTCTGTTGGCACCAGTCATCACCGCAACCCGCATACGGGCGGTACCTCGTATCGCAAAGGGACACCTCCCATTCCAGCAGCCGCATTGTCCAATCCGGATGCTGATCAATTGGCGAGGTTGATGGTGTTAAAACCAGACCTTAGTATCCATTTCACCCAAACCTCGCGGTTTATCGGTACGGTGCAATCGGGAAATGTAATTGCCGAAATTCCCGGCTCCGAGTTTCCGGACGAAGTGGTGTTAATCGCCGCACATTTAGATAGTTGGGACAATTCCCCCGGTGTCCAAGACGATGGTGTTGGGGTTGGTATTGTGATGGCAGCTGCGAAACTCATTCAGGATTTTGGACAACCAAAACGAACCATTCGGGTGGTGTTATTTGGGGCGGAAGAAGTCGGATTGTACGGCGCTTTTGAGTATGTCAGGGCGCACCAAGCAGCCGGAGATTTCGATCAAATTATGATGGTGACCGAATCTGATTTTGGTGCGGGCCGAGTGTGGCGAATGGACACCGGGATTTCCAAAAACGACGAGGCCAAGGCCGATCGGATACAGTTGGTGTTGGCCCCTCTTGGGGTGACCAAGGGCAAACGCACGGCCTCTGGTGGCTCGGATGTCTCAGCGTTGACGCGGGCTGGTGCGCCGGCCATTTCATTGGTGCAAAATGGTTGGAACTATTTTGATCTGCACCACACGCCAGATGACACTTTGGACAAAATAGACCGCAGTGACGTTGCCCAAAATACGGCAGTGTATGCGGCCTATACGTGGATGGTGGCCAATATCGAAGGCGGTTTTCATCCACCAGAAAAGTAACTCACTCTAGCCCGTCTTTTGTATCTTTGCTGTGTTTCGTGCCGGTTTTGTGCTGTGTTCGGTTAGGGCTTGGTAGAGATCACTTGGGTTAATCGGTTTTCCGATATGGGCATTGACCCCGGCTTTGTGAGTGCGGGCAACTTGATCGGCCATCACATCTGCTGTTACGGCAATGATCGGGATACCTGCTTTGGGGGTGCCCAGTGCGCGGATGGTTTTTATGGCGGTTAACCCGTCCATTACCGGCATTTGCAAATCCATCAACACGATATCAAAATCGGCGGTTTGCACGGCTTCGACCGCTAGTTGGCCATTTTCAACTAATGTGACCTGATGATTTCCAGCTTCGAGAAGTTTGCGAACCAGGAATTGATTGGCGGGATGATCTTCAGCAACTAAAACATTCAACCTGTTTTTATTTTCAGTTACTTCTGCTTCAATACTTTCAACTTCTTCGGTCTTGGTTTGCTGTAACGGTATGGTTACCGTAAATACACTGCCAATTCCGGGGGTGCTTTGTACTTCGATATCGCCGTGCATCGCATCAACCAACTGTTTTACGATGGCCAACCCTAACCCAGTACCACCGAAATTGCGGGTGATAGAGCTGTCGGCTTGGCTGAAACGTTCAAAGATCAATTTTTGTGCATCTTCAGTCATCCCAATACCAGAGTCAGTGATTTTGATCAGCAATTGTGGCGTGGGCGGGGTGTCATCACGAGTAACATCAAGTTTGACTTGGCCTTTTTCGGTAAATTTAATAGCATTTGACAG
>JAESUG010000038.1 GCA_016763185.1 Robiginitomaculum sp. | reverse complement strand
CGACAAACGCCGCCTATATTTTACTCTACGATTTTGCTGACCACGCCGGCACCAACGGTGCGGCCACCTTCGCGGATGGCAAAGCGTAGCTTGTCTTCCATTGCGATCGGTTGGATCAGTTCAACATTGATATTCACATTATCGCCAGGCATTACCATCTCGGTACCGCTTGGCAAGGTGACAACACCGGTTACATCCGTCGTCCGGAAGTAAAACTGGGGACGGTAATTGTCAAAAAACGGCGTATGACGACCGCCTTCTTCTTTGGTCAGGATATAAGCCTCACCAATAAACTTGGTATGCGGCGTAATCGAACCCGGCGCACATAAAACCTGGCCCCGTTCCACATCTTCACGGCTAACACCACGAAGCAGTGCGCCAATATTGTCACCCGCTTCACCGCGGTCGAGCAATTTGCGGAACATCTCAACACCGGTACAAACCGTCTTTTGTGTGTCACGAATGCCAACAATTTCAATCTCTTCCGCAATATTAATCACGCCGCGCTCAACCCGGCCCGTAACCACGGTACCGCGCCCTGAGATCGAAAACACATCTTCAATCGGCATCAAGAACGGCTTATCAATCGCCCGCTTTGGTTGTGGAATATATTCGTCAACCGCTGCCATTAGCTTGCGGATGCTTTCCTCGCCAATCTCAGGGTCGCGACCCTCAAGAGCGGCCAACGCAGAACCAGCAATAATCGGAATGTCATCGCCCGGATAATCATACGACGATAGCAGCTCACGGATTTCCATCTCAACCAGCTCCAACAACTCATCGTCGTCAACCTGGTCAACCTTGTTCATGTACACAACCAACGCCGGCACACCAACTTGACGAGCTAGCAAAATGTGCTCGCGGGTTTGTGGCATCGGGCCATCGGCCGCATTGACCACCAAGATACCACCATCCATCTGCGCCGCGCCGGTGATCATGTTCTTCACATAATCGGCGTGACCCGGACAATCCACATGCGCGTAGTGACGGGCTTCCGTCTCATACTCAACATGCGCCGTCGAGATGGTAATCCCACGAGCTTTTTCCTCAGGGGCCGCATCAATCGCGTCATAATCCATAAACTCACCAAAATACTTGGTGATCGCTGCCGTCAACGTCGTCTTGCCGTGATCAACATGGCCAATCGTGCCAATGTTCATATGCGGCTTGTTACGCTCAAACTTCTCTTTTGCCATGGTTCTATCTCCAAAAAATTACCGGTTTCGCGCAAATTTACGCGTGCTTGGCAATGACTTCCTCTGCTACTGCCTTAGGTACCGGCTGATAATGATCAAACTCCATCGAATACTGGGCGCGACCTTGGCTCATCGAGCGCAAGTTGTTGACATAACCAAACATGTTCGCCAACGGCACCATAGCATTCACTACATTTGCGGTTCCCCGCACTTCTTGGTCTTGAATTTGCCCGCGGCGAGAATTCAAGTCTCCGATCACTGAACCCGTATAGTCTTCAGGTGTGACCACCTCGACCTTCATAATCGGCTCCAGCAATTTTGGTTCGCAATATTTCTTGGTTTCGCGTAACGCAGCGCGGCCAGCAATTTCAAATGCCATGACCGAACTATCCACATCATGATACGCGCCATCATACAACGTCGCTTTGAAATCGATCAATGGAAAACCAGCAATAATACCGTTTGCGGCAATCTGTTTGATGCCTTTTTCAACGCCTGGAATGTATTCTTTAGGCACATTACCGCCGACAACCTTGCTCTCGAATTGAATACCTTCACCCGATTCAAGCGGCTCGAAAGTAATCTTAACGCGGGCAAACTGACCGGAACCACCAGACTGCTTCTTGTGGGTGTAATCAATATTCGCTTTGATCCCAAGGGTTTCACGATACGCCACTTGTGGCTGGCCAATATTGGCCTCAACACCAAATTCGCGCTTCATCCGGTCAACCAAAATATCCAAATGCAACTCGCCCATGCCGGCGATAATGGTCTGGCCACTTTCTTCGTCCGAAGACACCCGAAATGATGGATCCTCTGCGGCTAAGCGTTGCAAGGCAATGCCTAGCTTTTCCTGGTCAGCTTTGGTTTTTGGCTCAATCGCGATCTCAATCACCGGGTCAGGAAACTCCATCCGCTCCAAGATAACCGGATGCATCGGATCGCAAAGCGTATCGCCAGTGGTCGTGTCTTTTAGGCCAGCAATCGCAACAATATCGCCCGCATATGCCTGTTTGATATCTTCACGTGAGTTTGAGTGCATCAACAACATCCGGCCAATGCGCTCTTTTTTCTCTTTGACAGAATTCAACAATGAAGTACCGGTTTCCAATGTACCGGAATAAATCCGCGCAAAGGTAAGCGTGCCCACAAACGGGTCATTCATGATCTTAAACGCCAATAACGCCAATGGCTCATCATCCGAAGCCGTCCGCGCGATCGGCTCATCGGTTTTGACGTCAATGCCCTTAATGGCCTCAATATCAACTGGCGAAGGCAAATAATCAACCACGGCATCCAGCAAGGTTTGAACACCTTTGTTCTTAAAGGCAGTGCCGCACAAGATAGGGACAAATATATTCTCGACAGTCCCGCGGCGAATTAGTTTTTGTAGCAGCTCTACACTTGGCTCACTACCTTCAAGGTAAGCTTCCATCGCCGTGTCATCTAATTCGACAGCTTTTTCGACTAGCTTTTCACGCCACTCAGCGGATAACTCAAGCAAGTCAGCTGGAATATCACCTACCGTAAATTCGGCACCCAAAGCTTCACCAGACCAGATGACCGACTTCATTTTTACTAGATCAATATGGCCCTGATACTCATTTTCAGCACCAATTGGCAATTGAATCACCAGTGTATTCGCGCCCAAGCGTTTTTCGATCATGTCGACCGACATAAAGAAATCAGCGCCGATTTTGTCCATTTTATTGACAAAAATCATCCGAGGCACTTCGTACTTATCGGCTTGACGCCAGACGGTTTCGGTTTGTGGCTCGACACCGGCATTGGCGTCCAATAACGCAATCGCGCCATCTAGCACCCGTAAAGAACGCTCGACCTCAATGGTAAAGTCCACATGGCCTGGGGTGTCGATAATGTTTAGGCGCTTGTCGTTCCAAAATGTCGTGGTCGCAGCAGAGGTGATGGTAATTCCACGCTCTTGCTCTTGTTCCATCCAATCCATTGTGGCCGCGCCGTCATGAACTTCACCGATTTTGTGGGATTTGCCTGAATAGTACAAAATCCGCTCGGTCGTCGTGGTTTTACCAGCGTCAATATGGGCCATAATGCCGAAATTGCGATAGTCTTCAATTTTATGAATACGGGCCATCTGCTTGCTCTAAACCTTACTACTCTACCAACGATAATGAGAGAACGCACGGTTGGCATCGGCCATCCGGTGTGTGTCTTCACGCTTTTTAACTGCGGAACCGCGATTGCTGGAGGCATCAAGTAATTCGCCAGCCAGCCGTTCGCGCATGGTTTTTTCGTTACGTTTGCGCGCCGCGCCAATTAACCAACGAATGGCCAAAGCTTTGCGCCGTTCAGGGCGAACTTCGACCGGAACCTGATAGGTGGCACCGCCAACCCGACGAGAACGAACCTCGACGGTCGGCATGACATTTTCCAAGGCTTCGTGGAATAACGGCAAGGGTTCGCGTCGAGATTTTTCCTCAACAATTTCC
The DNA here is from genome assembly GCA_016763185.1 of Robiginitomaculum sp. Lineage (GTDB taxonomy): Bacteria > Pseudomonadota > Alphaproteobacteria > Caulobacterales > Maricaulaceae > Robiginitomaculum_B. Next base: position 5,178 of record JAESUG010000038.1, on the reverse strand, counting down.
AATGCCCCATAGACTATATTCTCGGCCAAAGACTTCTTGCCGTCTTGCATGACATAATTCATGAAACGGGTGAGAATTAAGTCTCCGAATTTTGGATCCGGATGGACTTCTCGTTTTTCTGCGCGGTGGCGACGTGACATCTTAAATATTCCTCTTATTTCGGCCGCTTGGTGCCGTATTTGGAACGACGTTGTTTACGATCTTTAACGCCTTGCGTATCCAAAACACCACGTAGGATATGATAGCGCACACCCGGCAAATCTTTTACGCGACCGCCCCGGATCAAGACCACCGAGTGTTCTTGTAGGTTATGGCCTTCACCTGGAATATAGCTCACCACTTCATGACCAGAAGTCAGTCTGACTTTGGCCACTTTACGCAAAGCCGAGTTCGGCTTTTTTGGAGTGGTGGTATAAACACGTGTGCAAACACCTCGTCGCTGTGGACAAGCCATCAGCGCCGGCACGGTGTTGCGCTTCGCTTTCGGTTTCCGGGGTTTCCGGATCAATTGGTTGATTGTTGGCATATAAGGCCTCAATCCTGTTCTCTATAGCGAGAATAACGTCTCGCAAATTAAACCAAACCGAACGCGATAAATTACATTCGGCAAAACAAATTCCGCTAAGTCAAAAAGACCAGCGGTATAATAAGGGGGATATCCCCAATTTCTGATGCTCCGGACAGCGTTTGACAAATTCGTCACGGCCAACCTTTGAAGCGGAAGCGGAACCTAGTCTGCGTTTTAGTTTTGGTCAAGAGAGCAAAAATCACTATTATGGCTTTTTTTGCACATGATTTTATCAAGATGAATATAGTTTAGACCTCAAATTGTCTTTCTCGGTGAATTTGCTGTAAAATCTCATAGAAACGACCCGTTAAAACGACTCATAACCGGAACTGGGGGGAAGCGATGCAAAATGAAACGGATAAACTACGAAATTCGAGAAATGAGACTCGATTAAGAATCGATGCGCGGCGAAATTATGAAGGCTGGGTGTTCTTCTCGCAAGGTTTCAGGCCGTTTTTCTTGGGCGCTGCGCTCTGGGCGATTATTGCCCTCGCCCTTTGGGTGTTTAGTTGGTTTGGTACTCCGGTGTTTGGCCTATACGTGGATGCCGCTTGGCACGCCCATGAAATGTTATTTGGCTTTGCTGTTGCGGCGGTTGCTGGCTTCTTACTGACTGCGATTCCAAATTGGACGGGAGGCTTGCCCGTGCGCGGGTGGCCGTTGGCTGGGCTGGTTAGCTTGTGGGCGATTGGGCGCATTGCCATGTTGGTTGGCCAAGCAACCGAACCCACAATAGCAGCCGTGCTTGATTGTTTGTTTTTGTTGACATTGTCCGCCGTCGCATTTCGCGAAATTGCTGCGGGGCAAAATTGGCGAAATTTAAGAATTGTGGTTCCAATATTTGGCCTCGCCCTCGCCAATATCCAATTTCACCTGGAACAAGCTGGTATGGTACCTGATCACGGGTTTGCGATACGCGGCGCGGTTGCGTTATTGGTATTACTGGTCGCGATGATTGGTGGCCGTATTATCCCAAGCTTCACCACCAACGCCTTAAAACAACGCAAATCTGCCAAATTGCCTGCACCGAGCGGCAATACAGACAAACTAACATTGCTCGTGACCTTACTAACCGGGCTTGGCTTTACGTTTTTTCCGAACGCGCTCGCAACCGCCCTATTTGCTTTGGTTTGTGCCGGTTTGCATTTTTTGCGCATGTCGCGCTGGTGTAGCCTTCATGTGTTGTTTGAGCCGATGTTATGGATATTGCATTTGTCTTATGCATGGATCGGAATTGGCTTTGCCTTATTGTCTGCCCATATCCTTTTCGAATTCCCAACCTTAAGCGCTGCCATTCACGCCTTTACCACCGGTGCCTTTGCTTCGATGATTTTGGCCGTAATGACCCGCGCCAGCCGTGGGCATACGGGTCGGGCACTACAAGCGGATATCGCAACCAATTTGATTTATGCTTGTATCACCCTAGCCGCCATTACCCGGGTCTTTGGTTCGATATTTGCTGGCGTATTTTATCACCAACTCGCAACCGGGTTTTGGGTGGTGGCTTTTGGGGTTTTTGTTGTGAGCTATTGGACGGTATTAACTGGATTAGGTGTGCGCGAAACCAAGGCAGACCCATCATAAAAAAGGGCCGCTCAGTTTCCTGAACGGCCCTTTTCTTTTGGTATACGAGAATACCTTAACCGGCTTCTTTGGCAATCTCATCAGGCAGTGGCTCAATCTGGGCCGCTTTTTCAGCTTCCCTCGCCGCCAATTCAACTGCATCGCGTTCATCAGCAACCCGTTGTAAGACCCGGAACGCAGCACCGGTACCGGCCGGGATTAACCGACCGACGATGACGTTTTCTTTCAGGCCTTCCAGATTATCCGATTTACCTTCAACCGCAGCTTGGGTAAGCACCCGTGTCGTTTCTTGGAATGAAGCTGCCGAGATAAACGAATTCGTTTGCAAGCTAGCTTTGGTGATCCCCAACAATACCGACTTGGCTTTGGCCAATACTAGTTTGTCCGCTTTGGCTTTTTCTTGGATGCGATCAAATGCAATCCGGTCAAGTTGTTCGCCTTTGAGCAGATCGGTTCCACCACCATCGATGATTTCTACTTTCTGCAACATTTGGCGAACAATCACTTCGATATGTTTGTCATTAATCGGCACCCCTTGCAGGCGATATACGTCTTGAATTTCAGTGACCAAATATTTGGCCAAAGCTTCAACGCCCAAAATTTGCAAAATATCATGCGGCGCTGGATTGCCATCCAGCAAGGCCTCACCGCGTTTGATCATATCACCGTCTTGGACATTCATGTGCTTGCCTTTTGGCACCAAGAACTCGGATTTTGGTTGATCTTCGTCCTCAGGCACGATGAAGATTTTGCGTTTATTCTTATAGTCACGACCAAACTCAACCTTGCCATCAATATCCGCCAAAATAGCGTGATCCTTTGGCTTGCGAGCTTCGAACAGTTCGGCAACACGTGGTAGGCCACCGGTGATATCCCGGTTTTTTGCGCCCTCATTCGGAATACGCGCAATCACGGCACCCGGCGCAACCACGTCGCCATCTTCCACCGATAAAATCGCGCCCACGGCCAACACATAATTGGCGATTTTACCGCCATCCATTTTCACCGGCTCGCCATCTTCGCCCAAAACGGCGATTTTTGGCTGGAGCGTCGCACCGCGTGTGCTCGAGCGCCAATCGACAATCACCCGTGAGTTAATCCCGGTGGCTTCGTCGGTTTCCTCCTTGACGGACAAACCATCAACCACGTCCAATAATTTCACAACACCACCGGCTTCGGTGATGATCGGAGTACTGTATGGATCCCACTCACTAAGCCGTTGGCCCCGTTTTACTTTGACACCTTTATCCACCAGCAATTTCGAACCATAAAGCAGTTTATACGACTCGCGTTCTTTGCCTTTGCCATCAACCACCGAAGCCTTCATCGAGCGACTAAGCACGATCATAACGCCATTGGCATCGGTCACCGTTGAGCGGTTTTCAAATACCAACTTGCCTTCATGGGCGGTTTCAATAAACGATTGTTCGGAAACCTGTGCCGCGCCACCAATATGGAAGGTCCGCATGGTCAACTGGGTGCCCGGCTCGCCAATAGACTGGGCCGCAATCACGCCAACCGCTTCGCCCATGCTGACCGGAACCCCGCGGGCCAAGTCGCGACCGTAACAGGCCGCGCAAATTCCGCTTTTGGTTTCGCAAGTCAGTGGCGAACGTACTTTAATCGCCAACACCTCGGCGGCATCAATAACGGCTACCAAGTTTTCTTCCAAATAGGTATCTTGGGCCGCAATGATATCATTGGTTTCAGGGTGTAAAATATCTTCGGCACAAACTCGGCCCAATACCCGTTCTCCAATCGAGACCACAACTTCACCCGCATTAATCACCGGCGTGATTTCAATGCCAAGATCAGTGCCGCAATCGTTTTCACGAACAATACTGTCTTGTGCCACATCGACCAAACGGCGGGTTAGATACCCGGAGTTGGCGGTTTTTAGCGCCGTATCAGCAAGGCCTTTACGCGCCCCATGGGTAGACGAGAAGTATTCAGAAACCGACAAGCCTTCTTTAAAGTTTGAAATAATCGGTGTTTCAATAATCTCGCCTGACGGTTTGGCCATCAGTCCACGCATGCCGGCGAGCTGTTTCATTTGGTTTTTTGAACCACGCGCCCCAGAGTGTGCCATCATAAACACTGAATTAATGCCTTCGACCGCGGGCACGCCTTTTTTGGGCTTTTGCATGGTGTCCATCATCGCATCCGCAATTTTATCGGTACATTTTGACCATGCATCAACGACTTTGTTGTATTTTTCACCGCGTGTGATCAAGCCACTAGAATATTGATGCTCATAATCTGCAACCAATTTACGAGTTTCAGCGACGAGTGTTTTTTTCTCGTCCGGGATGATCATATCATCTTTGCCAAATGAAATCCCGGCCCGCGCCGCTTCGCGAAAGCCTAGGCCCATTAATTGGTCACAGAAGATAACCGTCGCCTTTTGACCACAATGACGATAGACGACGTCGATCATGTCACTCACCGCTTTTTTGGTCAGCACATCATTGGTCATCGAAAATGGAACTTTTGGGTGCCTTGGCATAATATCAGCCACCATGAACCGACCCGGTGTCGTGTCATAAATCGCCGACACCGCGTTTCCGTCTTCGTCTTTGGTGGTGTAGCGCGCTTTGATTTTGGCATGTAAGTCCAAATACCCAGCATGCATCGCAGCTTCAATTTCAGCCAAACCGCCAAGAACCATGCCTTCGCCTTTTTGCTTGTCTAGATCCAATGACAAAAAGTACAGTCCCAAAATAATATCCTGCGACGGTACGATAATTGGCTTGCCGTTCGAAGGTGATAAGATGTTGTTGGTCGACATCATCAACACACGAGCTTCAAGCTGTGCTTCCATCGACAATGGTACATGGACCGCCATTTGATCCCCATCAAAGTCAGCGTTAAAGGCGGTACAAACCAATGGATGCAATTGAATGGCTTTGCCTTCAATTAGTTTTGGTTCAAACGCTTGAATACCCAAACGATGCAAGGTCGGCGCCCGGTTAAGCAGAACCGGATGTTCGCGGATCACTTCATCAAGAATATCCCAAACTTCGGGG
>JAESUG010000037.1 GCA_016763185.1 Robiginitomaculum sp. | reverse complement strand
TTATGCTGGAACTATGGATTCTTTTGGAAAAATTTTACGCATAACTGAAATTGCAATAGCTGATGAATTTTCTGCAGCAGCAGAACTTGTAATGGGTAAAACTCTGAACTGCCCTGTAGTGATTATTCGTGATTATTCCTTTAAGATTGAAGAACTTGGTGTGGATAAATTAATCCGTTTAGACAAAGAAGACTTGTTTAGATAATTTTAGTATTGAATAACCCAATTTCTGTTTATCAAGGATTTTGCTGTAGATTCTGAAACACACAACAAATCTTTTGTTTTAATATTTTGAATTATGATCAAATCTTTTTCACATGAAATTATTTTATAGTTATTTTTTTCATTACTTGTGTACTTTATTGGAAAATGTCCTACTGAATCCTCATTTAATGACAAATACCAATTACTAACCCCATTTGACTTGGATAATTTTCCAGCACTCCCTGTAATTTGAATATCTGAATTTTCCGTATTTGTTGTTGCTAACATATTTTCATACAGTAAATCTGTAATGGTCATTGGATTAATTTCATCTATTTCTGAATATAATATTGCAATTAGACCTGAAACATATGCTGCTGATGCTGATGTACCATGAAATGCCTCTTCTTTGTAAATTTCTGTAATGATTCCATCTTTAACTAAAATATTTGGTACTATTAGTCCATTCTCTGTTGGTCCTTTAGAACTGAATGATTGTACATTGTTATCACTTCCAAGTGAACCTGCAACCACTATCCCTCTAGCATCTGTTGGTACTCCTACACTACCTTGACTTTGTGAATACTCCAATTCATCATAGACGCTAAAAATTTTTAGTTTAGAATTATTATGTTGACCAAAATTTGATATTCCTATATGGTATTCTCCTGGAAATTTAGGGACATAGTATAGATATTCAAGTTTATCTGATTCTTGATTTTGGAGAGTTGATGAATAATCTACAATTTTACCCCCTGAATCAAATAATGTTAAATCAAAATCAGAAAAATTACCATCAATATCATTCCATTTCAAATACACAAGAATTGGTTTTTCTTCATACACTCGTTTTCCATCTACACTGATAGTCATCCCTTCATCAGAATTTGAAAATTCATGCCACTTGTCACCATCTGTATCTATGAATTTTCCTTCCCAATGATTTTTAGCATAATTTCCAGATGGTACAACTACTGTAATTTTAGATTTTATTGCATCTTCTACTTTCTTTGTGATGCCACTTGTTCCATCTGTATCGTAATTTACCCAAGTATATGAGATTGTTATAATATCTACATCTTTTGAAATTGCATAATCCATAGCATCAATAAATTCTAATTCTGTTCCTGCAGAAAGAAGATGTAATTTTACATCTGGTAGCATACTAGTAATAATTTGCGCCATTGCAGTCCCATGCAATGATTCATTGTTGTCAATTTTTAGCGAATCTGAATTTTCATAGATGTGTCTAAATGAAACATTTTCAATTACATTGTCTGATATTTTTTGATTCTTTTCATTAAAAGCAAGATCAATAATTGCAATTGATACTGGAGTACTAGAAATAATATTTTTTGTAAAAATTGAATCTTCTATTATTCTTCCATCAACAATAATGTCTTTATTTTGAATCGGTGGAATTGTAGACTTTATATTTTTAATTTCCGATATATTGACTATCTTTGAAATTTCATTTACAGGCATGCTAATTTGTATTTGATCACCTTTTAAGATCTCAATTATGCCAAATTCTTTAATTTTGTTTAATACATCATTACTTAATCCATTTGTATTAATTATTAATCTGGTATTTCCTTCATGAAAATCAATTCCATTTTCTTTTGCGTATGTTTTCTGATCTTTACTTTGAATAAATTTAGTAATTTTTGAATCTGTTTTTTTATCTTTATTTTTATTTGGTTTTATAGCATTAATAACTTCATTTTTCTTTTCTTTAACTTCTTTTTCTTTATTTTTTTGATCTACTTTTAATAAGTTATTTTTACTTTTCTCTCCATATTTTTCTTTGTCAGTTCTTTTATCTTTTTTATCTTTATTTTTTTTATTCTCATTACCATTGTCACCATTGTCACCATTGTTACCATTGTTACCATTGTTACCATTGTTACCATTGTTACCATTGTTACCATTGTTACCATTGTCATTTCCACCTCCATTATCGTGTCCTTCTTTATGATGTGCAAATGCCCCATCTAGGTTTGTTGCCCCTATTGTTAAAAGTAAAATCGATAAAGAAATTACTATTATCCTTGAATTTAATTTGAAACTCCCCAACTTTTTTCTTACACAGTAATATCATATTAACCTGATCTGTTCCTAACATCTCAAAATGATAAATTTTTCAAGAAATATTTTTTTCTAAATTTCTTACAAGTAAATATTTAAATTATATGCGATCTTCTTTTTATATCGATCATTTTATTTTGAAATGTATTGATGATTTTGATCTACAATCTTAATAATTATTTTTTTAAATATCAAATTTGGAAAATATTACAATAGGATTGATAAATTATGAAAATTAAAAAAAAATTTACATTAGAAATTATTATTTTATCTGTTATTTTGGCAATAACATCTTTAATTATAATTGATAATACTTTGAATGTCGAAGAAAACTTTTCAATTCTTAATGATGAACTTATTCCTCGTTTGAGTCTTTTAAAAGATATGAGGTTGATGGCATCAAATGTTCTAATATCTACACTTGAATTTACCCTGTTTGAAGAAAATTTTAGAGTATCTGGTGATAAAGTGCATGATACAAATCTTCAATCATCTAAGATTCTATCTGAAATAGAGGAAAACAAAATTTTGTTTATTCAATTATTTGAATTGTACAAACATCAAGTTTCTGGAACTATTGCTACAGAATCTATAGAGCAAATAAATTTGAAATGGGAAGAATTTACAATTATTTCTGATAAATTTGTTGATTATAGAAAAAGAGGAATTTCAGGTGATGAGTTTATTAAAATAAAAAATGAATTCAAAAATTCCAAAGATGTCTTATTTGTTGAAATTGATTCTCTTTTAATACTGAATGAAAAACAAGTTGAACAAAAAGGAAAAGATGTATCTGAACTTGTTAAATTTTCTACTGTACTAATAATAATAGTTGTTTCAGTTTTTATTTTTGTTCTTATAATTTTAAGACATTATCTTTTAAAATCCATTTTAAAACCTATTTTCCAAATTCGTTCTGCTACACAAGAAATAGCCAAAAATAAATTACATTTGAGAATAGATGATATTTCTAAAGACGAGATTGGTGAACTATCTGAAGACATTAACCTAATGACCCATAAATTAGAAACTGTCCAAGATAAACTATTAAAATCTGAAAAACTTTCTGTTGTTGGTGTTTTAGCTGGACGAATGGCACATGACATTAGAAATCCTCTTGCAATAATTATGGCATCTTTAGAAATTCTTAAACTAAAATATCCTGACATTGAAGATGCAAAATTCACTAAAATAAATAATGCTGTAAATCGTATTACACATCAAATTGAGGATGTATTGGATTTTGTTAAAACAACTCCTTTACTAATTGAAAAAACTTCCATACTAGATATTTTAACAAATATTTTAGATTCTCAAGATTTGTATGATGATGTTGATGTTGTTTTACCACAAAATGATGTAATAGCTAGGTGTGATTCTCAAAAAATGAGGATAGTATTCCTAAATTTGTTGTTGAATGCTATTGATGCAGTAGGTAAACGTGGAGAAATTAAGATTAGATTTCATGATTATAA